>JAITWT010000024.1 GCA_031285125.1 Burkholderiaceae bacterium | reverse complement strand
CAGGTGCTGTAACCGGCTTCTTCCCAGCGCCGGTACAGGAAGTTGTGGTCGGTTTCATCGAACTGGATCGCCATCGTGAAGTTGGCATCCGTGCTGTGCACGCGCCAATGCCATTGGGCTTCGGCGCCGTATTCGGCAAACAGGGTTTCGCTTAATGCATGCAGGTTCTGGTCACGGAAGACGCGGTTGTTCTGGCGTAAGCGCAGGTAGTGCAGCCAGGGGCGCAAGACAGCTTGGTAGTAGGCGATGCCATCGTCGGACTTGACCAGGGAGAATTCAAAACACAGGCCGTTGAAGTAACGCAAAGAGCCATCGGCGCGCACCAGTTCAACGCACAGCATCTTGCCCATGAAGTCCTTGAGGGCGAGATGGGCGTTGTCGCTGAGCAGTTCGAGGGTGTATTGGAAGTCGAGGCCGAGGCCTTCTTGAGCCTCCAGGCGGTTGATGACGAGTTCGGAGTGTTGGGAGGTTTGAGGGGCGTCGTCGTAGGGAAAGGTCAGGCGTAACAACCGTTTGGTCTGGCTCAGGCGACGCAAGTGGTCGTAGGCTTCCACTGGGGTCATGGTTTGGCTCCCTCTGTCTTCTGTGTCTGGGCATTCGGCCCGATGGTTCTTCTGATGGTTGGCGCGCAACCTGACTCGGTCAGGTTGCGGCAGGCAGCGGTTTTAGCAGATCGGCCAGCCGCATCGCCCTTGTGCCGCTCGATAGGCGCCCGAAGGCACACGTTCCGGTTTAGAACCTGTTTACGATCTCAAATGGCTCACGCAGAGGCCTTTTCGGGCGGTCTGCGGCGTTGCAACGCTGGCCCATAGCCGGGCTATGGGCTGCGCGCTGCGCCTTGCATCCCCTCCCGAAAAGGCCTCTGCGTGAGCCATTTCAGATCGTAAACAGGTTCTTACATCGATAGACTCAACGATGCGCCCCGAACCTGAAGCCAAGCTTGCGCCGGAAAAAAATTTTCTTCATGTTCACGAAAGCTTCGCGCCGTACGATTCCATGGTTTGCTCTGCAAAATGGCGTTCATGAGAATTCTTCTCGTCGAAGACGAACCCTCGCTCGGCCAGGCCGTTCGCGCCCAGATCGAGAAAGACGGGCACCCGAGCGACCTCGCGCCGACGCTGGCCGAGGCGCGCGGCTACCTCGCGGCCGCAAGCCATGACCTGATCCTGCTCGACCTGCTGCTGCCCGACGGGCGCGGGCTCGACTTTCTGCGCGAGCTGCGCGCCAAGGGCTCGAACGTGCCGGTCATCATCCTGACCGCGCTCGATCAAGTCGCCAACCGCATCGCCGGGCTCAACGCCGGCGCTGACGACTATCTGGTCAAGCCCTTCGATCTGTCCGAGTTGTCGGCGCGCGTAAGCGCGGTGGCGCGGCGTTACGCAGGCCAGCCAAACCCGTGGGTGACGCTCGGCGATCTGCGCATCGACACCGCCGGGCGCAGCGTGACGCGCGGCACGACGGACGGTGAAAAGCGCATCGACCTGACGGCCAGCGAATGGGCGCTGCTCGAAGCGCTGATCCAGCGCCCGGGAATGATCGTGCCGCGTTCCCGGCTCGAAGAGCGCCTCTATTCTTTCAACGAAGAGGTGGGCAGCAACACCATCGAGGTTCATATGAGCCGGCTGCGCAAGAAGCTCGGCGCCGATGTCATCGAGACGCTGCGCGGACTGGGTTACCGGATCAGACGGGATAACTGACCATGCTGCGCAGCCTCCAAGGCAAGCTCGCGGCGGCGCTGATCGCCGGCTTCGTGGTGCTGGCGTTCGCGGCGGCGGCGGCATCGTTGCACGCGCTGCGCCGCGAAGCCGAGCGTATGTCCGACAGCGCCTTGCAAGAAACGGCGCAGCGTCTGCTGCCGCTGGTCATCACGGACATTGTTGGACGCGACGCGGATGACGATGAGGAGCGCGGCAGCGACCGCATCGCCGCCGTTCGCCCCCATGACGAGCTGCTGACTTACGTGGTGCGCGACGACAAAGGCAAGCTGCTGCTGCAATCGCACGACGCCAACCTGGCCGTATTCCCGCCCGGTCTGAAGCCGGGCTTCACCGCCACGCCGTCGCACCGGATTTACACCGAGCCGGGATTGCAGGGCACGCTCTCGCTGATGATCGCCGAGCCGCTCGCCGCGCGGCGCCGGGCGCAAATCGAGGCGGTATGGGCGATCGTCAAGGTCTTTGCGCTGTTCCTTCCGTTGGGCCTGGCGGGCATCTGGCTGATCGTGCGCACGGGGCTGCGGCCGATTCGCCGCTTCTGCGACGGCATCGCCGCGCGCGGCCAGAGCGACCTGAGCCCGCTCGCGCGCCAGCCGCTGGCCACCGAGATGGCGCCGATCGCCGATGCCGTCAATGGCCTGATGGCGCGGCTGGATCGCGCGCTGGCGGCCGAGCGCGGCTTCAACGCCCACAGCGCGCACGAACTGCGCACGCCGATCGCCGCGGCACTGGCGCAAACGCAGCGCTTGATGGCCGATGCCGACGATCTGTCCAGCGCCGAGTTGCGCGAACGTGTGCAGCCCATCGAACGCGCATTGCGCACGCTGGCGCGGCGCGGCGAAAGCCTGATGCAACTCTCGAAAGCCGAGAACGGCCGCGTGCTGGCCGACGCGCCGCAGGATTTGCGCGCGGTGCTGGAACTTGTGGTCGAAGATTTCCGCCGCGCCGCGCACACGGCGCATGCCGCGCGCGCCATCCAACTCGATCTGCCCGAGCAGCCCGTCGAATCCTGGATCGATCCGGACGCCTTTGCGATCATCGCGCGCAACCTGCTGGACAACGCGCTCAAGCACGGCACACCGCTGGAGCCCGTGCAGATTGCGTTGTCAGCCTCCGGCCAATTCAGCGTGACGAATCACGCGCCGGTGCTGCGCGATGACGAGCTCGCACGCCTGGTGAAGCCCTTCGAGCGCGGCACGACGCCGGCCGACGGAAGCGGCCTGGGGCTGGCGATCGTCGAAGCCATCGTGCGCGGCGCGGGCGCTGTTCTCACGCTGCGCTCACCGGCGCCGGGCTGGCCCGATGGCCTGCAAGTGAGCATCGAGGGCTTGCCGCTGGCCCCATAACCGGGGCACGCTGCAAGCCATCAGAACAAAGGCTGGCCGACAAAGACCGCCGGGGCCATCCCAGGCCATCAAACCCCTGCGCACGCCCGTCAACAAAATGAAGGGCGTGCGCACCCGCGCGGACGCATCTGATCATCAAGCAGGGCGTGCGACGGCCCGCGGAGCCGCATCCTCAAAGAGCACGCCACGCACCACCTGCCAGATCAAGGCCAGCGCGCCGATGATGAAGACCACGTCGCCCACCGTGCGCAGCCAGTGCAGTGTGACCACCGCGTGCTGTTGCAGAAACTCGGCGCTGCGCGCGTACCACAGACCTTCGGCGACGGCGGCGTGAAACTGCATCAGGCCGATCGGCAGCATGGTGGTGGCGATCATCAGCGCCAGGCCGAGGTTCATGCACCAGAAGGCGGTCTTCATCAGGGCCGGCGAGAACGCCATCTGCGGGCGCAGATAGCGCAGCACCATCAGCGTGAAGCCCAGCGCCAGGAAGCCATAGACCCCGAACAGGGCCGAGTGTGCGTGGACCAGCGAGGTGTTCAGGCCCTGGATGTAGTACAGCGAGATCGGCGGGTTGATGAGGAAGCCGAACACCCCCGCGCCCAGCATGTTCCAGAAGGCGACGAACACGAAGGCCAGCAGCGGCCACTTGAGCTGCTCCATCCACGGCGCGCGGGTGCGCAGATGCCAGTGCTCCCAGGCTTCGTGGCCGAGCAGGATCAGCGGCACCACTTCGAGTGCGCTGAAGCACGCGCCGACAGCCATGACCGGGGTGGTGGTGCCCGCGAAGTACAGGTGGTGCAAGGTGCCGGGCACGCCGCCGAGCATGAACAACACCGCCGAACCCAGGCTGGCCACCGTCGCCATGCGCAGCGACACCAGCCCCAGCGTACAGAAGATGAAGGCCAGCGCTGCGGTTGCAAAGACTTCGAAGAAGCCCTCGACCCACAGGTGTACCACCCACCAGCGCCAGTACTCCATCACCGACAGGTTGCTGTGTTCGCCGTAGAACAGGCCCGCGCCGTAGAACAGCCCGACCGCCGCGATTGACGCCGTCAGCAGCGCCAGCAGGTGCTTGTCGCCACCCTTGGTGAACAGCGCGGGCAGCACGCCGCGCACCATCAGCACCAGCCACAGGACGATGCCGATGAACAGGGCAATTTGCCACAGGCGGCCCAGGTCGAGGTATTCATAACCCTGGTGACCGAGCCAGAAGTTCAGGGCAGGCGATACCGTGCCGTTTTGCGCAATGGCCAGGAACTCGCCCAAAAAGGAGCCGGCGACCACCACGATCAGCGCCCAGAACAGCACTTCGACGCCCAGGCGCTGAAATTTCGGATCCTTGCCGCCGTTGATGATCGGCGCCAGGAACAGCCCGGCGGTGAGAAAGCCCGTTGCGATCCAGAACAGCGCGCTCTGCAAGTGCCAGGTACGCGCCAGGGAATACGGGATCAGCCCGGACAGGTCGATGCCGTAGAAGTCCGGCTCGTTGATCGTGTAGTGCGCGGTCAGGCCGCCGATGAAGATCTGTACCAGGAACAGCACGACCACGATAAACACGTACTTGCCCAGCGCGCGCTGCGAAGGCGTGAGCACAAAGCTGGTGAGCGGATCGCGCGCGGGTGCCTTGGGCTCCTGCGCGTCCTTCTTGCGCAGGAAAGACCAGCCCAGCACCAAGAAGCCGACGCCGGCCAGCAGCAGGATGACGCTGACGATCGACCAGACCACGTTTTCGGCGGTCGGCACGTTGTCGATCAGCGGCTCGTGCGGCCAATTGTTGGTGTAGGTCGCCCCGCTGCCAGGCCGGCCGGTGGCGGCGGCCCAAGCGGTCCAAAAGAAGAAATGCGTCATCTCCGTGCGGCGCGTGGTATCGGGCAGCGTATTGACCTTCATCGCGTACGTGATGCGGCTTTGCTGCAACTCGGGCGTATCGCCGAACAGCTGCATGTAGTAGCCCCGCGCCTGCGTCATGGCCTGCGCGCGGCGCGCCGACACCGTGAGCACGCCATCGGCATCGAGCTGAGCGCCCCGGTATTCGGCCTTGAGCTGGGTGCGCAGCGCGGCTTGCTGATCGGCCGTGAGCTTGTCGTAGGGCTGGTGGTAGGCGTCCTGCGCGGCCAGATCGAGCCAGGCCGTCAACTCGCGGTGCAGCCAGTCGGCCGTCCAGTCGGGCGCCTGGTAAGCGCCATGCCCCCAGATCGTGCCCAATTCCATGCCGCCGACCGACTGCCATGCGCTCTGGCCGGCATAGATGTCGTCACTGGTGAACAGCACCGTGCCATCGGCGCTCTGCACTTTCGCCGGAATCGGCGGTGCCCGGTTGTACACCTCATGTCCCATAAAGCCCAGGATGCCGAAGGTGACGATCAGCACCACGATCAGCAGCGCCCAGAATTTGCGATAAGCAGCCATCATGTTTCCTTTCTTACGTCGTTGCCCCAATCATTTGTGATTCGCCGTCTGCCCCTCTCCAGACGGCGCCAGAACGGCGAACTCAGGTCCCGTTCTGTGCGTTCTCAAACAAGATGTTGTTCTCGAGGTGGATGTGCTGCATCAGATCCTCGCGCATCGTGCGCAGACCGGTGTAGAGCGCATTCCATGTGACGCAGGCCGCGCTCGGCAGCGTCATGTCGTTGGTCAACTCGGCCAAATGCCGCAAACTCTGACTGTGTTCGTCATGCTCCATGCGCATGACGCGGATCGGCGCGCTGGCCATCGCGCCCGCACCCCGTTCGAGCAACGGAAACAAAATCATCTCCTCTTTCTGCATGTGGCTTTCCAGCGCCTGCTGCATCGCGCACAGGTGCTCGCTCAGCCCCGCCGGACATTGCGCGTGCGCGCCATGCACTTGTTCAACACGGCGCGCCAGACGGATCAATTCCGGAAACTGCTGACGATGCACACCGTGATAGCGATGAAGGATGTGCGCAATCAACGCCTTGGGGGCCGCCGCCGCCCAATCCTGCTGGCCCGATTCCGTCATGGACTGCAAGGCCCGCAAGCGCGGCACGATCGCTTGCGCATCCAGCCCCGCGCCGTGGGCCGCCTCACGCAAGGAATGGCTCCCGTTGCAACAAAAATCGAGTCCGTATTCACGAAACACAGCGGTTGCGCCGGCAAGCTGGCGCGCGATCTGGCCTAAGGGCTGGTCAAGCAAAGATTCCATAGCACGTTCTTTTAAAAAATCAACATTTCAATAACAAAACTAAAGCAAAAATCATGCCGGATAAAAAATAAGGTAAATCAATAACCTGCAACAACGATGGTATTATTTACCCTGGTTATTGAAGGTAATAAAAACCATACACGGTGACAATGACCATGATTGAGTCTCTGTTTTTCGCCGATTTGGCCAACGATTTACCCGCCGCCGTGCGCCTGCAGCGGCTGGTCGGCACGCTGCGCGCGCATTTCCATTGCGGCGCAGTCGCGCTGCTGCGGCTGGAGGGCGCATACCTGCGCCCCGTGGCGGTCGAAGGGCTGGCGCACGAAGCGCTTGGACGGCGCTACGCGATCAGCGCACATCCGCGGCTGGCGGCCATCTTGGCCCAACACGGCGTGACTCACTTTCACCATGAAAGCACCCTGCCCGACCCCTACGACGGCCTGCTCGATGCCAACGGCAGCGCGCCGCTGCCGGTGCACGATTGCATGGGGATCAGCCTGCGCGTGGAAGGCCAGCCTTGGGGTGTGCTCACGCTCGATGCGCTGCAAGTGGGCACTTTCGACGAAGATGCGGTGCTGCAATTGCAGCGTCTGACCGGCGCGGTCGAAGCCGCCGTGCGCACCTCGCGGCTCGAATCGGAAATCCGTGCGCTGCGTCTGGCCCGCAGTGAAGTGTCCCCCGGCAACGCGGCGCGCGAGTATGAGGAGGGCGAGATCCTCGGTCAAAGCGAAGCCATCGTCCACTTGTTGGACGAATTGCAGGTGGTCGCCGATTCCGAACTGCCCGTCCTGCTGCTGGGCGAAACCGGCGTGGGCAAGGAACTGTTCGCCCATCGACTGCATCGGTTTTCGCGCCGCAATCAAAAGCCGCTGGTCCATGTCAACTGCGCGGCGCTGCCCGAATCGCTGGCCGAAAGCGAACTGTTCGGGCATGTGCGGGGCGCGTTCTCGGGCGCTACCAACGAGCGCCCCGGACGCTTCGAGGCCGCTGCAGGCGGCACGCTGTTTCTCGATGAAGTCGGCGAACTGCCGCTGACCGTCCAGGCCAAGCTGCTGCGCACCCTGCAAAACGGCGAAATCCAGCGCCTGGGCGCCGATCGGCCGCGTCATGTCGATGTGCGCGTCATCGCCGCCACCAACCGCAGCCTGCGCGAACAGGTGCGCGAAGGCCGCTTTCGCGCTGACCTCTATCACCGCCTGTCGGTCTATCCGATCCCGATTCCGCCGCTGCGCGAACGGGGCAACGACGTCCTGCTGCTGGCGGGCCACTTTCTCGAACGTGACCGCACCCGGCTGGGCCTGCGCAGCCTGCGCCTGTCAAGCAACGCCGAACGGGCTTTGCGCGCCTACCCTTGGCCAGGCAACGTGCGTGAACTCGAACACGTGATCAGCCGCGCCGCGCTCAAAGCCGTCAGCCGGGGCGCGCGCCGCACCGACATCGTGACCCTCGAAACGGCCCTGCTGGACCTGGACTGGGATTGCGGCGGCAGCGCCGCGCTGGGCCATCCGCAGACACCGGCAGACCTTGAAGAAAACGCCCCGGCGGCTTCCCCAGCGCCTTCCCCGACGGATACCGCGCGCGATCCGTCGGGCCGCGCCTTCGAGCGCACATCGGACAGCGCCTGCGCCGCCATCCTCCCCTTGCGTGAAACACTGGAGCGCAGCCAGCGCCAAGCCATCGCTGCCGCGCTAACCACCCACAACCAGAACTGGGCTCAAGCGGCACGAGCGCTGGGCGTAGACAGCAGCAATTTGCACAAGTTGGCGCGGCGGCTGGGGCTGAAAAACCAGACCGAACAGGTGGCGGAAAGTTGAAAGAGAAAGCGGCCGATCCAGCCCCCCTTGCCCCTTGTTTGCGCCTTGACACAGCACAACCAGGGCTAGGGCCTGTTCACACTATTTCCGCAGTGGAAATAGTGTGAACAGGCCCTACATCAGCGGCCAGACCCTGGCGTGCTCGGGCGGATTCGCCGGGGCCTGACTGGCCTTCAGTGGCCCTGACTTGACTGCCCGCGTGAGCATGCCCCCTCGTCCAGCCTCCCCACGCTGTTGACTGATCTGCTATTTTTAAAAATTCCAATCGGCGCTCACATGATCGCCCACACGCAGGATCTGGCCCGCGCCTTCCAGGATGATGGCGTTCATGCCGAAAGTCAGCGCCCCGTTTACGCGCGGATCGGCGCGGTAAGCGGCCAGCGCAGCCCATACGCGCGGATCGTGCGCCGCAGTGTCCGGGTCAATGCCGGGAATCGGACAGCGTGTGCAAGGCTTGACGAGTTTGAGCCGTACCCCGCCCCCTTCCTGCGTGACGATGCGCATTTCCGACAGGCGATCTTCATCGTGCGCTTCGATGTCCGATAGCACCAAATTGGGCCGCAAGCGCGCCGCCGTGACGGGCGGCTGGGCGCTATCGGCCGAACGCAAACGCTGGTTCAGTTCGGTGACGGCCGCTTGGCTCAACACCAGCAACGGATAGCCATCGGCAAACTGGTTGACCGCCTCGACACCCCGCGTCCACTCCAGGTTCGACAGCCGGCGCACGGCAGGGTTGAAGCGTGCCAGCCGCAGGCCCGGCTTTTGCAGGAAGGCGCTGAACCATTGCGCCGCGGCATCGCCCGCGTCCCAGGCATCGACCGTGTCTTTCCATATCCGCACGCGCAACGCTTTTTTCTCCGTGGGCTCAAGCGGCACCTGCAGCGGCGGCATGTCCGGTGCGTTCAGCGTCAAGCGCTGCGCACCCACCTGGGGACGAACCAGCACCATGCGCGGCCACTCGCGCTGGGTGAGAAACGCCCCTTGCGCATCGACGACCATCCAAGCGCGATCGAGCGCCAACCCGGTGGGTCCGAGCGGCGCTTCGTTCAGCGCCACCCCGGCGCAGGACTTGACCGGATAGATAGACAGCCCGGCAACGCGGGCCTGCACCTCGCCGTCGATGAAGGATGACTGAGACATGAATTACCCTAGAAACGTCAGTTGAACGCGCACTCGCCCGTGCCGTGATCGGCGTGCCAGGCGCGCAGTTGCACCAGGCGGGTGGCGCCGAGATCATTCAACACGGCCCGCGCGCCGGTGAAATCCTGATCGCGAGTGTAATCATTGGCCGTCACCAGCGTCGGCAGACCCGCGGCCAGCGCGGCGCGCAGGCCGATGGCGGAATCTTCGACGGCCAGGCACTGGCGGGCCGGCAGGTCGAGCCGGTCCAGCACGCAGCGGTACACCTGCGGATCGGGTTTTTTGTTGGGCGCGTCTTCGGCGGTGGCGATGACCTGGAACCACCCGGCCTCGGCGGGCAAGGCGCGCGCCAGCAGCGCATCGACGTTGGCGCGCGAGGTGGTGGTGGCAATCGCCAGCATCAACCCGGCGGCGTGCGCCTGGCCGATCAGGCGCGCGATGCCGGGGCGCAGTTG
>JAITWT010000037.1 GCA_031285125.1 Burkholderiaceae bacterium | reverse complement strand
AGCAGCACCCGCGCATCCTCGTTCTGGCGCGCCAAATGCACCGCCCGATGCAGCGCCACCACGGTCTTGCCGGTGCCTGCGGAGCCAGAAACCCGCGCCGGGCCGTTGGTCTCGCGCTCCACCATCTGCCGCTGCGCCGGGTGCAAAAACACCGTCCACTTGTCCCACGGAAATTCCAGCGCCCGCGCCAGCTCGTCCACATCGGACATGACGCGAAAACGCCGCTGCGCGTCCGGGTGCTGGAACGGGTCCGGGATTTTCGCGGCGAGCACGGGCGCAACGGGCGTGCCGCCGGTCGCCAGTTCCAGCAGCGCCTCGGCGGCTTCGCCGGGCAGATGGTCGGCCAATTCCAGCAAGCGGTCTTCATCCGCCGCCCGCACATCGGCCAGCCATTCCGGCGGCACACCATAGGCCAGCAGTTGCGCATCGCTGTAGCTGCCAAACAGCGCCACTGGCGCCGCTTTGACGGTTTCGCCAGCCTTGGGAATGGCAATTTCCCGCACCAATTCGCGGATTTCCACCCACTGCGCCGCACCCGTGGCCGGATGCGCTTCCAGCTTGCGCCGCTCGGCCCAGGCGTAGGCTTTGTCGTGGTGATCGACATAGCAAAGCAACAGACTGCCAGCGGTTTTATGGACGATCAGGCGGATGTCGCGGCTGACCCGCACCGACCAGAAATGCGGGTCTTTGGCGCGGTCGAGTTTGTGAAAGCTGTGCCCCTTGCCGGTGGGGTCAAGCTGCAAATCAAAGGCCGTGGTCTTGGCGAGCTTCTGCTCATCGCCGGTCAGCCGGGCGAGGCTGGTGGTGAAGGTGTCGGCGATGCGGAAGTTCATCTTGACCCCATCACTTCTGATTTGCCGCTGTGCTGGCAACCTGATTCTCGATCAAGGCGCGCTCGCGTTGCAGTTCACGTTGCAATTCTTCCTCGCTCGGCAGCGTCAAGCGATAGCGCGAAGCGAACAACTGCTGACTGCTTTGCAAAATGGAATAGTGGGCCACGGCCTCGTTTTTTTCCGAGCACAGAATCAGGCCAATGGTGGGATTGTCTCCCTCGATGCGACGCTGTTCCTCATACATCCGCACATAGCCGTCCATTTGGCCGATGTCCTGATGCGTCAGTTCGCCGATCTTCAAATCCACCAGCACAAAGCACTTGAGCAGGTAGTTGTAAAACACCAGATCAACGAAAAAATCTTTGCCACCAAAGCTCAAACGCTGCTGCCGGGCGACAAAGGAAAAGCCCCGCCCCAGTTCCAGCAGAAATTGCTGAAGCCGGGTGATGATGGCATCTTCAAGCTGGCTCTCGCGCAGGCGCGGGGTGTCTGGCAAATCCAGGAATTCCAGAACATAGGGGTCTTTCAACACGTCGATCAGACGCAAGACATCAGCATCTGCTTTTGTCTCAGCCAGCATTCCGGCTTTGTCGCTGCTGGCGAGCAGGCGTTCGTAATACAGGCTGTTGATCTGCCGCTCCAGTTCGCGGCGCGACCAGTTGGCGCGGGCGCACTCTTGCTCGTAAAACTGCCGTGCCTTGGGGTCGCTCACCCGCATCAGCGCCCTGTAATGTGACCAGCTCAGTGCCGGATCAAAGACTGGCAATTCACGGCTCGGCGAATGAGAAATCATTGCCGAAGCCGCAGCGGAAAATTCGCCACCCATCGGGTGGGAAATTTCCTTGAGCGTCAGTTCTGGAGATTTCCCACCCGATGGGTGGGAAATCCGGTCGATGTAGGTGATGTAGAACCGACGGAAATAGTCGAGGTTGGTAGCAGAAAACCCCTTGCCATAACGCGCGGTCAGTTGTTCGGCCAATCGCGCGATCAGCGCATTCCCGTAAGCAGCACGCTGCTCGCCCTGTTGAACCGCCTCGATCAGTTCACGCCCGATGAGCCAGTAGGCCGTAACCGTGGCTGTATTGACCGAACGAACCACCCGTTCGCGCGCCGCCTCCATGATCTGGACGATGCGCTGCATCAGATCATCCGGCGTGTGGAGCGCGGCGGACGCTGTCGCCAGCGGTAAAACGATCCCGGTGTCAGCTTTCTTCGTCATATGAATCACCCCACCCTAAACACCTTCATCACCTCATCCCCCAGATGATTGATAACTTTCACTGCAAATCGCCCCGTGCTCGGCTTCGGAAAAGGCCGCGAGGTATCCGAATTCAGCGTCGCCCACGCATCCGCGTCAATCTCCGCCTTCAATGTGGTTTTCAGCGATTTGTATGGATCGTTGGCGCCCAGAAAGTAAGCGTGGCGGACGAAGAAGGATTCTTCGTTGTAGTCGGTGTCGATGAACCAGCAGGCGATACCCTCGGCCCCATCGCTGCGCACCTCGCCGGTGCCGGGGTCGAATACGTCCACGCCGCGGATTTTCACCACCAGTTCTTCGCCCGCTGGCAGGGTGATGATGTCGCGTTTGCCGTCGTAGTGGCGGATGCTGTTGCCTTTTGCGTCGAGCACATCCACGTCCGGCTCGCCGAAGATCACGAACAGGTTGCCTTTGCCGGTGTTCTTCAGGTCTTCGGCCATGTGCAGGTCGGCGTTCATGCGGGCCTTGAGCACGGTGATGCGGCCCAGTTTGCTGAACTCAGTGGCGGGCGCGTCGTAGTTGAAGGCGCAGGCGATCAGCACGTCGAAACCGGCGTCGCCCGCCTCGCGCGCGGCATCGACCAGATCGGCGCGTGAGACGGTGCCGAATTCGGGGCCGATCAAAATACCAGCTCGTTGCGGTTTGCCGCTTTCATCCAGATAGCGCCCCTCGGCGCAGACCAGTTCGCCCGGCCACGGCGCAAGTTCAGTGAATTCGATTTTGTCGGCCTTGTGCGCCTGTTGCACACCAGCGATTTTGAGGTTTTGCAAAATCAGCGCGGTGAAATCCTGACCCGATTCGGTGCGTTCTTGCGCCGCGCCGTCGATCAATTCGTCGTTTTCGTCCACGCCCAGCGTGCGGTGCGGCGAGAGACTTTCCACCGTGAAGGGGCCAGCCACGCGCACCTTCTTTTTGTCCTCGTAGGGTTTGTCGTAGAGGAATTCAAACTCGGCTTTGGCGGCAATGGAGGCGTCGATTTCTTTTTGGCGGGCGATGCGGGCTTGCCACCAGTCGGCGTGGAGTTTTTTGATTTCTTTTACTCTGACTGGACGGTCAACCTGCACAATGGAAACACGCAGTTGAGTTGTACTGGTTAGCCAATCGGGAATGTATGGCTCAATCTCACGAGGTATCTCCCATTCCATCCATTGCGTTTCAACGAGTTTGATAAGTTTCAAACGTAACGGCTCCAAAACACTCTGCCACTTGTCCCAGATCACGTCGATTTCGGCATTGTTGGCGATGGATTTGAGCGTGATGTGCGGTACGCGCTCATAGACAAAGCCGTGGGCGATGTTGCCGTAGGTGGCGTGGCTCGATGGCGCGCTGCGCGTGACTTCGGCTTCTTTCAACTGCCCTTCGCGGGAATCGGCCAGCAGGTAATACGGGTAACGCGCGCCCATGATGCGGGCGCGGGCCAAGGCCAGCGCGACGCGGGAGGTGTCGAGGGTGATCCAGCGGCGGCCCCATTGTTCGGCGACATAGGCGGTGGTGCCGGAGCCGCAGGTGGGGTCGAGGACGAGGTCGCCGGGGTCGGTGGACATCAGCAGACATCG
>JAITWT010000193.1 GCA_031285125.1 Burkholderiaceae bacterium | reverse complement strand
GTCGAGCAGCCGCGCCACATCGAGATTCAGGTGCTGGGCGACGCGCACGGCAACGTGGTTTATTTGAACGAGCGCGAATGTTCGATTCAGCGCCGCCACCAGAAAGTGATCGAAGAAGCGCCTTCGTCTTTCATCAGCGATGCGACGCGCAAGGCGATGGGCGAGCAGGCCGTGGCGCTGGCCCAGGCCGTCAAGTACCAGAGCGCGGGCACGGTGGAGTTCGTGGTCGGCAAGAACCAGGACTTTTATTTTCTGGAAATGAACACGCGCTTGCAGGTCGAACACCCGGTGACGGAGCTGATTACCGGCCTCGATCTGGTTGAGCAGATGATTCGCGTGGCCGCGGGCGAAAAGCTGCCGGTCACGCAAGCCGAGGTCAAACGCGAGGGCTGGGCGATCGAGTGCCGCATCAACGCCGAGGACCCGTTCCGTAACTTTCTGCCATCGACCGGTCGCCTGGTGCGTTTCATGCCGCCGCGCGCGACCCTGTTCGCCGGCGATATCGCGCATCGCGATGGCGTGCGCGTCGATACCGGCGTTTATGAGGGCGGCGAAATCCCGATGCACTACGACTCGATGATCGCCAAGCTCATCGTCCACGGCAAAGACCGCAACGAGGCCATCATCAAGATGCGCGAGGCGCTCAACGGGTTCGTCATCAAGGGCGTGCAGAGCAACATCCCGTTCCAGTCGGCGTTGCTGGCGCATCCCAAATTCGTCGCGGGCGATTTCAACACCGGCTTCATCGCCGAACACTACGCGCAGGGCTTTGACGCCAAGCACGTGCCGCATGCCGACCCGGACTTTCTGCTGGCGCTGGCCGCTTACATGCATCGCCGCTACCGCGCGCGGGCGTTGGGCATCAGCGGGCAGATCGAAGGCCGCGGCTTCAAGGCCGGTCAGGACTTCGTGATCGTGACGCGCGACGCGCAAGGCCGGCAAACGCATACGCCCGTCACGGTCAGCGATTGGCAGGATGGCGATGGCAGCGCCAGCCCGGCCGTAGGCGTGGTCACCGTCGGCCAGCGCAGCTACCGCATCGGCAGCGCCTCGCCGCTGGGGGGCGTCCGCGTCGAAGGCCGAGTTGATGACCAACCCTTCACCGCGCAGGTCGAGCGCGGCGCGGGCAAGCATGTGCTGGCCTTCTGCGTGGCCCACAATGGCTTGCGGATCGAAGCCGTGGTGCTCACGCCGCTGCGCGCACAAATGCTCCAGTTGATGCATTACAAGGCGCCGCCGGACATGAGCAAATTCCTGCTCTCGCCCATGCCCGGCCTGCTGGTCGATGTGGTCGTCACGCAAGGTCAGCGCGTGCAGGCTGGAGAAAAGCTCGCCGTCATCGAGGCCAAGAAGATGGAAAACGTCCTGTTCGCCGCGCACGACGGCGTTGTGGGCAAAATCACGGCGGCCAAGGGGGATTCGCTGGCGGTCGATCAGGTCATCATGGAGTTCGCATGAACACGCAAAAACGTCCCTTCAAAGTGCTGGGCGTCCAGCAAATCGCCATCGGCGGCCCCGACAAAAAGCGGATGCAGGCGCTGTGGGTGGACATGCTGGGCCTGACGGTTACGGGCAACTTCAAGAGCGAGCGTGAAAACGTCGATGAGGACATCTGCGCCATGGGCCACGGTGCGTACAAAGTCGAGGTCGATTTGATGCAGCCGCTCGATCCGGATAAAAAACCCGCCGTCCACGCCACCCCGCTCAACCACGTCGGCCTGTGGATCGATGATCTGCCCAAGGCCGTGCAATGGCTCACCGCCCGCGGCGTGCGCTTCGCGCCCGGCGGCATCCGCAAAGGCGCGGCCGGTTACGACATTTGCTTTCTGCACCCCAAGGCCAATGACGAGTTTCCGATCGCCGGTGAAGGCGTGCTGATCGAACTGGTGCAAGCCCCGCCCGAGGTCATTGCGGCGCTGGGGTGAAGCGCCGTCCCAGATTTCCACGCGGTCTGGAGCGGCTGTATCGATCCGGCGTGCGCCCGCATCTTCGCATTGCATTTCCTGGTCCAACGGTCACTTTGCCGGCTGCGCTTGCCGTGCTACAGCACGGTTACGGCACGGTGACGGCACGGAGACAACACAGTCAGCGCAACGCCCTCGCGTACTGTGCTTGATTTGAAGATGAAATCAGCGTTTCTCTAAGCTGGGCACGGCCCTGGGGTGTGCGCGGATTTTTTCTTTTGCTATCTTGCGTCCCATGTCCCGTCCCCTGTCCAAGGCTGCCGCTCCATCCGCTGCTCAGTCTCCTGCGGGTTCTTCTGCTGCTTCCTGCGGTTCGGGCGCTTCCGCGGCCGGCTCGGCCATCGACGATTTCATCGATGTGCTCTGGCTCGAGCAGGGGCTGTCGCAGAACACCTTGGCGGCTTACCGGCGCGATCTGATGTTGTTCGCGCGCTGGCTGGGGGCGCGCGGGCGCGCGCTGGGCGAGGCGAGCGAGAGCGATCTGCAAGCCTATATGGGGGCGCGTTTGGCCGATCAGGGCAAGGCCAGTTCCGCCAATCGGCGGCTCGCGGTCTTCAAACGCTACTACCGTTGGGCGCTGCGCGAGCAACGCATCAGCGCCGACCCGACGCTGCGCTTGCTGCCCGCGCGCCAGCCCTTGCGTGTGCCCAAGACGCTGACCGAAGCGCAAGTCGAAGCACTGCTGGCCGCGCCTAACGTGGCCACGCCGCTGGGGCTGCGTGATCGAGCGATGCTCGAGCTGATGTACGCCAGCGGTTTGCGCGTGAGCGAACTGGTGAAGCTGCGCGGTTTTGAATTGAGCTTGGCCGATAACGTGCTGCGTGTCATTGGCAAGGGCGATAAAGAGCGCCTGGTGCCCTTCGGCGAGGAAGCGCAGCGCTGGTTGGAGCGCTATTTGAGCGAAGCGCGGCCGGCCATCCTTGCCGGTCAGCAGACGCACGACCTGTTCGTCACCGCGCGCGGCGCGGGCATGACGCGCGTGATGTTCTGGATACTGGTCAAGAAATACGCGCTGGCCGCTGGCATCCGGGCGCCGTTGTCGCCGCACACCCTGCGCCACGCCTTCGCCACGCACTTGCTCAACCACGGCGCTGATTTGCGCGCGGTGCAGTTGCTGCTCGGGCATGCCGACATTTCCACCACCACGATCTACACCCACGTCGCGCGCGAGCGGCTCAAACAGTTGCACGCGCGCCATCATCCGCGCGGATGATGGCATCTTCCCGCCGCAACCCCAGGATGAAAAAACCGCGCAGGGGCGTCATGAGCGCACGGTAAGCGGGCAATAGAGCAACAGCAGAGGCGGGAATTTTTTCGCCTCCATTCGGTAGGTTCCTGGCCGGTACGTTCTTGGCGCATATGCGTGCGCCGTCGCGCGTGATTGCGCTGGCTGCGGCCGCCATCCGCACCCTGTATTCATGAAACGTTGAAGGTCCAGGCACTAGAATCGCAAATGAGAATGATTATCATTTGCATTTAAATGCCAGACACAGTGACCTTCCGATGCCAGATCGCCGCCTGGCTGCTCATCGCCTCAGGGGCCGCTGGCGCGGCTCAGCCGCTCTCGAGTGACGATGCCCAAGTTCAGGGCGCAGGCCGCTGGCAGCTCGAAGCGGGTTTCCAACAAAGCGTTCCGCAGTCTGCTGCCGGAGGGCCGCCGCGCACAGAGAGCACGACGCTCACGCGCGGCCTGGACGAGCGCACGGATGCCTATGTCAGTGCGCTTCATAGCCGCGGCAGCTTGGGGGCGGGTTGGGGAGATCTCACGCTGGGCTTGAAATGGCTCCTGCTTGAACAAGGGCCGTTCAGTCTGGCATTCAAACCCTGGCTGACGCTCCCGACAGGAAATCAATGGCGCGGTCTGGGCACAGGGCGTGTGAGCGCGGGCGCGTTGATGGCGATGCAGACAGAAGTTGGACCGCTCTCCTTGCTGGCTAATGCCGGTGTGGTCTATCAACCCACCCGGTGGAATCAACGCCAGTGGCTCTGGCAGATTTCAAGCGCGGTGCTTTATCACGTGACCGATCGGCTGCAACTGGCAATCGATACCGTGGTCGCGCGCAATACGCAATGGGGCGCAAAGACGAATCCAGCTTGGGTGATCGCCGGTGTCATCTATACGCCACGGCCCTGGATCGATCTGGATGTGGGCTATTACCACCGGCTGAACGACGCAGCCGGTCCAAACATGATCATGGCCGGGGTGGCTCTGCACTGGTAAGCGTGGCGTTCACAACGTGCGCACAACGCGCACACGGCGAGCGGCACGGGGCCCGCGCTTCAATGCCGCTGGTTTGGGGGAAATTCGGTCTGAGAACCTGTTTACAGGTTCTCAGACCCGCGCCAAAAAATCCCGGGTGCGCGCCTGGGCCGGGTGACCGAACAGCGCCGCCGGGGTGTTCTGCTCGACGATCTGGCCTTCGGCCATGAAGATGACGCGGTCGGCCACCTCGCGCGCAAAGCCCATCTCGTGGGTGACGACGATCATGGTCATGCCGCCGGCGGCCAGTTCGCGCATGACTTGCAGCACCTCACCGACCATTTCGGGGTCGAGCGCGCTGGTCGGCTCGTCAAACAGCATGATGTCCGGGTTCATCGCCAGCGCGCGGGCAATGGCCACGCGCTGCTGCTGTCCGCCCGAGAGCTGGCGCGGATAGGCCTCGCGCTTGTCCGACAGGCCCACGCGCGCCAGCAATTCCTGTGCCTTGTGCCCGGCCTCGGCCTTGGTCATTTTTTTCAGATCGACCGGCGCGCAGGTGATGTTTTTCATCACGCTCATGTGCGGGAACAGGTTGAAGTGCTGGAACACCATGCCGATGTTTTCGCGGATTTTGTTGATGTCGGCCTGGGGGCAGTTGACCACATGGCCATCAACCTCGACCCGGCCCGAGGTCGGCTCCTCCAGGCGGTTGAGGCACCGCAGCAGGGTGCTTTTGCCCGAACCGGACGGGCCGATGATGCAAACCACCTCGCCCTCGCGCACCTCCAGGTCGATGCCCCTGAGCACGTGCGCATCGCCAAAGCGCTTGTGCAGGTCGTTGACGCGGACTTTCATGTTGTCATTCGTCATCGGTTATCTCAGAACCTGTTTACGATCTCAAATGGCTCACGTTGGGCCGCAATCGGGATGAGTGGGTGGCCCATGGCGCGCCGCATGGGCTGGTGCCCGTGCAAGCGACTGGGCCGCCCAATCGCCCGATTTCGGCCCAACCCGAAGGGCAGAGGCCTTTTCGGGCGGTCTGCCGCGTTGCAACGCTGGCCCATAGCCGGGCTATGGGCTGCGCGCCGCGCCTTGCATCC
>JAITWT010000020.1 GCA_031285125.1 Burkholderiaceae bacterium | reverse complement strand
CCATATCAGGTGTTCTCCTTGTCGTTGTTGTTGTCGTCGTCGTGGGGGAAGCTGAGGCGTAACAACCGTTTGGTTTGGCTCAGGCGACGCAGGTGGTCGTAGGCTTCCACTGGGGTCATGGTTATTTCTCCCTCTTTTTTGTCTTGGACTATTGAAGCTTGGCAGTCTATCTGACGGTCAGCCGCAATCGCACTGTCTTATCTCAAGGGCAGTGCGCGAGCGTATTGGCAGGTTGTAGAAAACACTGTTTCCAGCAGATCGACCGGCCGATTTGCGCGATACGAAAGGAATCGTGGGCTTGTTTGCGCAAAGCGGGGCTGTTTTAGGGCCTGTTCACACTATTTCCACAGTCGCGGAAATAGTGTGAACAGGCCCTAGCGTTGTTCTAAAAACAGTCGTTCAACGCAGGCCGGAATCGCACTTTCTCAGAGACCCCCTTTGTGCAAACGCGCGAGGGCTTCGGCGAGTGCGCCGGCCCGGCCTGAGAGCACCAGGGTGTCGTTTTCGGCCAGTACGGTGCCGGCGGCGGGGTCAATGCGCGGGCCGCGGCGGCGCAGGCTGACTGTGCGCACGTCCAGCGCGTCCAGCTCGAATGCGCCAAGGGGGCGGCCGATGGCGGCAGCGCCGTGTTCCACGGTGAAGGTCTCCAGCCGCTCCTGTTCGACTTCATCGCTACCGCCGTCGTCGGCGCCGTGAAAGTAGCCGCGCAGCAAGGCATAACGCGCGTTGCGCTGGTTTTGCACGCTGCGCAGGATGCGCCGCATCGGCACGCCCGTCAGCGCCAGCGCGTGGCTGGCCAGCATCAACGAACCTTCGATGGCTTCGGGCACCACTTCGGCGGCGCCAGCGGCTTGCAGGCGCTCGAGGTCACGGTCGTCTTGCGTGCGCACGATCACCGGCACCCGCGGCGCGTGGGCGCGGACGTTGGCCAGGACCTTGAGCGTGCTGGGTACGTCCAGGTAGGTGATGGCGACCGCGCGGGCGCGCGCCAGTCCGGCGGCCATCAGCAATGGGGGGCGCGCGGCGTCGCCGAAGACCACCGGATCGCCCGCGTCGGAGGCTTGGCGCACGCGGTCGGGGTCCAGATCCATCGCCACATACGGCACGTTTTCGTGTTCCAGCATGTGCGCCAGGCCCTGGCCGCAGCGCCCATAGCCGCAGATGATGACGTGCTCGGCGGTGTTCATGGTCTGGCGTGCGATGCGCGTCATATGCAGCGATTGCTGCAACCAATCGCTGACGATCAGGCGGCGCACGATGGTGTTGCTGTACTGGATCATGAAGGGCGTGCTCAGCATCGACAGCACCATGGCCGCCAGCACCGGGTCGGCCAGCCACGCGGGCACCAGCGCGTGCTGCTGTGCCATCGCCAGCAGCACAAAGCCGAATTCGCCGGCTTGCGCCAGATACAGGCCGGTGCGCAGCGCCACGCCGGCGCTGGCGCCGAGCACGCGTGCCAAGGCGGTCACCAGCGCGAGTTTGAAGGCCAGCGGCAGGATCAGCAGCGCAATCACCAGCGCCCACTGGTGGACCACGATATGCCAGTCCAGCGACATGCCCACGGTGATGAAGAACAGGCCCAGCAGCAGATCGTGAAAGGGGCGGATGTCCGAGTCGACTTGCAGCTTGTATTCGGTATCGGCCACCAATATCCCGGCGATGAAGGCGCCCAGCGCCAGGCTCAGCCCCGCGCGCTGCGTCAGCCAGGACAGGCCGAGCGTCATCAGCAGCAGGTTGAGCATGAACAGCTCGGGGCTGCGCTGGCGCGCCACCAGCGCGAGCCACGGACGCATCAGGCGCGGTCCGGCGAACAGCAGCACGGCGATCAGCGCGATCGCTTTGATCAGCGCCCAGGCGAGCGTTTCGAACAAGGCCCGCGACGGTGCGCCCAGCGCCGGGATGAGCACCAGCAGCGGCACCACCGCCAGGTCCTGAAACAGCAGAACGCCCATGACGCGGCGGCCGTGCTCGCTTTCGAATTCGAGCCGGTCGGCCATCAGCTTGGCGACGATGGCGGTACTGCTCATCGCCATCGCGCCGGCCAGCGTCAGCGCCGTCGGCCATGGAATGCCCCAGGGTTCGGGCAGCCAGCGGCTCAGGAAAACCATGAAGGCGCTGGCCAGCACCATCGTCAGTACCACCTGCGCCAGCCCGAGCCCGAACACGTGCTTGCGCATCGCGCGCAGACGCGGCTGGCTGAAGTCCAGCCCGATCATGAACATCAGGAACACCACGCCGAACTCGCTCAGGTGGCGCACGTCCTGCGAGTCCTGCGCCAGCGCGAAGGCGTGCGGGCCGATCAGCACGCCGGCGACCAGATAGCCGAGCATGGGCGGCAGCTTCAGCCAGCGGCAGGTCACCACGCCGCAGACGGCGGTGATCAGATAGAGCAGCGTGAGCGCAAGAGAAGACATCGCATGAATGGGGACGAATGAACCCTATTCTCGGAGATCAGCTTGCCCGGACAATACGAAGGGAAGCTATGGCGGGGCTTGAGCGGGGCTTGAGCGGGGTTTGAACAGGGTTTGGCGGAGTTTGGCGGGGGGTGGGCGAGACTTGAAATAATCTCCGCATCTGCGGCCTTTGGGCCTGAGAACCTATTTACGATCCCGGCGCGGACGTGCGGGCGCGGGCTTGGGCGGTCTGCGGCGTTGCAACCCTTGCCCATGGCACGCGCCATGGGCTGCGGCTTGCGCCTTGCAGCCCCTCCCAATCCGCATTCCGCACGCCTCACGCCGAGATCGTAAACAGGTTCTGAGAACCTATTTACGATCCCGGCGCGGACGTGCGGGTGCGGGCTTGAGCGGTCTGCGGCGTTGCAACCCTTGCCCATGGCACGCGCCATGGGCTGCGGCTTGCGCCTTGCAGCCCATTCCCATCCCGCACACCTCACGCCGAGATCGTCAACAGGTTCTGAAAGGGTTTGCCATGCGCACTGCCTCCACCGTCCGCCCCGCCGCCGTCGCGGGCGCCTTTTATCCCGCTGATCCGATGCAGTTGTCGCAGCAGTTGCGCGCGCTGTTGGCCGGCGCGGCGGCACAGGCGGCGCCTCCGAAGGTGCTGATCGTTCCGCACGCGGGCTACGTTTATTCCGGTGCGATGGCCGCGCAGGCGTATTCGCGGCTCGCGCCGCTGCGTTGGACGGTGCGGCGCGTGGAGCTGCTGGGCCCGTGCCATCGTGTCGCGGTGCGCGGCGTGGCGTTGCCCTCATGCGGTTTTTTCGAGACGCCGCTGGGCCGCGTCGAAGTCGATCGCGCCGCCGTCGCCGCGCTTACCGGGCAGCCCGGCGTGGCGATCGACGACCGGCCCCATGCGCAGGACCATGCGCTCGAAGTGCAGTTGCCTTTTCTGCAAGCCGTGCTCGAACAATTCAGCCTGGTGCCGATCCAGGTCGGGCAAATCGCGCCCGAGCCGCTCGCCGCGCTGATCGAACAGCTGTGGGGCGGGCCGGAGACGCTGATCGTCGTCAGCTCCGACCTCTCGCACTACCTGCCCTATGCGCAGGCGCAGGCGGTCGATGGCGAGACGGCGGCGCGCATCCTCGAAGGCGTGCCGGACCTCACGCACGCGCAGGCGTGCGGCGCGACCGCCATCAACGCGCTGTTGCAGATCGCCCGGCGACGCCATCTCGCACCGGCTTTGCTGGGGGTGTGCAATTCGGGCGACACGGCGGGCGAGCGCAACCGCGTGGTGGGCTATGCGGCCTGTACCTTCAGCGAAACCTTCAACAAAACCTTCAACAAAACCTCCAGCGAAAGCGCGCAGCAGCAGGCGTCCGCCGATCCGCCGGCGCCGCCCGCCGAGGCCGACATCGGCGCGGTCTTGATCGCCCAGGCGCGCTACGCGATCGACCAGCAGTTGGGCCGGCCCGCCCCGCCGCCGCCCGATGGCCTGGCGCCACTGGACGCGCCCGGCGCCTGTTTCGTCACGCTGACGATCGGCGGCGCCTTGCGCGGCTGCATCGGCGCGCTCCAGGCCACGCGCACGCTGCGTGAAGACGTGCGCGCCAACGCCGTCGCCGCCGCCACGCGCGATCCGCGCTTCACGCCGTTGAGCGCCGCCGAATGGGCGCGCACCACGGTCGAGGTGTCGGTGCTCAGTCCGGTTCACTACACGCCTTGCCCGGACCAAGCCACCGCGCTCGCGCGCATCCAGCCGGGCCGCGATGGCGTGGTGCTGCGCGGCGAGCGCGGCACGCGCAGCGCCACCTTTCTGCCCGCCGTCTGGCGTCAGTTGCCGCAGCCGGCGGATTTTCTGCGCCACCTGCTCAACAAAGGCGGTTTCAGCGCCTGGCCG
>JAITWT010000018.1 GCA_031285125.1 Burkholderiaceae bacterium | reverse complement strand
CCGACAACGCCTGGTACGCGCGCTTTGCCGACAACCACTCGCCGCGCGTCGCGCTTGATGCCGAGCTGCACACCGGTCGCGCGCAGATCTGTGCGGCGCTGCTCGCGGCGGTGCAACGGTGGGAACCGTGGATCGCCACGCTCGATGCCGCGCGATGGGACGGCGCGCTGACCTACACCCGCAACAACGGCCAGACCATGCACGTACCCTTCGCGCCGACGCTGGGCCATGTCTTCAACCACGCCACGCACCATCGCGGGCAGATCACCGCCGCAATCACTGCCTTGGGGCAGCCCTGCCCCGAACTCGATTGGGTCTACAAGCTGTACCAGGAGCAAGCCGCGCCATGACCGGCAAAACGGTTTACCGCGTCGGTAACACGGTACTCAAGCTCCACGCGCTGGCGCTGCAAGCGGCCTGAACCATCCCCTCACTTCATCACTTCAACTCAAGCATTCATGACCGACTACACCGCCCTCATCGTCCAGACCGACGGCCCGGTCGCCCGCATCACGCTCAACCGTCCCGACACACGCAATGCCTTCGACGAAGTGGTCATCGCCGAACTCACGCGCGCTTTCACCGAGGCAAGCGCGAACCCGGCGCTCCGCGCCATCGTGCTGGCGGCCAACGGCCCGGCCTTTTGCGCGGGCGCCAATCTGAACTGGATGCGGCGCGCGGCCGATTTCACGCGCGAGCAGAACGTGCAAGACGCCACCGGCCTGGCCGCCATGCTGCGCGTAATCCACGACTGCCCCAAGCCCGTGATCGCCCGCGTCCAGGGCGACGCTTACGCGGGCGGCATGGGCCTGGTGGCCGCGTGCGACATGGCCGTGGCCGCCGAGGGCGCGCACTTTTGCCTGAGCGAAGTCAAGATCGGCCTGATCCCCGCCACCATCAGCCCCTACGTCATTCAGGCGATGGGCGCGCGCGCGGCGCGGCGTTACTTTCTGACGGCAGAGCGTTTCCCCGCCGCCGAGGCGCTGCGCATCGGCTTCGTGCACGAAGTGGCCGCGCCCGACGCGCTGGATGCGCGCATCGACGCGATGCTCAAAAATCTGCTGTCCGCCAGCCCGGCGGCGGTAAGCGCCTGCAAGCGTTTGATCGCCGATGTGGCCAGCCGCGAAGTCACCGACGCGCTGATCGCGCAGACAGTTGAAGGCATTGCCGACATCCGCGTCAGCGCCGAGGGGCGCGAAGGCGTGCGCGCGTTTCTGGAAAAGCGCCAACCCGTGTGGCTGATAAACCCGTGAACCATGAACGATCCTCAAATGCCTTCCTCACCCGCCTGGCGTACCGCCGACGTGCTGGCGCTTTACGCGCTGCCCTTCAATGACCTGCTGTGGCGCGCGCAACAAACGCACCGCGCGCATTTCGACGCCAACGCGGTGCAGCTTTCGACCTTGCTGTCGATCAAGACCGGCGGCTGCGAGGAAGACTGCGCGTATTGCCCGCAGTCGGTGCATTACGACACCGGCGTCAAGGCCGAAAAACTGATGCCTGTTGCCGACGTGCTGGCCGCCGCGCGGCGGGCCAAGGAGAATGGCGCGACGCGCTTTTGCATGGGCGCGGCCTGGCGCAGTCCGAAGCCGCGGCATCTGGACGCCATCGCGGAGATGGTCCGCGGCGTCAAGGCGCTGGGCTTGGAAACCTGCGTAACGCTGGGGATGCTCGACGAACAGCAGACGCGGCAACTGGCCGATGCGGGGCTGGACTACTACAACCACAACCTGGACACCGCGCCCGAGTTTTACGGGCAAATCATTTCGACGCGCGCCTATCAGGAGCGGCTGGACACGCTGGCGCGCGTGCGCGCGGAGGGCGTCAACATTTGCTGCGGCGGCATCATTGGCATGGGCGAATCGCGCCCTGATCGCGCGGGCTTGATCGCGCAACTGGCGAGTCTGAATCCGTACCCCGAATCGGTGCCCATCAACCACCTGGTGCGGGTCGCGGGCACGCCGTTGGAGAACACCGAAGCGCTGGACCCGTTCGAGTTCGTGCGCACGATCGCGGTGGCGCGCATCACCATGCCGCGCGCGATGGTGCGGCTGTCGGCGGGCCGTGAGCAGATGGACGATGGCATCCAGGCGCTGTGCTTTTTGGCCGGCGCCAACTCGATCTTCTACGGCGATACGCTGCTGACTACCGCCAACCCCCAGGCTGAAGCGGACCGTGCCTTGCTGACGCGCTTGGGACTGCGCGCCGAGGCCACGCCGGATTTGGCCGCTGGGCACGCACTTGCTGCAGTGGGATCGAACCTATCCCGAACACGAGATGCTTGAAACCGCCGCTCCCGGAACCCCGATGAATAGACGGACCTCTCTGGGACGGTTGGTCTTCGCGTTGGCCGTCGCGCTTGCGCTCGGTGGCTGCTCCACGTATGCAACGTACCTCAGGGACGCTATAACCCATCCACCGAAGATCGAGGCCATCCGTACCTCGTCCGGGCAGCAGATCGACCTCTATTCCATCGATATCGGCCCGCCGCCGCGCCGTGCGCTGTTTTTCGTGTCGGGCTCGGGCTGCGCATCGCTGGCTTATTTCATGCGGGCCTACTTTGAGAACATGACCGGTTCCTGGACGATCTATGCTGTTCAGAAGGCAGGCGTAGCGAAAAACGACATGGGTTTTTTCTGTAGTCAGTCTTTCAACGACCACTACTATTTCGAAGCTCTGCGCGAGCGCTACAACGCTGCGCTGCGCAAGGTCATTCGCCGTCACGGCGAGGTCGCCGGGGTGCTCGGCGTGTCCGAGGGCGGGGATTTCGCGGCGCTGCTGGCGCAGGACAACCCGCAGGTGCGGCGTTTGGCGGTCATCGGATCGGGCGGCCTGCCGTGGCGAGCGGTCGGCAAGATTCTCGATGCCCGCGCTGGCGACGACGCCTTTGCACGCACGTTCGCCGAGATCACCTCCGCCCCCCTGAGCACGGTCAAGACGGCGCTCGGCTATCCCTACCGCTACTGGTCATCCATCGTCGATTTCGACCCTGCCGCCGTTTACCTGTCGCTGAAAATTCCCATCCTGGTGGTGTTCGGCGAGGCAGACCAAAGCGTTCCCCTGGAATCGGCGCGCTTTCTTGAGGCACGTTTCCAGGAGGCGGGCAAGGAGAACTTCCAGCTCCTTACCATTGCAGGCGCCCGCCACGCGTTGATCGCCGGCGGCAAGAACTTGAAACCCGAAGTCATGACCAGGCTCGACGCGTTTTTCGCACAGGAAAACGCGCGCCGGCAAGCCAAACCCGATTCGCATCCCGACTGAACGCAAAGAAAGGCAATATGGACACGCTGACCATGCCCCAACTGCTCGCTCTGGCCGCCGCGCTGGGCTGGGCCAGCGGCGTGCGCTTGTATCTGGTGGTGCTGATCGTCGGGCTGGCCGGTTACTTCGGCTGGGCGCCGCTGCCTGCAGGGCTGCATGTGCTGGCGCATCCGGTGGTCCTCGCGGCCAGCGGCTTCATGGTGTTCGTCGAATTTTTTGCCGACAAAATTCCAGGGCTCGATTCGTTGTGGGATTTCGTTCATACCGCGATCCGCATTCCGGCCGGCGCGGCGTTGGCGGCTTCGGTGTTCGGGGCGGATCACGCGGTGCTGGCGACCGTGGCGGCGCTCATCGGCGGCGGACTGGCGGCCACCGCGCATGTGACCAAAACCACCACGCGCGCGGCCATCAACACCTCGCCCGAGCCGTTCTCCAACGTCGGCGTGTCGCTGGCCGAAGACGGCTTGGTGTCCGGCGGCCTGTGGCTGGCGTTCACGCATCCGTTGCTGTTTGGTTTGGCGCTGTTGCTTGCACTGGCGCTGTGCGTGTGGCTGATTCGGCGCTGCTGGCGGTTTTTGTCGGGGCTGGTGCGCAAGCTGGTGCGGGTGTTCGCGGGACGTGATTTCACTGCCGCGCCTGAATCTTCCGAACCCCAGTTAAAGCAAGGAGACAGGGTCTGATGTTCAAAAAATCCTCATCGTCAATCGCAGCGGCGCAGCCGCTTTGCTAAAACACTTTGCGCGCGCAGCGCGCTCAGGCGATTTCGCCGCGGAGACCCCACATGTTTAAAAAAATCCTGATCGCCAATCGCGGCGAAATCGCCTGCCGCGTCGCGGCCACCGCGCGCCGCATGGGTATCCGCACCGTGGCCGTGTATTCCGACGCCGACGCGCACGCCCAGCACGTGTTGGCCTGCGACGAGGCGGTGCACGTCGGCGGCAACGCGCCCAAGGACAGTTACCTGCGCTGGGAAACAATCATCGAAGCCGCCCAGCAAACCGGCGCGCAGGCGATTCACCCCGGCTACGGTTTTTTGAGCGAGAACGAGGACTTCGCCCAAGCCTGCGCCGACGCGGGGCTGGTCTTCATCGGCCCG
>JAITWT010000151.1 GCA_031285125.1 Burkholderiaceae bacterium | reverse complement strand
GGCCGCCCAATCGTCCACCCAATCGCCCGATTTCGGCCCAACCCGAAGGGCAGAGGCCTTTTCGGGCGGTCTGCGGCGTTGCAACGCTGGCCCATAGCCGGGCTATGGGCTGCGCGCTGCGCCTTGCATCCCCTCCCGAAAAGGTCTCTGCGTGAGCCCTTTGAGATCGTAAACAGGTTCTGAGAGGAGATTGAGGAGATTAGGAGGCGGGCGTGTGTCGCCTTCTGATCCAAAAAGCGAAGGCCGCCCAGGCGGCTTACAGGTCAATATTCATCGTAAGAATGACTTGGGTTTGACTGGGGGGCTTGAAACCCTGCCCGCCACGCGCCCTTCAAGGCGGTGGATCGTTGCGCAGTCAGCCCGGTGCCGTGCGTTGCCGCAGCGCTTCGTACAAACACACGCCGCTGGCCACCGAAACGTTCAGGCTCTCGACGGCCCCTAGCATGGGGATGCGCACCAGCGCGTCGCAACGCTTGCGGGTCAGTTGGCGGATGCCGGTCCCTTCGGCCCCCAGCACCAGCGCCAGCGGTTGGCGCAAATCGCAGCGGTACAGCGTGCTGGGCGCGTCGTCGCTCGTACCCACGCACCAGATGCCATGTTCCTTGATTTCGTCGAGCGTGCGCGCCAAGTTGGTGACCATGAAATACGGCACCGTCTCGGCCGCGCCGCTGGCGACTTTGGCCGCCGTGGCGTTCAGCCCCGCCGCGTGATCTTTGGGGGCAATGACGGCATGCGCGCCTGCGCCATCGGCCACGCGCAGGCAGGCGCCGAGGTTGTGCGGATCGGTGATGCCATCGAGCACCAGCAATAGCGCAGCCGTGCCCGCAGCGGTGAGCGATTCGAGCAGCCCATCCAATGAGCGTTGCTGTACCACCGCATTCACGCGCGCAACGACCCCTTGGTGGCCATGGTGGCCGCAGAGTTTGGACAGGCGCAGCCCATCGGCCTCGATCAGCCGAGCGCCGGCCTCCTGCGCGCGCAGGAGAAATTGCCGCATGCGCGCATCGTGCCGGCTGGCGTCAAACAGTACTTCGATGATTGATTCGGGCGCCACTTTCAGCCGCACGCTCACAGCGTGAAAACCGAAAAGAAGTTTGGGCGCCGGCGCTTGAGGAGCAGGGGACATGATGGGGCTGATTATCGGCAACAGGACACTAGGCCACAACGCGGCCCGCTTCGATCGTGATGCGCCGTTCGCAGCGCGCGGCAATGGCGCGGTCGTGCGTGACCAGCACCAGCGTGGTGCCCCGTTCGCGGTTCAGATCGAACATCAGTTGCATCACCTGTTCGCCGGTCGCGATATCAAGACTGCCGGTGGGTTCATCGGCCAGCAACAGCGCGGGCTCGACCACAAAAGCGCGCGCCAGCGCCACACGCTGCTGTTCGCCGCCGGAGAGCACTTTCGGATAGTGTCCAAGCCGCTGGCCCAGGCCGACGCGAGCGAGCATTTCTGCCGCGGCATGACGCGCATCGCGGCGGCCCGCCAGTTCGAGCGGAAGCATGACGTTTTCCAGTGCCGTGAGTTTGCCCAGCAACTGAAAACTTTGGAACACGAAACCGATCTTTTGCGCGCGCAGTGCGGCGCGCTCGTCCTCATTGAGCGCGAACAAGTCCTGACCCTCCAGGCGCACCGTGCCGCGGGTGGGCGTGTCCAGCCCGGCGATGATGGACAGCAAAGTGCTCTTGCCCGAGCCCGAAGTGCCGACGATGGCCGCGCTTTCGCGCACGCCTAAGCGCAGATCGATGTCCTGCAAAATCTGCAAGAGACCGCTCGAATCGGAAACCGATTTGCAGACGCGTTCCACCTCAACGAGGTTGCCGCTGCAATCGGCGGGCGGGTCCGTGGGCATGGGAAGTAAAGAGGTCAAGGATGGCAAGTATGAACCGGCGTGACTTTATCTTGATCGGCACAATCCCCGCGATCGGCGCGGCATGGGCCGTGTGGCCCGTTTCCTCGGCCCTCGCACAAGGGCCTGGTGAGCGCGTGGTGTTGGTGCTGGGCGATTCATTGAGCGCGCAATACGGCCTGGAGCGCGGTCAAGGCTGGGTCCCGTTGCTGGAGCAACGCCTGGCACAGCACAAGATTGCCGCGCGGGTGGTGAACGCCAGCATCAGCGGCGATACCAGCGCAGGCGCGCGCGCGCGCCTGCCCAGCCTGTTGGCGCAACATAAACCGGCGGTGGTGGTGATCGAAATGGGCAGCAACGATGCGTTGCGCGGACTGTCCATGGCGGCCACCCAGGACAACCTGACGCAAATCACGCGTGCCGCACAGGCTGCGGGCGCGCGGGTGCTGCTGGTGGGCATGCAGGTTCCCCCCAACTACGGCGCTGATTACACCCAGCGCTTTGCGGCGGTATTCGGCCAGGTCGCCCAGGCCACGCGCGCGGCGCTGGTGCCTTTTCTGCTGGCCGGGATCGCTGATGCGCCCGATGCGTCGAACCTGTTCCAAGCCGACCGCCTTCATCCCACAGCCGCCGCACAGCCGCGTATGCTCGACAACGTGTGGCCCGAACTGCGCAAGCTGCTGAAATAAACACAATGCTTGCTTGGCGTATGGGGGTGATCTGAAAGGATGGTTTAAAGCCGCGTCAGCGCCTGCGCCAGATCGGCCTGAAGATCAGCAGCCGATTCCAGTCCAATCGAAAAACGCACCAGTGTGCCTTTGTGCGGCCAAGGCGTCACTTCAGGATCGCGCATCAGCGCAACGTCGTAAGGCACTACCAGGCTGATCGGCCCGCCCCATGAATAGCCAATCTTGAACAGCTCCAGGCTGTCGCAGAAGCGGTCCACCTGCTCGGCGTCGTAGTGATCATCGAAGACCACTGAAAACAACCCGGCAGCCAGATCCTGCGGCCCGCACAAGGTCTGCCAATGCGTGTGCCCGGGCGTACCGGGCAAGGCCGGATGCAGGACTTGCACGATCTCCTCTCGCTCGGCCAGCCACTGCGCCAGTTGACGCGCTGCCTGGTCCTGCGCCCGATAGCGCAGCGCAAGGCTGGGCAACGCGCGCAACAGCGCTTCGGCATCGTTGGCGCCAATGCCGATGCCCAGGCGCATGTGTGTGAGCTTGAGTTTGAGGTGCAGCGCCGGATCGCGCGTGACCACGCTGCCCATGAGGACATCGCCGCCGCCGCTGGGGTATTTGGTCAGGGCGTGTAGAGAAATATCAACGCCCAGCCCGTCGCCTTCGAGGTCGAAGGGGTTGAACGCCAGCCCCGCGCCCCAGGTGTTGTCCAGTGCGCAGACCACGTTGCGCGCGCGGCACAGGCGCGCCAGCTCGGGCAGATCAGGGAACTCCATCGTCACCGAGCCGGCCGCCTCCGTCCACACCAGCCGTGTGCGCGGGCCGATCTTGGCCGCCAGATCTTGCGGATTCATGGGGTTGTAGAGGCGATGGCGTATACCGAAATTGGCCAGCTCGCCCGCGGCCAGCGCCTTGCTTGGGCCGTAAACGTTGTCGGGCAGCAGCACCTCGTCACCACTGTGCAGCAGCGCCAGCGAGACCAGTGAAATCGCCGCCAGCCCGCTGGGCGTCAGCACGCAATCGGTGCCGCCTTCGAGCGCGGCGATGCGCTCCTCAAGGAGGAACGTCGTCGGCGTTCCATGCAGACCGTAGGTATAGCCCGCCTTGGACTTCCAATCGCGCGCGCGCATGGCCGCCACATCAGGAAAGAAAACGGTCGAAGCCTTGTAAACCGCCGGTTGCGGCGCATCAAAGCCCTCGGGCGGGCGGTAAGAATGATGAATCAGTTCGGTGATGGGTGCAGTCATCACACGATGCTACCGCGCGGGCCGTTTGAGATCGTGAACAGGTGCGTCCAAGGGGGGTGCCGCAGCGCCGCCGCGGACACCCCTCTCACTCATAGCGTCCCTTTCGCAATCAGCGCTTCAGGGTCGAGCCTATCGTAGTACTCGAAAGGCTGATGAATCCACGGGTTGGAGGCAAGGAATTCGACCGAATAATCCGTCTGGAAAGTGGACAGCGCCTTGGTCCAGAGCACGGCGGTGCGCAGCTCGGTGATGCGCGGGTATTTGCTCTTGAGCATCTGCACCACGGCGTTGAGGGTGTGGCCGGTGTCCGCCAAGTCATCGACCAGCAGCACACGGCCGGCGATTTCGCCATTGGGCGTGGTGATGTAGTGGGCGATATCCAGAAAGCCTTGTACCGTACCCGCTTCGGCGCGGTAGGAGCTGGTGGACATGATCGCCAGCGGCTTGTCCAGGATGCGCGAAAGGATATCCCCCGGGCGCATGCCGCCGCGCGCCAGGCACAGGATGGTATCGAACTGCCAACCCGACCGGTAAACCTTGATCGCCAGTTTTTCGATCAGGCGGTGGTACTCGTCATCGCTGACGTACAGGTGTTTGCCGTCTTCGGTCAACATGGGCAGAGTCAGTCAGGAAGATAGGGGTGGTGCAGCAGGATTGTCTGCTCGCGGTCCGGGCCGGTCGAGACCATGTGGATCGGCACGCCCGTGGTCTGTTCGATGCGTTGCAGATACAGCCGTGCGTTGATGGGCAGCTTGTCGTACTGGGTGATGCCCACGGTGCTTTCGCTCCATCCTTCGAGCGTTTCATAGATGGGCTTGCAACGCGCGATGTCGTCCGCGCTTTGCGGCAGGATGTCGGCAAAGCCGCCGTCGAGCTCATAACCGGTGCACAGCTTGAGCTCGGACAGGCCGTCGAGCACGTCCAATTTGGTGATGCACAAGCCCGAAAGGCCATTGACCTGTGCCGAGCGTTTGAGCAGCGCCGCATCGAACCAGCCGCAGCGGCGCGCGCGGCCCGTGGTGACGCCTTTTTCGATGCCCACGGTGCTCAGGTGATAGCCGACGGTGCCCGGCTTGTCCCACTCCAGTTCGGTGGGGAACGGGCCGCCGCCTACGCGCGTGCAGTACGCCTTGGTGATGCCCAGGATGTAGTGCAGCATCCCTGGGCCAACGCCGGCGCCGGCGGCAGCGTTGCCGGCGACGCAGTTGCTTGAGGTGACGTAGGGATAGGTGCCATGATCGACGTCCAGCAGCGTGCCCTGCGCGCCCTCGAACAGCAGATTGGCGCCGTTGCGGTGCGCCTCGTTGAGTTCGCGCGAGACATCGGCCATCATCGGTTCGATCAGCCGGGCATGGCGCATCGCTTCGTCAAAGATGGCATCGAAGTCGACCGCTTGCGCGCCCAGCCGGTCGACCAGCATGTAGTTGTACAGATCGAGCAGTTCACGCAGCTTTTCAGCGAAACGCTCGGGGTCTTTGAGGTCTTGCACGCGCAGCGCGCGGCGCGCGATTTTGTCTTCGTAGGACGGGCCGATGCCGCGCCCGGTGGTCCCAATTTTTTCGACCCCGGCTTTTTCACGGGAGGCTTCGCGCGCCACGTCCAGCGCAACGTGAAAGGGCAGAATCAGCGGGCACGCCTGGCTGATGCGCAGGCGCGAACGCACTTCAACGCCGGCCTTCTCCAGCCCTTCGATTTCCTCCAGCAATTTGGCCGGCGCAACCACCACGCCATTGCCGATGTAGCACTTCACGCCGGTGCGCATGATGCCGCTGGGGATCAGGTGCAGCGCGGTTTTCACGCCGCCGATCACCAGCGTGTGCCCGGCGTTGTGGCCGCCCTGGAAACGCACCACGCCTTGCGCGCTTTCGGTCAGCCAGTCAACCAGTTTGCCCTTACCTTCGTCACCCCATTGGGTGCCGACGACAACCACGTTGCGTCCGGCGGTCAGGTTCATAGTCATTTGAGGATTCCGTTCGATACAAAAGGGTGAAGGAGGATCAAGGAGGCGAACAGGTTCTTAGCACAGCGGCTGTACAAGCCACACGCCGTCGTGTTCAACCAGTTCGCGGTCGCAGTGAAATTCGTCGATTTCACTGTCGTGGCCGGGCAGTACGCAAACCACGGTTTCGCCCGCGCGGCGCAGCAGCCCGATGACGACGCGCAGGCCCTGCTGATCGAGCCAGGGCGCGCGGATCGCAGTGCGTGGCGATGGCGCGGGCAGCACCGACACCAGTTCGCGCAGATCGAGGCTGAACCCCACCGCAGGGCGATTGCGTCCAAAAACCGCGCCGACTTCGTCATAGCGCCCGCCGCGCACCAGCGCATCCGCCGCGCCTTCGACATAAATGCCAAAACGCATGGCGCTGTAATAGGCATAGCCGCGCAGGTCGGCCAGGTCAAAACTCACGCGCACGCCCTCCAGTCCGCCCGCAAGCATACGCAATTGCGCAAGCGCCAATGCAGCGCCCGGCGCCGCGCCGAGCGCACGCTCGGCCTCGTCGAGCACGTTGATGTCGCCATACAGGCGCGGCAGCGCCAGCAAACCTTCGCGGGCGGCAGCGGGAAAGTCGCGCGTGAGTGCGCGCAGTTCGCCATCGTCTTTGGCCGCAAGCGCGGCATGGATGCGGGCCAGGGCCGCCGCATCCAAGGTCAGCCCGGCCAGCAGCGCGCGCACGATGCGCACGTCGGCCATGTCAACGAGGGCCGCATCCGGGCGCAAACCCACGGCGCGCAGACCGTCGAGCGCCAACTGCAACGTTTCGGTATCGGCCTGCAGCCCGGCGTGACCGTAAATCTCGGCGCCGAATTGCAAGGGCTCGCGTGTCGCGTACGGACGATCCGGGCGGGTGTGCAGCACCGCGCCGCAGTAGCACAAGCGTGCCACGCCTTGGCGGTTGAGCAGATGCGCGTCAATGCGGGCGACTTGCGGCGTGGTGTCGGCGCGCAAGCCCAAGCTGCGTCCGGAGAGCTGATCGACCAGCTTGAAGGTCTGCAAATCCAGCGCCTCGCCGGTGCCCGAGAGCAGCGACTCGAGGTGCTCGATCATCGGCGGGATCACCAACTCGTAGCCATAGCCGCGGGCCGTATCCAGAAGGTGACGTCGAAGCTCTTCGATGTGGCGTGCCTCGGAGGGCAGCACATCCGCGATATGGTCCGGCAGGGCCCAGGCAGACATGGGAGGCAGAGAAGTTAAAAGCGAATTTTACCGGCCTGCTGTGCTGCTTTCATTTTGCCGGCTGCTATCTCAGCGGCGCTTTTTCCGTCCGCCCGCCCCGGACGGCGGCAAGCCGGTGTGCTGGGTGAGGAGGCGTCCGCGCATCGAAGCTTGCGCCGGGGCTGGGGCTGGAGGCGGGGCCGACGACGGGGTCGAGTTCTTGCGCCGTGCGCTGGTGTAGCCGCCGCCGGTCAACGGTTGCCAGGTCGGCACCAGATGCTGCTTGCCGTTGCCGATCAGGTCGGCGCGTCCCATCGCCTTGAGCGCTTCGCGCAACAGCGGCCAGTTGTTGGGATCGTGGTAGCGCAGAAAAGCCTTGTGCAGACGGCGGCGCTTTTCGCCGCGTGCGCTGTCCACGCGCTCGCCTCTGGCGGGATCGGACGTGATCCGGTGCAGCGGGTTCAGGCCGCTGTGGTACATCGCGGTGGCTGTGCTCATCGGCGAGGGGTAGAAGGTCTGCACCTGGTCGGCGCGAAAACCGTTGCGCTTGAGCCAGAGTGCCAAGTGCATCATGTCCTCGTCGCTGGTGCCGGGGTGCGCGGCGATGAAGTAGGGGATCAGATACTGCTGTTTACCCGCTTCGGCGTTGAATTTTTCGAACAGGCTTTTGAAGCGGTCGTAGCTTGCGATACCGGGCTTCATCATCTTGGCCAGCGGACCGGGCTCGGTGTGTTCGGGGGCAATCTTCAGATAGCCGCCGACGTGATGCTGCACCAGCTCCTTCACATACTCGGGCGAATGCACCGCCAAGTCGTAGCGCACACCCGAGCCGATCAGGATCTTCTTGATGCCCTTGAGGGCGCGCGCCTGACGGTAGAGCCTGATGAGCGCGCCGTGATCGGTGCTCATGTTGGGGCAGATGGCCGGATAGACGCAGCTGGGCTTGCGGCAGGCGGCCTCGATGGCGCGCGATTTGCAGGCCAGGCGATACATGTTGGCGGTGGGGCCGCCCAGATCGGAAATGGTTCCGGTAAAGCCCGTCACTTTGTCGCGGATGTCTTCGATCTCGCGCAGGATCGAATCTTCCGAGCGGTTCTGGATGATGCGTCCCTCGTGCTCGGTGATCGAGCAGAAGGTGCAGCCGCCGAAGCAGCCGCGCATGATGTTGACCGAGAAGCGGATCATCTCCCAGGCCGGGATTTTGGTTGCGCCATCATGGCGGCCCTGGGCGTCCGCATAGCGCGGATGCGGGCTGCGCGCATAGGGCAGGCCGAAAACGTGGTCGATCTCGGCGGTGGTCAGCGGAATCGGCGGTGGATTGATCCAGACATCGCGCGCCGTTGCGCCCTCGCCGTGCGCCTGCACCAGCGCACGCGCGTTGCCGGGATTGGTTTCCTGATGCAGCACGCGGCTGGCATGCGCGTACAGCACCGGATGGGCGCGCACCTGCTCATAGGACGGCAGCCGGATCACCGTGCGTTCGCGCGGCGGCGGCGTGTGCAAGGCGCCGTGTACCGGGTGCGCCGGGTGCGCCGGACGGGCAACGAAATGCAGCGGCTGGGCCGCCACCGGCGGTGCGGCCGCTAAGGTGGCCGCCGCGCCCCGGCCTTGTGCGCACGGCGCGCGTTGCTGCTCTTCTTGCGTCCCAGACCCGTCTGGCGGCCCGCACGGGGGCTTGTCCTGCATCCGGTTCAGGTCGGCCGTCAGCCGGTACGGGTTGACGTACTCTTCGATGCGCCCGGGCCGGTCCACCTCGGTCGAATCCATCTCGAACCAGCCTTCAGGCGTGGCGCGGCGCACGAACGCGGTGCCGCGCACGTCGGTAATGTGGGCCACCGGCTCGCGCGCGGCCAAGCGGTGCGCGACCTCCACCAGCGCGCGCTCGGCGTTGCCGTACAGCAGCAGATCGCACTTGGCATCGACCACGATCGAGCGGCGTACTTTGTCCTGCCAGTAGTCGTAATGCGCGATGCGGCGCAGCGACCCCTCGATACCGCCCAGGAGGATCGGAACATCGCTGTAGGCCTCGCGGCAACGCTGCGCATAGACGATCGCCGCGCGATCGGGCCGCGCGCCGCCGATATCGCCGGGCGTGTAGGCATCGTCGCTGCGAATCTTGCGATCGGCGGTATAGCGGTTAATCATCGAATCCATGTTGCCGGCGGTGACGCCGAAAAACAGATTCGGCGGGCCCAGCGCCTTGAACGGCTCGGCGCTGTGCCAATCGGGCTGCGCGATGATGCCGACGCGAAAACCCTGCGCTTCCAGCACGCGCCCGATCACCGCCATGCCGAAGCTCGGGTGATCGACATAGGCGTCGCCGGTGACGATGATCACATCGCAACGGTCCCAGCCGAGCGCTTCCATCTCCTCGCGCGAAGTCGGCAGGAAGGCCGCCGTGCCCAAGCGCGCGGCCCAGTATTTGCGGTAACGGGTCAGCGGCTTGGCGGCGGGCGTGTGCAAGGAAGAGGCGGCGTTCATAGAGATTGGAGCGGCTCAAGAGGCTGAAGTTCAAATCTCCAGGTTGTCGATCAACCGCGTCTTGCCCAGCCGGGCGGCGGCCAGCACCGCCAGCGGGTCAGCGGCGGATTGCGGCGCTTGCAGGTCGGCGCGGCGGCGCACGCTCAGGTAGTCGGGCTGCCAACCGTGCTGTTGCAAATCGGTCAGTGCGGCGGCTTCGAGCGCGGCGAAATCGCGCTGGCCTTGCCGCACGGCATCGGCAATCGCCGCCAGTTGCCGGTGCAAACGCGGCGCTTCGGCGCGTTCGGCAGGCGTCAAGTAGCCGTTGCGCGAGGACAGCGCCAGCCCGTCGGCGGCGCGGATCGTGTCCAGCCCCACGACGTTGATCGGCAGCGCCAGTTGCTGCACCATGTTGCGGATGACCATGAGCTGCTGGTAATCTTTTTTGCCGAACACCGCCACGTTCGGGGCGACGACGTTGAACAGCTTGAGCACCACCGTGGCGACGCCGCGAAAGTGGCCGGGGCGAAACGCGCCTTCCAGAATACCGGCCTGCTCAGGCGGCGGCTCGACGTGGTAGCCCTGCGGCTGGGGGTACATCTCGGCTTCATGCGGCGCGAATACGTGCCCCACGCCCGCCGCTTGCAACCTGGCGCAATCGGCCTCGAAGGTGCGCGGATAGCGGTCAAAGTCCTCGCTGGGGCCAAACTGCAGGCGGTTGACGAACACGCTGGCGATGACTGTTCCGGCCTGTTTCACGGCTTCGTGCATCAACGCGATGTGGCCGTCATGCAGATTGCCCATGGTGGGGACGAGGGCGACTTTGCCCGCATTGGCCCGCGCGGCGCGCAGGCTGGCTATGGTGGTATGGATTTGCATGGTGGGTTGTTTGTGGGAATACTTTTACGCAGGTCCGATCGGCAAATACATCGTTAACGCCCGCGCCGCCGTCGGGCGAAAGCCGTGGGCCTGGTAAAACGCCGCGGCTTGTGCGTCCGCGGCATCCACGAGCAGCACGCGCACGCCCATCGTTTGCCGCACCGACAGGGCCCGATTGACGGCATGGCCGAGCAGCGCCTGACCGTGGCCCTTGCCCCGCTCGGCGGATGCCACGGCCAGCCGTCCCATGCGCACGGCGGGCACGGGGTACGCGGGCAGGCGCTGGCGATCCGGCTCGCGCAGTTCGCACAAAAGCAGTTGCGCCGCCGACAGCGTGCAGTAGCCCAAGATGCGGGCCGGCTGGGCGTCGTCGATCAGGACATGGGTGGTGGCGATGCCCTCGCGCTGGTGCTGCCCGGCCCGCTGGCGCAGGTAGTCATCCAGCGCCGGCACGCCGCAGGTAAAACCGGCGCGGTCATGCAGGCGGCCATCGAGAATGGCCCAGCGCAACGCCACGGCTTACCGCGCCAGCCGAGCGGCGGCGCGCATCGCCTTTTGCAGGCGGGCATTGGGCTGAAACGGTGCATCCAGCGCGGCCAGAAAGTGGCGCGATTCCGGCCCCGACAGGACAACGACGGCATCCGCCGCAATGGCTGCCTCCGCCTCGCGCAGCACCGCATCGCGCACAAAGGCCGATAAAGCCATGCCGCGCAGGGCGGCAGCCTTGGCGATGCGGTCTTTGTCGCGGGTTTCCAGGCGCAGGTCCAGGCGCGCGGCGGCGGTGAGGGTCATGATGGGATATTCATGAATGAAATTTTGTACGGAATTTTACCGTACAGAATCGTCTGCCTTAATAACAATGCTCCGGCCCCGGAAAGCCGCCGTCCCGCACCGCTTCGACATAAGCCGTGATGGCCTGTTCAACCGAGGTTGCGCCCTGCATGAAGTTGCGCACGAAGCGCGCGGTTTTGCCGGGGAATACGCCCAGCATGTCGTGCATAACCAGCACCTGCCCGTGGCACTGCGGCCCGGCGCCGATGCCGATGGTGGCCATCGTTTTGAGGCTGGCGGTGATTTCGGCGGCCAGCGCGGCGGGCACCATTTCCATTACCAGCAGGGCCGCGCCGGCCTGTTCGAGCGCCAGCGCGTCGGCTTTGAGGCGCGCCGCGCCCGCGTCGCCCTTGCCCTGCACGCGGTAGCCGCCGAGCTGGTGCACCGATTGGGGCGTCAGGCCAATGTGGGCGCAGACCGGCGCGCCGCGCTCGACCAGAAAGCGCACGGTTTCGGCCATGTACGCGCCGCCTTCGAGCTTGACCATCTGCGCGCCTGCGGCCATCAGGCGGGCAGCGCTGTCCATGGCCTGGGCGGGGCTGGTCTGATACGTGCCGAAAGGCAGATCGGCCAGAACGAAAGCACACTTGGCGCCGCGGCTGACGCATTCGGTGTGATAGACCATGTGATCGAGCGTCACGGGCAGCGTGGTCGAGCGCCCCTGCACCACGTTGCCCAGCGAATCGCCGATCAGGAGGGTATCCACGCCGCAGCGGTCCATCAGCGCCGCGAAGCTGGCGTCGTAGCAGGTCAGCATGGTGATCTTGCGGCCTTCGGCGCGCATCTTGCCCAGCTCGAACAGGGTGACGGGTTTGTCGTTTTGCAGGTAGCTCATGAAATGCTTTCTGATGAACCAGATGGGGGAGGTTGTATCCCTATATTAGGGGGTGCTGCTTATCAACGGTATCGGCGGGATGGGCCATCAGATGGCGCACGCGCGGCGCACCGGGTTCGCTCAGGTCGTAGGTGGTGACGCCATTGAGCCGGTCCGTGCCGGCGCGCAAGGCCTCGGGCTGCGTCAGGATGGTGCGCATGTCGTGCAGGCCGGCCTGCCAATGCTCCTCGACCGTGATGCGCGAAAACTCGTAGTCCTTCGATTCAAGTTCGTAAGGCTTGTTGCGGTAGATCAGGTGGTAAATCTCGATCGGCTCGCACCTAAGTTGCGCTTGTACGGCGGCTACGCTCGGGTCGGCGCGCAGGGCCGCGGGCAGCTTGGCGAGGAGATCGGCGAAGGACTGTTGCAGGTTCAAGTTGGCCGCCAGAGCGTCGGTGTTCAGGCGCGTGCGGCTTGAATAGGTGATGTCTTTCTGTCGATCGAGCACTTCCGACAGCGTCCGGGGCACGGCGCCGCGCGCACTGAACAGATCCACTTGCAGCACCACCAGGCGCTCGTTGCGCGGATGCGAATCGAGCACGTATTGCAGTGGCGTGTTGGAGAGCAGCCCGCCATCCCAGTAGCTTTCTCCGTCGATCTGCACCGGTGGAAAACCGGGCGGCAGGGCGCCGGAGGCCATGATGTGCTCCGGCCCGATGCGGCCATAAGCGTTGTCGAAATAAACCGAGTTGCCGCTGCGCACATTGACGGCGCCGATGCTCACGCGCGTTTCGCCTGCATTGATGCGGTCGAAATCGACCAAGCGTTCGAGCGTTGCGCGCAGCGGGGCGGTGTCGTAGAAACTCAGCACCGGCGATGCGCCGCCCAGCCAGAATGCGTAACTGTGGCGCGGTTCAAAGAAGCCAGGAATTCCCCACATCGCGCCCATCAACGCGCTCCAATCGTTGAACAGTTCACGCGGGCCGATCCACGTCGGCATGCGCTGCGCCAGCCCGGAGGAAACCAACTCCCAAAATTCGCGCAGCCGCTGCACGCCCTGCTCGGGCGGGTTGCCTGCAATCAGCGCTGCGTTGACGGCGCCGATCGAAATGCCGGCGATCCACTGCGGCGTGCGTCGCGCTTCGGTCAGCGCTTCATAAGCCCCGGCCTGATAAGCGCCCAAGGCGCCTCCGCCCTGGAGCACTAAGGCATGTCGCGCGGATGGGCTGGCTGCAGCCAAGGCGGGGGCTTTGGCCGGCCGCTTGATGGTTTTTGGGATGGGCATATTGGTTGTCTCCACCGTTGCCACGCACCGGGAACAACCGGATCAGATGGGTCACACCCATCATCGCCGCATCCCCGGCCCCGGCACTCAACCCAGGGAAGGGGAAAGTTTAGGCGCTTATTCGCTCTGCTCGCCGCCGACAGCGCGATAAATCAACGCGCCCACGATGGCGCCCACGATCGGCGCGACCCAGAACAGCCACAACTGGCCCATGGCATGGGTGTGCGCAAACACGGCCACGGCGGTGCTGCGCGCGGGATTGACCGAAGTGTTGGTGACGGGAATAGAGATCAGGTGGATCAGCGTCAGGCACAGGCCGATGGCCAAGCCGCCGAAGCCGGCGGCCGCGCGCTTGGCGGTCGAACCGAGGATGACCAGCAGGAAGATGGCTGTCATCACGATTTCGGTCACCAGCGCAGCCACCAAACCATAGTGACCCGGTGATAAATCATCCGTGCCGCTGGAATAACCGTTGGAGGCAAAGCCGCCCACATCAAAACCGGGCTTGCCGGTAGCGATGACGTAAAGCACGGCGGCCGCAACCAGCCCGCCAACCACCTGGGAGATGATGTAACCGGGCAGCTCAGACAACTTGAAGCGTCCGCCCACCCACAGCCCGACCGAGACGGCCGGATTGAAATGCCCGCCCGAGATCGGCCCAAACGCATAGGCGCCGGTGAGCACCGTCAAGCCAAAAGCCAGCGCCACACCGGCAAAGCCAATGCCCAGCGCCGGAAATGCCGCGGCCAGTACCGCGCTGCCGCAGCCGCCCAGCACCAGCCAGAAGGTCCCGAGGAATTCAGCGAGCCATTTTTGAGAATTGCTTGGCATATTTTGTCCTAGAGGAAGAGGGGAAACAGATTCCGTCCAGTGACTGTAATCCGGAAGTATCCAAACCCAATGAACGCGCTGGACTTGCATCCAAGACAAGGCGTCATTTCATGTTCCGATACTTCCGGGTTGCAGTGCTAGAGGCAACCACGTCGATTCTCGGCCTTTTAACGGTGCCGGACGAAGGTCATTCTAGAAAGACCGGAAGGCCGCACACTGCCGTTTGTACAGGTAAAGCGGTCAAATTTCACGAATACTCAGGTTACAGTCATGTCCATCGCATGCATCTTCCCGTCCTGAATCGCTGCGCGATGGGCTGGTCTTTTGCACTGGACCGGCACGGTAGAGGGTAGAGCTTGGGCGCCGGGCTTACTCAGAACCTGTTTACGATCTCAAATGGCTCACGCAGGGGCCTTTTCGGGAGGGGATGCAAGGCGCAGCGCGCAGCCCATAGCCCGTGCTATGGGCCAGCGTTGCAACGCCGCAGACCGCCCGAAAAGGCCTCTGCCCTTCGGGTTGGGCCGAAATCGGGC
>JAITWT010000026.1 GCA_031285125.1 Burkholderiaceae bacterium | reverse complement strand
GCCGGTCAACCGCTGGCCGGACAGTTGGCCGCGCGCCTGGCCGAGCGCATCCGCGCCCGCCTGCTCCCGCCGGGCGCGCGCCTGCCCTCGGTGCGCGAATGCGCGCGCCAGTACGGCATTAGCCCGCACACGGTGGTGGCGGCGTACGACCAGTTGCAGGGCCAGGGGCTGGTTGACGCGCGCCGTCAGCGCGGCTTCTTCGTGCGCGACTGGGCTGCCGCACAGCCCCCCCGCGCGGCGCGGACGGCCGCGCCGGGGCCGCGCCCGGTCATGGCCGACGCCAGCACGCTGATACGCGGCATGTCCTATCGTCCCAGCGACAAACCGCAGCCCGGCATGGGCGTGCTGCCGCCGGATTGGATGGAAACGCCCTTTTTGCCCGCCGCGCTGCGCCGCCTCGTCAACGGCCCGGCGTTGCAGGAAATTTCGCTGCAATACGGCGACCCGGCGGGCGATGCCGCGCTGCGCCGCAGTCTGGCCCAGCGGCTGGCCGGTATCGACATACCCGCCGCGCCTGAGCGCATCCTGACCACCGTCGGCGCCACGCACGCGCTCGACGTGGTGCGCTGCGCGCTGCTGCGCGCGGGCGACGCGGTGATGGTCGAAGAGCCGGGCTGGGCCATCGAATACGCGCGGCTCGAATCGCTGGGGATGCGCATCCTGCCCGTGCCGCGCCTGGCCGAGGGGCTGGATCTGGATGTGGTCGAGCGCTATTGCCAGGCCGACAAAAATCTGCACCCCAAGCTGCTTATCAGCGTCAGCGTGCTGCACAACCCGACCGGCTACAGCCTGACGCCGGGCAACGCGCACCGCCTGCTGCAATTGGCCGCGCGCCACGACTTCCACATCGTCGAGGACGACTCCTACGGCCACCTCGCGCCCGAACGCACCACCCGCTTGTGCGCGCTGGACGGCTTGCAGCGCACGATTTACATCGGCGGCTTTGCCAAGATGATCGCGCCCAACTGGCGGGTTGGTTTTCTGGCCGCCAGCGAAGCGCTGTACCCGCGTCTGCTCGAAACCAAGCTGCTGGCCACGCTGACCACGCCCGCGTTGTTCGAGCGTGCGCTGGCCGCCTGCATCGACCAGGGCCAGTTGCGCCGCCACGGCGAGCGCCTGCGGGGGCGGCTGGACGCGGCCCGCTCCCGCGCGGTGCGGCTGGCGCTGGGCGCGGGCTGTCGCTTCGTGTCAGAACCCGCCGGTTTGTTCGGCTGGGTCGATACCGGCGTCGATACCGAAGCGCTGGCCCAGCGTCTGCTCGACGCCGATTACCTGATCGCCCCCGGTGCGCTGTTCTACGCCCGCCGCCCGCCGAGCACCTTCATGCGCATCAACTTCGCGGCCGCGCAAGAGGCGGCTTTTTGGGAAGCTTTCGCACGCTTGCGGGGCGGAGCCGGCCGATAGCCGCTGATGCGGACCGGGCGGGGAAGACGGGGAGGTCAACGTGATTCGAGTGCTTCCCAGCGCTCAAGTGCCGCCATCAACGCTTCGTCGATCTGGGCATGGCGCTGGCTGAGTTGCGCGGCGCGCGCGGTTTCGCGGGCGTAAATTGCGCCGCCATCGGCCTGCAATTGCGCGCCGATCTGCTTTTGCTCGGCTTCCAGCTCGGCGATGCGCGCAGGCAAGGCGTCCAGTTCGCGTTGTTCCTTGTAGCTGAGTTTGCGGCGCGCGGGCGGGGCCGGTTTGTCCGCCGCACTTCGATCGGGCGAGGGCGCCGCAACGCTCACCCCAGCCGCTTTGGGGGCACTGGCCGTCGCGCGCTGCGCGGTGATTGCTTTGGCGCGCCGCGATTGCTCGATCCAGTCGCGCACGCCGCCTTCGTATTCACGCCAGCGTCCCTCGCCCTCGAAGGCGATGGTGCTGGTCACCACGTTGTCCAGAAACGCCCGATCGTGGCTGACCAGAAAAACCGTGCCCGCATAGTCCTGCAACAGTTCTTCGAGCAGTTCGAGCGTGTCGATGTCCAGATCGTTGGTCGGCTCGTCGAGCACCAGTACATTGGCCGGCCGTGCGAACAGGCGCGCCAGCAGCAAGCGATTGCGTTCGCCGCCGCTGAGCGATCGCACGGGCGATGCCGCGCGCGCCGGGGAGAATAAAAAATCGCCCAGGTAGCTCTTGACGTGTTTGCGCTGTTGCCGGATTTCGATCCACTCGCTGCCGGGGCTGATGAAATCCTCCAGCGTCGCATCCAAATCCAGCGCCTCGCGCATCTGGTCGAAATACGCCACTTGCAGATTCGTGCCGCGCCGCACCTGGCCGCTGTCGGGCGTGCAGGCGCCCAGGATGAGCTTGAGCAGCGTGGTCTTGCCTGCGCCGTTCGGGCCGATCAGCCCCACCTTATCGCCGCGCAAGAGGGTCGCGCTGAAATCACGCACCACTGTTTTGTCGCCAAAAGATTTGCTGGCGCGCGTCAGTTCGGCAACGATCTTGCCGCTGGGCAGTCCGGCGGCGACATCCATATTCACGCGGCCCAGCGCCTCGCGGCGGTTGGCGTGCTGCTGCCGCAAAGTTTGCAGGCGCGCAATGCGGCTCTGGCTGCGCGTGCGCCGCGCTTCCACACCCTTGCGAATCCATACCTCTTCCTGCGCAAGCAGCTTGTCGGCCTTGGCGTTGAGTACCGCCTCCTGCGCCAGTTGTTCATCTTTCTGCGATTGGTATGCGGAGAAATTGCCCGGATACGAGCGCAACGCGCCCCGGTCAAGCTCGACGATGCGTGTGGCCACGCGGTCGAGAAAAGCGCGGTCGTGCGTGATCGTGACCACGGCGCCCTTGAAGTCGATCAGCAATTGTTCAAGCCACTCGATCGCGTCCAGGTCCAGATGATTGGTCGGCTCATCGAGCAGCAGCACATTCGGCGCCGCCACCAGCGCCTGCGCCAGAGCAACCCGCTTGCGCGTGCCGCCCGATAAGTCGCCCACGCGCGCGGCGGGGTCTAGATGCAGCCGGTGCAGGACCTCGTTGACGCGCTGTTCCCAATTCCACGCATCAAGCGCTTCGATGCGCGACTGCAACGCGTCCAGATCGTCGTCATGGCTGCTCGCATTGGCGCCCGCCAGATAACGCTCGCGCAAAGCAGCCGCCTCGGCCAAGCCCACGCTTGCCGCTTCGAACACGCTCGCTTGTGCGTCCAGCATCGGCTCCTGCGCGACATAAGCCACACGCAGCCCTTGCTGGATCTGCAGCGCACCATCATCGGGCTGCTCCAGCCCCGCCAGAATCTTCAGCAACGAAGACTTGCCCGCGCCGTTGCGCCCGATCAGCCCCACGCGCTCGTCTTCTTGCAGTGAGAACGCCGCGTGGTCGAGTAAGAGAACGTGCCCATACGCCAGTTGGGCATCCAAAAGAGTCATCAGCGTCATCGCATGATTATCAAGAGTGCGAGGGGCCTGTCCGAGGACGCCGCATCCGATGCGCTGCCGGCCTGCATCGCAGAGGACAGAAAATATTTTCGCAAGGATTGGCACGTGGTAAAAAACCGAGCTATACTTCTGGGCTCGGCACGCAACGAACTCAATGTTTGAAGCAAACAGCCAAGACCTTCGCAAGAAGGTCTGCCGAGAAAAGGAAATAGTCCTTCGGCTTGACGGGGTATTAAAACTTCTGTCACAATTGAGGGCTTCGCTGATCGCAGCGAACGGGCTTTCCGAAGAAAAGGAAATGCCCCTCAAGTTTGACAGGGCATTAAAAACTCTGTTACAATTGAGAGCTTCGCTGATCGTAGCGAACGGGTCTTCCGAAAAAAGGAAATGCCCCTCAAACTTGACAGGATATTAAAAATCGTGTCATAATTCAAGGCTTCGCTGATCGCGGCGAAGCAAAGCAAAACGAAAGTTTTGTAACTGAATCATTAACAACATACAGCCGATAAGCGTGGGCGTTTGAGGCGAGAGGCTCAGTTCTTCGGAACGAAGCCGTAAGGCTTTAAACGCTCATGGAAACAAGAAGTGAAGTTCACTTCAATTCCGTTTTTATGAGTGGCCTCGAAAGAGGCAAACAAATCAAGATCGAACTATAGAGTTTGATCCTGGCTCAGATTGAACGCTGGCGGCATGCCTTACACATGCAAGTCGAACGGCAGCGCGGGAGCAATCCTGGCGGCGAGTGGCGAACGGGTGAGTAAGACATCGGAACGTGCCCAATCGTGGGGGATAACGCAGCGAAAGTTGTGCTAATACCGCATACGATCTATGGATGAAAGCAGGGGATTCGCAAGAACCTTGCGCGAATGGAGCGGCCGATGGCAGATTAGGTAGTTGGTGGGGTAAAGGCTCACCAAGCCAACGATCTGTAGCTGGTCTGAGAGGACGACCAGCCACACTGGGACTGAGACACGGCCCAGACTCCTACGGGAGGCAGCAGTGGGGAATTTTGGACAATGGGCGCAAGCCTGATCCAGCCAT
>JAITWT010000200.1 GCA_031285125.1 Burkholderiaceae bacterium | reverse complement strand
TCTTGCAGGCTGATGATCGAGACGATCGAGGTGTCCTTGAGCGTGATGATGAACTGGTTGACCAGCGAGGGCACGCAAATGCGAAAGGCTTGCGGCAGGATCACGCGGTACATGGCGCGGCTTTTGGACATGCCCAGGCTGCGCGCCGCTTCCATCTGCCCCGGCGGGACGGCCTGAATGCCGCCGCGAAAAATCTCCGACATGTACGCGCCCGCATTCAGGCTGAGCGTGAAAAAGCTCGCCGTGAAGGCCGAAATGCGGAAGTTCGCCAGCACGCCGCCGATGCTGTTGGAGAGGTTGCCCGCGTCAGCCCCCATCATCGAATGGCCGATCGACTGCACCAGTTGCGGGAAGCCGAAGTAAACGAAAAACACCTGCACCAGCAGCGGGGTGCCGCGGATCAGCCAGACGTAGAACTTGGAGAGCCAGCGCAGCGCGGCCACGCTGCTCAGGCCCATCAGGCACGACACCAGGCCCAGCACTACCGCCATGATGAGCGAAACCACGGTGATTTCCACCGTGACCCACAGCCCCCGCAGGAGCATGGGGGAGGCTTCGCTCAGGACCTGTGCGACATCCATCCTGCAGTCCGATGCACGTCAGTTGAGGCCGTACTTCTTCAGGATTTCCGCGTGCTTGCCGCTTTTCTTGATGTTGGTCAGGCCCGCTTGGAACATCGCCAGCAGCTTCTGGTTGGCTGGGTTGCTCTTGAGTACGGCGAAGCCGAAGGACGAGCTGGGGGGCGTCTCGCTCGGATCATCGATGACCTGCATCCCGTTGCCTTGGGAAATACCGTAGGCCATGACCGGCAAATCCTCGAAGCAGGCCGCGCTGTTTCCGGTCTTGACGTCCTCGTACATCGTCGGGCTGTCGGCGAAATACTGAATCTTGAAATGGTATTTGGGCGCCAGGCTTTCGGTGTAGCGCGCGCCTTCGGTGCCGGTTTTGGCCGCGACCGTTTTGCCTTTCAGATCGGCGTAGTTTTTGATGCCGCCGTCGCCGGCCTTGACCGCCATCACGATACGGTCCTTGTCGTAATAGGGGTCGGAAAAGTTGTATTTTTCCTTGCGCTTGTCGGTGATGCTCATGCCGGCAATCACGCCATCGGCCTGGTTCGATTCAAGCGCAGCCACTGCCGCGTCAAAGCCGAGCCGGCGGATTTCGTACTGAAAGCCCTGGTCCTGGGCCACGGCGGCCAGAATGTCCAGATCCGCGCCGACAAAGTCACCCTTGCTGTCGGTGAACTCAAAGGGCGCATACGTGGTATCGGTGGCGATGACAAATTTCTTGTCCTTGTGCTCGCCCGAGCAGCCGGCCAGCAACGACAGCGCAATCACCAGCCCCAAAGCCAGCGCAAAAGTTTTCCGTAAGCCCAGCATGAATGTCTCCCGATGTTGAAAAAATGTAGGGGTTGTTTTGGCATTCTATGCGCGGGGTATTGGCGGTTCAGGGCCGTCCAGGGCGGCGGCGTGGGCGCAGCGGGGGATCGTCAACAGGAGCTCAGGGCGGCGTATCTTCCTGATCCCATAGCGTGTGCCCATCGACTTGGACGCGCAGCAGGGCCTCATGGGCATCGGCGCGGGCACGCTGTTCAGACAGCGCAGCATCGGCGGCCAGGCGCTCGGCCTGCAAGCGTTCGGCCAGGCCGATTTCGCCGAGTTGATAGGCGCGGCGCTGGCGCGCCAGGCTGGCCGCATGGGCATCGCGGGCATCGCGCGCGGCCTGCCACAGCGACAGGGTCAGTTGCGCGCGCGTTACCGCCAGTTGGGCTTCGCGTGTGACATCGCGGCGCGCGGCCTGCGCTTGAAAGCGCGCGACATCGGCGGCGGCGTATTGGCCGCGCGCTTCGGCATCGCGCCGCGCACCGCCGAAGGGAATGGTCAGTACCACGCCAATGCCGCGCTCCTTGGCGCCTTGTTCGCTGAAGGTGCGCAGACCGACGGTGGGGTCGGGTCGGCGTTCGGCGTCGGCGCGGCGTGCCATCGTTTCGTACTGGGCGGCGGTTTCTTCGAGGACGCCGATCTCGTGGTTTTGCGTGACGATGCGCGTCACCCAGTCTTGCGGCTTCCCGTCCAGCGGCGCGGGCGCGGGCAAGGCCGGGGCGGACGCGGGCACCGGCACTTGCGGGAAGTTGCTGGTCAGCAGGAGCCGCTGCGCTTGCACATCGGCCTGCGCCTGCTGCAAGTCGGCGCGCGCGCTGGCCAGGGCGGCGTCGATCTGGTTCAGATCGCGCCGTGCCGCGTCGCCCAGCGCCAGCCGCCGCGCCAGGCTGGCGCGTTCCTGCACAAGGGAGTCGCGCCGTGCCTGTGCGGCGCCGGCCACGGCCTCGGTACGCAGCCAGCCCATCCATGCGGCCAGCAAGCTGCGCGCCGTCCGATGCTGGGCATCGCCCAGGCGCAGCGCGGCGGCGGCTACGGCGTGCGCGCCGCTTTCCCGGTCGAGCGCGGCTTTACCGGGCAGGCGCAGGGCGCGCGAGATCTGGATGTCCCATTCCTTGAAATACTGGGTGGGGTTGTCGCCGGTGTTACGGCGGTACGTCGGCGACAGGGTCAATTCGGTGTCATGCGGCCCGGCGGCCAGCGCGCGTGCGCCCTCGCGCGCTTGGGTCAGCGCGGCATCGGCGGCGTGCACTTCGGCAGTGTTCTTGATCGCTGAACGCACGCTTTCGGAGGGCGGCAGGAAATCCGCTGCCCGCGCCTGTGTTTGCGTCGGTGTCGGCACTTTTACCGGTGTTTGTATTGGCGGTTTTACCGGCGTTTTTATCGGTGCTTGCACCGGCGCTTGTACCGGTGCTTGCGCGGCCGCGAGCAGCGGCCACACCAGCGTCGCGCCGGCGGCCATCCGCGCCCAGTATCCGGCAGCCCTCATTCCAGCCTCCCGAAGCGCTCGATGGGCGAGATCCACCACACCACATGCGCCGAACGCACGCGCTGGCGCAAAGCCGTGATGACGGCGTTGAGGGTTTCGATCGGCTGCACCATCAGGATCATGCGGCGCGCGATGCGTCCGCGCACGCGCTCTTGTGACGAGGCAGTGGCGAAGTCGTTACTGTGGCCCTCGGTCTTGAGCAGCGTGAAGCCGGGCAGCGGCGGCTGGTACTCGATCAGCGCGGCGCTCACCGCTTCTTCGAGGGCGGCGGGAAATACCAGGTGCAGGCAGTGCATGGATGACATCACACAATCCTAAAAAGGGCAGTTGAACCGAGAAAGGGCCGTTGAACGTGCCCGCCAGTGCCGTGATCGGCGTGGCAGGCCGGGGTCAGCGCTGCGGCTCCAAAGGCGCCAGCGCACCTTGGGCCAGCGCGAACAGGCCCGGACTCCGGCCGGGCCGCGCCCTGCAAGGGAGAGAACACGGCAGGCGGCTCGCCCGCAAGCACGGGCAACGCCGCATGGCGCGCGCATAGCGCTCTTACCCAGGCGGTCAGAGGTGAGAGGGGCGCAGCGGCTGAAGTCAATCATCATGCGGTTTTTTGTGGGGCGCAAGGGTGCAACGGGTGTTTTAGGTGGCGTCCTTGGCCAGGCCAAAACGGCGGTACAGCAGCGGCAGCACCAGCAGGGTCAGCGTGGTCGAGCTGACCAGGCCGCCGATCACGACGATGGCCAGCGGACGCTGCACTTCCGAACCCGGCCCGCTGGCGAACAGCAGTGGAATCAGGCCCAGCGCGGTGATGTTGGCGGTCATCAGCACGGGGCGCAGGCGGCGCAGCGCGCCTTCGCGCACCACCTCGCCGATCGGCAGGCCCTGCGCGTGCAATTGGTTGAAACAGGTGATCAGCACCAGTCCGTTGAGCACCGCGATGCCCAGCAGCGCAATGAAGCCGACCGAGGCGGGCACCGACAGGTATTGCCCGCTGATCCACAGCGCAATCAGCCCGCCCACCAGCGCGAACGGCACGTTGCCCAGAATCAACATCGACTGGCGCACCGAGCCGAAGGTGATGAACAGCACCAGGAAAATCAACGCCAGCGCGACCGGAACCACCAGTCCCAGGCGCGCCGCGGCGCGCTGCTGGTTTTCGAACTGGCCGCCCCAGGCGATGCGGTAGCCCGACGGCAGCGGCACATCGCGCGCCACCGCCGCGCGCGCTTCGTCAACGAAGCCGACCAGGTCGCGCCCGCTCACGTTGGCCTGGATCAGCACGAAGCGCGAACCGTTTTCGTGGTTGACGCGCACCGGGCCGGTCACGGTTTCCAGACGCGCGATTTGGGTCAGCGGCAACATCCCCGCGGCATCGGCGCCGGCAGCCAGCGGCAAGCGCGCGAACGCATCGGCATCGCCGCGCAGACCGGCATCGCCGCGCACCAGGATCGGCACGCGGCGGCCCGGTTCGATCACCACGCCCGCGGGCATGCCTTCGAGCTGCGCGCGCAATTCGTCCTGCACCTCGGAGACCGCCAGGCCCGCGCGCCCGGCGGCCTGGGCGTCGATCGCCACGCGCAGGTACTGCATGCCCTCGGCGGTTTGCGCCAGCACGTCCTGCGCGCCGCGCGTTTTTTCGATCACGCCCGCAATGCGCGTGCCCAGTTCGGCCAGCGTATTCAAATCGGGGCCGAAAACCTTGATCGCCACATCGCCGCGGCTGCCCGTGAGCATTTCGGATACGCGCATCTCAATCGGCTGGGTAAAGCCCACCTCCAGCCCAGGATGGCCCTCGGCGACCTTGCGCAACTCGTCGGCCAGCCATTCCTTGTCGTTCTTGCGCCATTGGTTCTTGGGCTTGAGTTGCAGGAACAGGTCGGTCTCGTTCAGGCCCATCGGGTCCAGACCGAGTTCGTCCGAACCCAGGCGGCCGATCGCGTGTTGTACTTCGGGCACTTTTTGCAGGATTTCGCGCTGCAAGGCCAAATCGCCATCGCGCGAGCGTTCCAGATTGATCGAGGGCAGCTTGACCAATTGCATCAGCAGGTCGCCCTCATCCATCGTCGGCATGAAGGTCTTGCCGGTGCCCAGGTACGCGCCGATGCCCAGCAGCAGTGCCACGCCCGCGCTGATCATCACGATGAGCGGACGGCGCAGCGCGGCGTCGAGCACCGGGGTGTACAGGCGCAGGCAAACGCGCATCAGCCAGGGGTTGACGTGCGGGCGTTCCTTGAGCAGCCACGAAGCCAGCACCGGCACCAGCGTGAGCGAGAGCAGCAGGGACCCGGCCAGCGCGAACACAATGGTCAGCGCCACCGGCGCGAACAGCTTGCCTTCCAGCCCTTCAAGCGTGAGCAGCGGCAGGAACACCAGACAGATGATGAGGATGCCCGAGGCCACCGGCACGCTGACCTCGCGCGCTGCCGAATACACGCGGTGCAGGCGCGGCAGGCCCGCGCCGTGGGCGTGCGGGTCGAGCCGGCTGACGGTGTTTTCGACCACCACCACGGCCGCGTCCACCAGCATCCCGACGGCAATCGCCAGCCCGCCCAGGCTCATCAGATTGGCGCTCATGCCGAACAGGCGCATCATGAAAAAGGTGAACAGCGCGGCGAACGGCAGGATCAGCGCCACCACCACGGCCGCGCGCACTTCGCCCAGGAACGCGAACAACAGCAGCACGACCAACACGGTGGCCTCGATGAGCGCGTCCTGCACGGTGCCCACGGCGCGTTTGATGAGCGTGCTGCGGTCGTAGAACACTTCAATCTTCACGCCCGCGGGCAGGCTGGTCTGCAACTCCGACAGGCGCGAGCGCACGGCCTTGACGAGCTGTCCGGCATCGGCGCCGCGCAGTGCGACGACGATCCCCTCGACCGCCTCGCCTTGGCCATCGCGGACGACGGCGCCGTAGCGCGTGAGCGCGTCCATGCGCACTTCGGCCACGTCGCGCACGTGCAGCGCGCGCCCGGCCTTGTTTTTCAGCACGATGCCGGCCAGATCGTCCAGGCTGTGCGCCGCGCCCTCGGTGCGCACAATCAGCCCGAGCTCGCCGGCTTGCAGGCGGCCCGCGCCGTCGTTGCGGTTGTTGCGCTGCACGGCCTCGGCCAAGTCGTTCAACGACAGGCCCGCCGCCGCCAGCCGGGCGCGGTCGGGAATCACCGTGAAACTGGCCACCTCGCCGCCCAAGGCGTTGACGTCGGCCACGCCGGGGATGGTGCGCAGCGCCGGGCGCAGCGTCCAGTCCAGCAGCGTGCGCCGTTCGGCCAGGCTCAAGCCCCCGCCTTCGATAGTGAACATCAGCATGTCCGACAGCGGCGTGGAAATCGGCGCCAGACCGCCGCTCAGGCCCGCGGGCAAATCGGGCAGCACGTTGGCATAACGCTCACTGACCTGCTGGCGCGCCCAATAAATATCGGTGCCTTCGGCGAAGTCGATGGTGATGTCGGCCAGCGCGTATTTGGCGGTCGAGCGCAGCATCGCCGCGTGGGGCAGGCCCAGCAGCTCCATCTCCAGCGGCGTGATGACGCGCGACTCAATTTCCTCGGGCGTCATGCCCGGCGCTTTCAGGATCAGCTTGACCTGGGTGGGCGCAATGTTGGGATAAGCGTCGATCGGCAGTGCGCGAAACGCCAGCGCGCCCGCAACGGCCAGCGCCGCCGCGACAACCAAAATCAACAGACGTTGCGCCAGCGAGAACTGGATGAGGCGGCTCAGCATAAGAATAAGAACCTGTTGACGATCTTGGCGTGAGGGGTGCGGGAGGCGGATGGGGATGGGCTGCAAGGCGCAAGCCGCAGCCCATGGCTTGTGTCATGGGCAAGGGTTGCAACGCCGCAGACCGCCCAAGCCCGCGCCCGCACGCCCGCGCCGGGATCGTCAACAGGTTCTAAGAAGGTGTGAGCAGATGCGGCGTGCCCGGGCAGCTCGCCAAAGTGCGCCCAATTTAGGCGCAAAGCGCAGACGGAGCTCGTGCGACGGCGCGCATGGGCAACGACGGGTGGGCGCATTTGGGCGGCATGCGCGGGTAGGGCGGATTCGTTCATACCTTCTCCTATTGCGCCATCAGGGGCTTGAGCGCGCTGGCGCCGCGCGCCACCACCGCCTCGCCGGCCTTGAGCGCGCCGCGCACCACCGCTTCGCGCGCATCCGCGCCGAGCCGCTCGACCGGCACCGCGCGGTATTGCCTACCCCCGTTGGCCGCCGGGCTGGCGACGAACACCAGCGTACGCGCGCCATCGGCCAGCAGCGCGCTCAGCGGCACCCGCACCGCGCCTTGGGGCGCGCTCAGCAGCAGCCGCACCGTGGTGCGCTCGCCGACGCGCCAATGCGCTGATTCCGGCAGACGCGCGCGCAGCCGCAGGCTCTGGCTGACCGGATCGGCGGTGCTTGCCACAGTGACCACGCGGCCCTGTACGCCATCTGCCATTTCGAGCACCAGCCCCGGCGCCAGTGCATTGCGCTGCGCCACCGGCACCTGGAACTGCACGTCCACGCGCGCATCGGCGGCGAGCACGAAAACCGGATCGAAAGCCCCCACCACCTGACCGGGCGCGACCGCGCGGCGCAGCACGCGGCCCGTGATGGGCGCGCGCAAAGCATATTCGCCCGCCGCGCCATCGCGCACCGGCGCGATGCCGGCCAGCGCCGCGCGGGCCTGCGCCAGCCGCGCCTGCGCATCGGCGGCACGGGCGCGGGTTTCGTCGGCGCGCGCGCGCGCGATGATGCCTTCATCGAGCAGCATCGCATCGCGCTGCGACTGGCTTTGCGCCAGCGTGGCATCGCTGCGGCTGCGCCGTAAATCGGCCTGCGCGGCCAGGAAATCGCGGCTTTGTACGCGCGCCAGCAGTGCGCCGGCCTTGACCGCCGCGCCTTCGTCAACCGCCACGCTGGAAACGATGCCGGCAAAAGGCGCGCTGACGGTGCGGCTGGTCTCCAGCGGCACCACGATTTCGGCGGGCAGCCGATCCAGCGGAATGCCTTGCGCGGGCTGAACGGTTTCAGTTCGCACGTCCAGGCGTTGCGCTTGCGCCGCATCGAGCCGGATCTCTGCTGCCGTGGCCGCCGTGCTCGCGCCCATCAGCAGGCCCAGCACGAACGGCACGGGCCAGCGGCTGCGCACGCAAGAAAAAAGCATATTGGTTTCCTGGAGTCAAAACTCCTGAAACAATAGCTCAGCCATATTAATGAAAACTTACAGAGCGATGAACATCACCCGGTCGTAGGGTTTCTTGTGAGGTTTCAATGGCCGCTTGCGTGTGAGGAAATTCACCCCTGTGCCGCCGATGCGGCGCAGGCCAGTCAGGCGCGATGCCCGGCATGGCACGCGCGCCAGTTAGCCGGTGGTTGTTGAGTTTCACCGATGCTTTTCCATCCGCCGATGCCTTTTTTCCGCCTTGGCTTCCGCGCGTTCAATCCGCCCCGGAATATTGGCGAACTCGCCGGTGTACCGGGAAATTGGCCAGACATTGGGGTCGCCCGGCTCCACATTGCAGGTAGCTTCAATTTCAGGTGGGAAGACCGGTTTGCGGCAGGTGTGCAATATCAACCAGCGCTGCAAAGAATAGATGAGCACAAAGGGAAGGATAAGTCCAGGCGGATTTCTGTAGTAGGTGTTGAGCATCAAGAAACAGTTTCTCAACGATGTTGACACCGACAAATCTACGTACTGATCTAATGGTGAAGATGCAACTGCTTCCGGGCCTTCAT
>JAITWT010000161.1 GCA_031285125.1 Burkholderiaceae bacterium | reverse complement strand
CCGACGGCGCCGCAAGGCATCGCGCGCCTGCACGCCTATGCCCGGTTGATGCGCGGCTATCCGCTGGTCGCCATCGGCGGCATCGACCTGGCGCGCCTGCCGCAGGTGCGCGCCACTGGGGTCGGCTCGGTGGCGGTGGTACGCGCCATCGTCAACGCCGCCGATCCTGAGGCCGCATGCGCGGCGCTGCTGGCCGCGATGGGCTGATCGAGGGCAACACCGCCCCGCCGCGGCCAAAGAGCCTGCCGAAAGCGCTTTCCGAAAGGGCCGATCGGCTTGTTCCATCGCCCGCCCAATGCGGGCTGCGGGCTGTGTGCGCCGGCGCGCTGATGCGCCCCCTGCGCCCGGCACGCGCCATCGGGGATCGCGCGCGCAAGCGCTTACCCCGCCCGCTTATCCCGCCCGCTGGTTCAGTACCGCCATGGCCGCGCGCGAGCCGGATTTGCGCCCAAGCGCCTGGCTGATGTAGACCCCCGCGTCGATCAGCTGATCCAGGTCGATGCCGGTTTCTATCCCCATACCGTGCAGCATATAGACCACGTCTTCGGTCGCCACGTTGCCGGTCGCGCCCTGGGCATAGGGGCAGCCGCCCAGGCCGGCGACCGAGGTATCGAACTGCGCTACGCCCAACGCCAAGCTGGCCAGCGTGTTGGCGAGCGCCTGACCGTAGGTATCGTGAAAGTGGCCGCAGACGTGGTGCACCGCAAAATGGGCGAAGGTGGCTTCAAGCGCGCGCTGCACCTTCAGCGGCGTGCCCACGCCGAGGGTGTCGGCCAGCGCGACCTCCTGCGTGCCGATGTCCTTGAGCATCTGTGCCAGCAGCCCCACGCGCGCGGGGGCAATTTCGCCTTCGTAAGGGCAGCCGACCGCACAAGACATGGCCGCGCGCACATGCAGCCCCTGGTCGCGCGCCGCCGCAACGACGGGGCGAAAGCGCTCGATGCTTTCGGCGATGGAGCAATTGATATTTTTGCGGCTGAAGGTTTCGCTGGCCGACCCGAAGATGACGATCTCATCAGGCCATTGCGCGCGCGGCGCGGCCAGCGCGGCGTCCAGGCCCTGCATATTGGGGATCAGCACCGCGCAGCGCATCCCCTTGGCGCGCTGGATGCCGCGCATGACCTGCGCGTTGTCGGCCATTTGCGGCACCCATTGGGGCGAGACGAAGCTGGTGGCTTCGATCTCGCGCACCCCGGCGGCTTGCAGGCGCGCAATCAGTTCGATTTTGACCGGCGTGGGAACGGGCTGCTTTTCATTTTGCAAGCCATCGCGTGGGCTGACATCAACAAGCTTGACACGGGCGGGGAGTTTCATCATGGGCGCTTCGGTTCGGAAAAAAGACGATCGGGCACAACCATGGCGGGCGGGTTCGCCCCTTGCATGGCCATTGCGGCAACTTCTACTATAGGAGTGCCGCTCTATGCGCGTATAGGCGCCTTCCTCTTTGGGGCCGCCCCTGATGCACTGGCCATGCGCTGGTTTGTTCCGCGTTTCTGTCTGCGTTCGTGCCCGCGTTCCTGCGGCGCACTCGAAACACGGCCTCTGCACCCCTCAAAAAGTTCAAATTTCGTGAGGCCGCAGCAGCCATAGTGCGCTGAGGTGCGCTGGCCTGCGGTGACAATACGCCCGCCCCGCTTGGGGTCTTATGGTTTTTCCGACCCACCCTCCGATCTTCATTGCGGGACATGAATATCACTCTGATTGCCTTCGTCGTCATCTATCTGCTGGGCACGCTCGGGCTGGGCCTATGGGCTGGGCGGCGCATCAAGAGCACCTCGGACTTCGCGCTGGCCGGGCGCAATCTGCCGCTGGCGATGATCGTCACCACCACCTTTGCGACCTGGTTCGGCGCGGAAACCGTGATGGGCATCCCCGCCAGCTTCGTACAGGGGGGGCTTAACGCCATCGTGGAAGACCCTTTCGGCGCGGGCACCTGCTTGATTCTGGTGGGCGCGTTCTTCGCCGCGCGGCTGTACCGCATGAACCTGCTGACCATCGGCGACTTTTACCGCCAGCGTTTCGGCAAGAGCGTGGAAATCTTCTGCTCAGTGGCCATCATCATCAGCTACCTGGGCTGGGTGGCGGCGCAAATCACCGCGCTGGGCAAGGTCTTCAACGTGCTGACGGCGGGCTACCTTTCGGAAATCACAGGCATGGTGATCGGCACGCTGGCGGTGCTGGTGTACGTGGTGGTGGGCGGTTTCGTCGCGGTCGCGTGGACCGACTTCATCCAGATGATTGTGCTGGTGCTGGGGCTGAGCGTGATCGCGGTGTTCTCCGCCGACCTGGCCGGCGGCGCGGATCAGGTGATCACGCTGGCGGCGGACAAGAATCTGTTTCACTTTCTGCCCGAGGCCTCGGCGAACACAGGCACGTGGCTGAGCTTCATCGCCGCGGGCCTGACCATGATGCTGGGCAGCATTCCGCAGCAGGACGTGTTCCAGCGCGTGATGTCGGCCAAGAACGCACAAACCGCCCAGCGCGGCGCGATGATCGGCGGCGCGGCCTACATCGCCTTTGCCTTCGTGCCGATGTTCATCGTCACCGCCGCCGTGGTGGTGATGGGGCAGAACGCGCTCGACCTGGCGGCCAACGATTACCAGAAAGTGCTGCCCGCCTTCATCATGGGCCACATGCCGCTGGTGATGCAAATCCTGTTCTTCGGCGCGCTGCTCTCGGCCATCAAGAGCACCTCGTCGGCCACGCTGCTGGCGCCCTCGACCAGTTTCGTGGAAAACATCCTGAAGAACCTGCGTCCGGCCATGAGCGACCGCCAGGCGCTGACCGCCATGCGTATCACCATCCTGGTCTTTACCGTGAGCGTGCTGGTCTACGCCATCGCCATGGAAGGCACGTCGATTTACGAACTGGTCTCGCAGGCGTATCAAATCACGCTGGTGGGCGCTTTCGTACCGCTCGTGCTGGGCCTGTACTGGCGACGGGCCACCACGCAAGGCGCGGTGCTGTCGCTGCTGCTGGGCGTGGGCACGTGGGTGCTGTTCTTGCTGCCCGGCATCAGCCGCTGGAGCGCCGTCCTGCCCAGTCAACTCGCGGGCCTGATCGCCGCCTTCATCGGCATGATTGCCGGATCACTGCTGCCCCAGTGGCTGCCCAATCACGGCGCGCATACGCACCGCCTTCAGCCCAAAACCGCATAAAACCCGCTTATCCCCTGTCCAATTCAACTGAGAAACGTCATTGAAATTGGCGCGATTGGAGTTGGCGCGTCATGCCTCAAAACGCTGCCCCGGCGCCAGCGGGAAGCCGCGCAGAAAATCGGCGGCGCTCAGGCGCTTGCCGCCCGGGCGTTGCAATTCATGCACGCGCAGCGCGCTGGCGCCGCCAGCGGCAATCAGCACGCCCGCAGGCGTGGCTTCGAGAAGGGTGCCGGGTTCGGCCCTGCCGCCGGGGTGCGCCGTCTGCAAGCTCGGCGCGATGGTTTGCGCGCTTGCGGCCCAGAGCTTGAGGGTTTCCGTACCCAGGATGGCGCTGGCGCCAGGAAAAGGATCGAAGGCGCGGATGCGGCGGGCGATGCGCTCGGCGGGCTGTGTCCAGTCGATGCGCGCTTCGTGTTTTTCGATCTTGTGCGCATAGGTGATGCCTGCGACGGGTTGCGGCGTCCCCGGGAGCGCCCCGGTTTCGGCGCGGCGCAGGGCTTGGACGATCAGGCGCGCGCCCAAGGCCGCCAGACGGTCGTGCAATTGCGCCGCGCTGTCCTGGCCGATGTCCAGCGTCTCGGTCAGCAAGATGTCGCCGGTATCCAGGCCCGCGTCCATTTGCATGAGGGTCACGCCGCTGCGCGTGTCGCCGGCTTCGATGGCCCGCTGGATCGGCGCGGCGCCGCGCCAGCGCGGCAGCACCGAGGCGTGGATGTTGAGACACCCCAAGCCGCGCGGCGGCGCAAAGGTATCGAGCGTCCACTGCGGCAGGATCAGGCCATAGGCGGCAACCACCATGGCATCGGCGCGCGCAGCCTGCAGGGCCGCTTGCGCGGCGGCGGCATCTTCGGGATATTTGCCGTTCAGACGCAGGCTGCGCGGCTGTGCGAGCGGCCAGCCCTGTGCCAGCGCCAGTTGCTTGACCGGCGAAGCGTGCAATTTCAGGCCGCGCCCCGCGGGGCGGTCCGGCTGGGTAAGCACCAGCGCGATCTCAAATCCCGCGGCACCCAGAGCATGCAGCGCCGCGCGGGCAAATTCCGGCGTACCGGCGAAAACCAGCCTCACCCGCGGCCCCGCGCAAAATCGCCGAACGCGTTGTCATCAATCGTCTGCCAGCGCCGCACGATGCCTTGCGGATCAAAGTAGATCAACAAAAAGCGCGGCGCGCGGCTGCCGGCCTGACGATAGCGCCATTGCCAGATAGCGCCGTCGAAGGAGCTTACGCGCGTCACCCTCTGCGGTTTGCCATAGGCGCGCAGTACCTCCGGCGCGCGCCAAGCCCCGATCTGAATGGTGTGCTGAAAGTCGCTTTCAACCAGCATCGGGCGCACCGCGCTCACCTTGCCGGTCGCATCGATATCGATGTTGGTGACTTCAAAACCGGCCGGTTCGCGCGAGTATTGAAGCCGCTCGCCGCCGCCGGGCAAGGGGTATCGGGCGATCGGCGTTCCGGCTTGCGCCAGCGCTTGGGCGCGCGAGGCGCCCACGGCGACACGGGTCGGCTCGACGCAACCGGCCAGCAAGGCCGCTGCCACCGCAGCGCAAAGGGGCAATACAAGAACAGCTTTCATGGTGCACACGTCCTGATTCATCACGGTTCAGCTGGCTTGCGCGCTACGTTGTTCCTCGCGCTGCTGTTTGAGCAGTTTGTTTTTGATGCGGTTGCGTTTGAACAACGAGAGGTATTCGACAAACACCTTGCCGCGCAGGTGATCGAGCTCGTGCTGGATGCACACCGCCAACAGGTCTTCGGCCTCGAGCGTGCGCGATTGGCCGTCGCGGTCGAGCGCGCGCACCCGCACGGCCGCGGCACGCTCGACCTTGTCGTAGATATCGGGCAGGGACAGGCAGCCTTCTTCACGGACGGATTTTTCGTCGCTGGCCCAGACGATTTCGGGGTTGATCAGCACCAGCGGCTGGTTGTGTTCCTCGGACAGGTCCATCACCACCACGCGCTCATGCACATCGATCTGGGTCGCCGCCAGACCGATGCCCTTGGCGTCGTACATGGTTTCGAGCATGTCGTCCACCAGGGACTGGATGCGTGCGTCCACCGCCGTCACCGGACGGGCGACTTTGTGCAAACGAGGGTCAGGGTAGCAGAGGATAGTGCGCTTGGCCACGAGAAAAGAGGAGCTGGAGGGTTGACAAGGGAGGGCTATTTTCGCCGTTCCACGGCCCACGCGGCAACCGCCGCGGAGATGACCCTGTCCCCGAAAAAACCATCGCTGGCCCAGGTGTTTGAATCCGGGTCAATCCGGGCCAGGTCAAACGCATCGGGATGGGGCGCCCATCACACCATCACCATCACCCCGTCAGCCGCTGCAACGCCTCGCGGTACTTGGCCGCGGTTTTCTCGATCACTTCGGCCGGCAGGGCGGGGGCGGGGGGCTTTTTGTTCCAGGGCTGGCCGTCGATGCGCACGGCTTCAAGCCAATCGCGCACGAACTGTTTGTCAAAGCTTGGCGGGTTCGTGCCGGCGGCCCGCGCCGCAGCATAGTCCCCGGCGGGCCAATAGCGCGAGCTGTCGGGCGTGAGCACTTCATCCATCAGGACCAGCGTGCCGTCCTTGTCCAAGCCGAATTCAAACTTGGTGTCAGCGATGATGAGCCCTTTGGCCCGGGCAATATCGGCCGCAGTTTTGTACAGCGCAATGCTGGTGTCGCGGATTTTCGCGGCGAGCACGGGGCCGACGATTTCAACCATGCGCTCGTAGGTGATGTTCTCGTCATGCTCGCCCGCGGCGGCCTTGGCGGCAGGCGTGAAGATCGGTTCGGGCAGTTCGCTGGCGTTGCCCAGGCCGGCGGGCAACGGCACGCCGCAGACACTGCGGCTGTCCTGGTATTCCTTCCAGCCGCTGCCGGCCAGGTAGCCGCGCACCACGGCTTCGACCGGCACCGGTTGCAGGCGCTTGACCAGCATCGAACGGCCCCGCACCTGCGCCGCTTCTGCGGGCGTGACCGCGCTCTCGGGCGCCTGGCCGGTCAGGTGATTGGGGCACAGATGCCCCAGGCGCGCAAACCACCACAGCGCCATTTCGGTGAGGATTTCTCCCTTGCCTGGGATGGGCTCGCCCATGATCACATCGAAAGCGGATAAACGGTCGCTGGCGATCATCAAAATGCGGTCATCGCCAACGGCGTAGTTGTCACGCACCTTGCCGCGCGCGAGCAAAGGCAGGCTTTGGAGGGCCGTGGTGTGTAGAGCTGTCATGAGAATGAGGGCGTCAATGGCTTGGATGAAGATCTGCTAATTGTCGCTTGATGCGGCGATCAGCCCAGCTCGGCGATCAGTTCGATCTCGACACAGCACCCCATCGGGATTTGTGCCGCGCCAAAGGCACTGCGCGCATGGGCGCCGCGCTCGCCGAAGACCTGGCCGATGAGTTCGCTGGCACCATTGGCGACCAAATGCTGCTCGGTGAAATCGGCGCTGGAATTGACCAGGCACATCAATTTGACGATGCGCGTGACTTTGTTGAGGTCGCCCACGGCGGCGTGCAGCGTGCCCAACAGATCGATGGCGACGGCGCGCGCGGCCTGGCAGCCTTCATCGACGCCGACCGTGGCGCCGAGCTGGCCGGTCCAGGGTTTGCCGTTTTTTTTGGCGACGTGTCCCGACAGAAAAACCAGCTTGCCGCTGCATACAAAGGGCACATAAGCGGCGGCAGGCACGGCTACGGGGGGAAGGGTGATGCCCAACTGGGCCAGCTTGTCGTAAATGTCCATAGGACAATTGTCACACCAGCCCGCCCGGGGTGGACGCCGGATGGACCACGTGGCTGTGCTGCCGGCGCTGGACGGCATACTCGCCTGATCTGGGAGGGGGTGGTTCCGTATGACCGAGGATGACGCGCCGCGAGCCCGCCGGTTCACGCCGCCGCGGGCCAAGCGGTGGATAAAACGCTGGATAAAGCGCCGGATCAAACGATGGCGCGCGCCACGCCCGCCAGCGCGGGCCAAGCCGGCGGCCGCGCACGGCGCCAGGCCAGCGCGGCGGCCGGCATGGGGCTTCGCCTTTCTTGCCGGCTCCGTGGTGGGCGCCGCGTTGCAGTTGCAGCAGCCGGTGCTGTGGGCCGATGCCATCTACGCCGCCCTGCTGGGGGCGTGCCTGGCCGGGCTCTGGGTTTTGGTGCGCGCCCTGCGTTCGGGCGCGCGCTGGCCGGGGACGGTCTTTTTGCTGGCCGGGCTGGCTTGCGGCATGGCGGCCGGCGCGGGAACGGCCGGGATGCGTGCGTGCGCGTATGTGCGCGATGCGATGGATCCGGCGCTCGAAGGGCGCAATCTCGAAGTGACCGGCGTCGTGGCGCAGATGCCGCAGCGTCAAGAGGGCGTTGTGCGCTGGCGGTTCACGGTGGAGTCGGCGCGTGAGATCACGCAGGGCGGCGGCGCCGCCGCGGTCCGCCTGCCGCGCCAGATCGCGCTGGCGTGGTACGCGCGCAGCAGCTTCGGCGCGCCGGAACCAGCGTCAGGACCGGCGCCCGCGCCCCTGCATGCGCCTGCGCCGGCACCCGCCCGCGCCGACACACTGGCGGTGCATGCGGGGGAACGCTGGCGTCTGACGGTGCGCCTGAAGGCACCGCACGGCACCCTGAACCCGTGGGGCTTCGATAGCGAACAGATGCAATGGGAACGGGGCATCGGCGCCACCGGCTACGTACGCAACGGCGCACACGATGCGCCGCCCGAACGGTTGGGCCGGACTTGGCGCCATCCGGTCGAACGCGCGCGCGAGTCTGTGCGCGATGCCATCTTTGAGCGTGTCGCCGATCCGCGTCGCGCGGGCGTGATCGCCGGGGTGGTGGCCGGCGACGAGGCGGCCATCGCCAATGACGATTGGGATGTTTTTCGAACCACCGGCACCGCGCATCTGGTGAGCATTTCGGGGCTGCACATCACGCTGTTCGGCTGGCTGGCCACGGCGCTGGTGGGCGCGTTGTGGCGGCGTTCATCGGCGGCGATGCTGCACGTGCCGGCGCCGCATGCGGCACGGATCGGCGGCATGCTGCTGGCCACCGGCTACGCCGTTTTCAGCGGCTGGGGCGTTCCGGCGCAGCGCACGGTGTGCATGTTCGTCGCCATCGCGCTGCTGCGGCTGGCGGGCTTGCGCTGGCCGTGGCCCTTTGTCTGGCTGCTGGCTTGTGCGGTGGTGGTTGCCTTCGATCCGTGGGCGCTGATGCAAGCCGGTTTTTGGCTCAGCTTCGTTGCCGTGGGCGTGCTGTTCGCCACCGACGGGGGGCGCGAACCGGCGCGTGCGCGCACCCGCATTCCCCGCATCGCGCGCATGCTGCGTGAACAGGCGACGGTAACGCTGGCGCTCGCGCCCTTGACTTTGCTGTTGTTCCATCAGGTCTCGCTGGTGGCTTTGCTGGCCAATTTGGCGGCGATTCCCTGGGTCACGCTGGTGGTGACCCCGCTGGGCATGGCCGGCGTTGTGGTGCCGCCGCTGTGGCAGGCGGCCGATTTGGCCGTCGGTGCGCTCATGGCGCTGCTGCGCGCGCTGGCGGCGTGGCCCGGCGCCTCCTTGTGGTTGCCTGCGCCGCCTTTCTGGGCGGCGGTTTGCGGTCTTGCCGGGGCGCTGCTGCTGGGGATGCGGCTGCCCTGGCGGTTGCGCGGACAGGGGTTGGTGTTGCTGCTGCCGGTGCTGCTGTGGCAGGCCCCGCGCCCGCCGCCGGGCGTGTTCGATCTGCTGGCCGCCGATGTCGGGCAAGGCGATGCGGTGCTGGTGCGTACCGCGCACCACAGCCTGCTCTATGACGCCGGGCCGCGCTACGGCCCAGGCAGCGATGCCGGCGCGCGCGTGCTGGTGCCGTTGCTGCGCGCGCTGGGGGAACGGCTCGATCTGGTGCTGCTCAGTCACCGCGACACCGACCACATCGGCGGCGCGCATGCGGTGCTGGCGGTCCAGCCGCAGGCCGGGCTGCTCAGTTCGATCGAGGCCACGCACCCTTTGCGCGCCGAGGCGATCCCGTCAGGCCGCTGCCATGCCGGGCAGCAATGGGATTGGGACGGCGTGCATTTCGAGATCCTCCATCCGCTCGCGCAGGACTACGACAACCCGCGCGCCGCGACCAACGCCATGTCCTGCGTGCTGCGCATTCGCGCGGGCCGTCCCGCTGACGCTACGGATGCTACGGATGCTGCCGCCGCTGCGGGCGCTGCCACGGCTGAGGCTGTGAGCGCGGGCGCCGCCCTTCTTCCTGGCGATATCGAGCGGCCACAAGAGGCCGCCCTGGTCGCGCGTTCACCCCCGGGCGCGCTGGCCGCGCAACTGTTACTGGCGCCGCACCACGGCAGCAAAAGTTCATCCAGCGATGGGTTTCTGGACGCCGTCGCGCCGCGCATGGTCTGGGCGCAGGCGGGTTATCGCAACCGCTTCGGCCATCCCGCGCCCGCCGTGTTGCAGCGCTACGCCGCGCACGGCATCAGCGCGATCGATACGCCCCACTGCGGCGCGATCGGCTGGCGCAGCGACCGGCCCTTGCAATGGACCTGCCAGCGCCAGTTGGCCCGGCGCTACTGGCAGCACCAGGTGCCTTAGCAAGGTGCACAAGGTGCGCAAGGTGCGCAAGGTGCGCAAGATGAGCAGCGTCAGCAGCGCGGGAGGGAGTGCCCGCCACCCGCCCTGGGCTACCTCGTCAGCGCGGCCTTGACGGCAACACTGACCAGGCCCATGTCGGCCTGGCCGGCCAACCGGGTCTTGACGGCGCCCATGACCTTGCCCATATCGGCCGGGCCGCTGGCGCCGAGTTCAGCCACGATGGCCTGAACCGCGGCGGTGATTTCTTCGGCGCTCATGCGTTGGGGCAAATACACCTCCAGCACCTTGATTTCTGCGGCTTCCTTCTCGGCCAACTCGGGGCGGCCGCCTTGCGTGAAAGCGGCCACCGAATCCTTGCGCTGCTTGATCATCTTGTCGATCACGCCGACGATGGCGTTGTCATCCAAAGTCAGACGCTCATCGACTTCTTTTTGTTTCATTGCGGCCATCAGCAGGCGGATCGTGGCCAGGCGCTCGGTCTGCTTGGCGCGCATCGCGCTTTTCATATCTTCGTTGATCTGTTCCTTGAGGCTCATGGCGGTGTCCTGAAAAAAGAGACGGGGGAAATGACGAAGCCGCTTACAGGAGGCCCTGAAGCGGCTTCGGAGGGCCCGTGGCCGTACGCTTACACGCACGCACGGGGAGAAAGGCCAATCAGTACAACTTCTTGGGAAGCTGCATGCTGCGCACGCGCTTGTAATGGCGCTTGACGGCGGCAGCCTTCTTGCGCTTGCGCTCGGCAGTGGGCTTTTCGTAGAACTCGCGTGCACGCAAGTCCGTCAGCAGGCCGAGCTTCTCAATGGTGCGTTTGAAGCGGCGCAGCGCCACATCGAAAGGTTCGTTTTCTTTTACGCGGATGGT
>JAITWT010000132.1 GCA_031285125.1 Burkholderiaceae bacterium | reverse complement strand
CCAGCCACTGCAACACCGGCAGCGCGCCGGGCAGGATGGGGGCCAGGGTGACGGGCAGGCGGCTCCAGGCGTGGCGTTGGCCTTCGCGCATTTGCAGCGCGCCGCGCCAGCCGGTGACGCGGCAGAAATGCAGGCGCACCAGCGCGTGCGGGTAATCGACCCGTTGCTCGCGCCAGCGGGCGATGGCGGCGGGCAGCGCCTCGATGCCCAGTTCCTCGCGCAGTTCGCGTATCAGCGCCTGCTCGACGGTTTCGCCCGCTTCGATCTTGCCGCCGGGAAATTCCCAGTAACCCGCATAGACCTTGCCTTCGGGACGCGAGGTGAGCAGGAATTGCCCGTGCGCATCCAGCAGCACGCCGACGGCGACTTCAACGATCGGGCGGTCTTGCGGCGGCGCATCGCTGTCCGGATCGTGGCCCACGCGCGGCAGATGAGCGTCGGCCAGGAGCACTGCGCCAGTCATATCCATGATCCATGGCGCTGCGCACGATCCGCAGCGAACGCAACCGGCGTGATCGTGCAAAGCCCCTGCCCTCTGGTGGGAGAGGGGCGTATCAGACCGTATCCGCAGTGATTGAAGGCGCGGTGTTTCATTTCCGATTTCAGGCGGGCTGTGTGCGCCCCATGTAGTCGCGCGCGAACTGGTAGGCCACGCGCCCGGAGCGTGAGCCGCGCTCCAGCGCCCAGACCAGCGCATCGGGCCGGGCCGCTTCTATTTGCATAGCATTTGCACCAAGCGCGGTAAGCCACTGCGCGACGATGACGAGGTACTCGTCCTGGCTGAAGGGATAAAAACTGACCCACAGCCCGAACCGTTCGGACAGCGAGATTTTTTCCTCGACCACCTCGCCGGGATGCACTTCGCCGTCTTCGGTGTGGGTGTAGCTCAGGTTCTCCTTCATGTACTCGGGCAGCAGGTGGCGGCGGTTGCTGGTGGCATAGACCAGCACGTTGGGCGTGCTGGCGGCAATCGAGCCGTCCAGAATGCTTTTGAGCGCCTTGTAGCCCGCTTCGCCTTCTTCAAAGCTCAGATCGTCGCAATAGATGATGAATTTTTCAGGCCGCCCGGCCACGATTTCGACGATGTCAGGCAGGTCGATCAGGTCGGTCTTGTCCACTTCGATCAGGCGCAGGCCATGCGGCGCGTAGTGGCTCAGGCACGCCTTGATGAGCGAAGATTTGCCGGTGCCGCGCGCGCCCGTCAGCAGCACGTTGTTGGCGGGCCGCCCCTCGACGAACTGGCGCGTGTTGCGCTCGACCTTGTCTTTTTGCGCGTCGATTTCCTTGAGGTCAGCCAGTGCGATGCTGCCCACGTGCCGCACCGGTTCCAGCGCGCCCATGCCGCCCGCGCGCTTGCGGTAGCGCCAGGCCAGCGCGGCGCTCCAGTCCGGCGCGGTCAGCGGTTTGGGCAGGATGGCTTCGATGCGGTCGATCAGTTGCCCGGCGCGTTCGATCAGATGTGCAAATTTATCGTTCATTTCAGTGGGTGAATCATGGGTTTCGCTTCACCTCCACCTACCTTGCTTGCTATTTGCTTGTTTGCTGATTTGTGCAATATTTGCCATAAGGCGTTCGCTCTGTGGATGATTCCTGATTTGGATATTTTGACCTGATTTCAGAAGCGCGTTTTTTGATATTTCCAGCCTCGGCAGCGGCGCCGGATTTCAAAAGCGCCAATTCATAATCATCCAGGAGGTCCGCATAAGCTATGGCGGCCGAAGGGGATTTGTTAAAAAATTCGACTTTATTCAGCTCTGCAATTCCACGCTCAAAGTATCCTGCAGCTTGCGTGTACTTGGCTTGAGCAAGCATCAATCTGCCAAGTTCGTCCAGGGAAAAATAGAGAGGTTGTCCCGCTTTCTTGTCTAACTCGTATGCTTTATTCAACCAGGTTTCAGAATGATCAAAAAAACATGTCACACCCGTTGACCGGCCATATTCATATGCAAACATAGCCTGCGTTTCGGCAGGCAACCCTGCCAACTCTCCATTCACAGCGGCGCGTGCATAAGCTCTCCGGGCCCCATCCCAATCACCACTGGCCTGAGCTTGTGTGCCCATTATCATATAGCGTGTAGCGTTACGTTGGTTGATTTCTGAAGCGCAGCCTGTCAGCAACACCAGAAAGGCAAAAACAATTATCAGAAAAGACCAGTTTCTATATTTTACCAACTGTGTATTTTTTTGATTCATCATCGCGAAATTTTGAAGTTGCAAAATCATATTATTTCTTTGTGGTACGTGCAGAGCCGTAGGGGAGATAGAGTGTAGCGAAATCCAACAACATCGCTACAAACGTTGATGGGCGATGGTGGGTTTCGCTTCGCTCTACCCACCTACGAACTACGAACTCCTTCCCCCGCTTTGGGGGAAGGTTGGGATGGGGGCCAGCGGCGCGGCAACAAATCAGGACAGTTGATTGGATGCGCCGCTGGCCCCCACCTTAATCCTCCCCCAGAGGGGGAGGAAAAAAACAAATGGAGATGCGGGGTATCGGGCTGCCGTCGTGACGACTTATTCAGCATTGCCTTCAAGAACGGCGTCTCATTTCACGAACGGTAATCCGCATTGATCGACACGTAATCGTGGCTCAAATCGCAGGTCCAGACCGTTTCGCTGGCCGCGCCGCGCCCCAGATTCACGCGCACCGTCAGCTCGCTTTGCTTCATCACGCGCTGGCCGTCTTCCTCGCGGTACGCGGGGTTGCGCCCGCCCTGGGTGACGACGTGCACGTCGTCCAGATAAAGCTCGATCCGGGTTTGATCCAGATCGGCGATGCCCGCATAGCCCACCGCCGCGAGGATGCGGCCCAGATTCGGGTCGCTGGCGAAGAAGGCGGTCTTGACCAGCGGCGAATGGGCGATGGCGTAGGCGGCCTTCAGGCACTCGGCGCCGTCGCGCCCGCCCTCGATGCGCACGGTGATGAACTTGGTCGCGCCCTCGCCGTCGCGCACGATGGATTGCGCCAGTTGGCGCGCCACGTCCGCCAGCGCGCGCCTGAGCGCCTGGCCGTCCGCCGAGTCCAGCGACGTGATCGGCGCGTTGACCGCGCGGTTGCTGGCGATGACGATGAACGAGTCGTTGGTGGAGGTGTCGCCGTCGATGGTGATGCGGTTGAACGAGCCTTCGGCCAGCTCGCGCGCCAGCGGCTGCATCAGCGCCGGGGCGATGCGCGCGTCGGTGGCCAGAAAGCCGAGCATGGTCGCCATGTTGGGGCGGATCATGCCGGCGCCCTTGCAGATGCCGGTGACGGTGATTTCGGCGCCGCCCACCGTCGCCTTGGCGCTGAACGCCTTGGGCACGGTGTCGGTGGTCATGATGCCCTCGGCGGCGCGCGCCCAGTGGGCGGGCTGGGCGTCGGCCACGGCGGCGGGCAGACCGGCGACGAGGCGATCCGCGGGCAGCGGCTCCATGATGACGCCGGTGGAAAACGGCAGCACTTGCGCGGGCGCCACTTTCAGCAACCCGGCCAGCGCCTCGCAGGTCTGGCGCGCGGCGCGCAAGCCCTCCTCGCCCGTGCCGGCGTTGGCGTTGCCGGTGTTGATGACCAGCGCGCGGATGCCGCCGCCCTGCGCCAGGTGTTCGCGGCACAACTGCACCGGCGCGGCGCAAAAACGGTTTTGCGTGAACACGCCGCCGACGCTGGCGCCCTCGTCGAGCAGCAGCACCGTCAAGTCCTTGCGGCCTTGTTTGCGGATGCCCGCCTCGGCCACGCCCACGCGCACGCCGGCGACGGGATGCAGTTGGGCGGGATCGGGGGCGCGAAGGTTGACGGACATGGCGTTGGCTCCTGTGAGAATTATCAAATTAAGAGCTGGTAGCGCGTTTCATATGAAAATTTCAAAATGCTTTGATTCTGAAATTTTTATATGAAACGCGCTACCAGCTCTTATAAATGAAGCGTTGACAGACCCTAGTTCAACGCCCCGTGGCAGTGCTTGTACTTCTTGCCGCTGCCGCAGGGACAGGGTTCGTTGCGGCCCACGCGCGGGATGGCGGCGGACGCGGCGGCGCCAATCGCGGCGGCGACGGCGGATTCGGGCGTGACTTGCGCCTCGCCGGTTTCGGTGGGCGCGGTGTAGGTGACGTTGGTGACGCGCTCGCCGCGCTGCTCCAGTTGCTCGGCGGCCTGCTCGACCTGCTCGCCGGACTGGATGCGCACCGTCATCAGCGTGCGCGTGACTTCGTTCTTGATGATGTCGAGCAACTGGCCGAACAGCTCGAACGCCTCGCGCTTGTATTCCTGCTTGGGCTGCTTTTGCGCGTAGCCGCGCAGGTGAATGCCCTGACGCAGGTAGT
>JAITWT010000224.1 GCA_031285125.1 Burkholderiaceae bacterium | reverse complement strand
TGTGTCTTGGCTGGATTTGGCTGGTTGCTCCGGCGGCGGGGCTGGGTCTGGGCATGTGCCGCTGTCTGGGTCTTGTGCGGGGCTTGCGGTGATCCATTGACTGCGCTGCAGGGCGAGGTCGGCCAGACCGTGCGTCGATGTGGGCGCGACACTCAATTGGCTGCGCTGGTGGGTGAACAGTCTTGCAGCGCAATTGTCATTTGCATTGCCGCTGGGGCTGCTGTGCTTGGTATCGAGTTCAAGGCCATCGAGCACTTTGATCAAGCGGCGCCCGCTCGGAAGGTACAGGGAGAGTTGTTCGCTGGACGCGGGTGCGGTGTCGTCGTTGTTGCGCCACAGTACGCGCAAGCCGAAGGCGTAGGCGTTATGTGCAAGGCGGTAACGCGTGCTCTCGAGACGGATCGCAGTGACATGGTTTTGGCCTTCGATCAGCGCGTCATGGTCCAAGAAACGGCTGACGATGCGGTCGCGGTCGCTGTTGCCGTTGTCCGGGCGTTGCACCACCAGCACGTCGAGGTCGTACACATGCAGCCCGCTGACGGCTTGATGGGGCAGCGGCAGGACCACGATGGTGTGATCGCGCACACCCCGCCAAGGTTCGCAGACGGCTAATGCGTGGTCGAGCGGCGCGTCCGGGTGCAATTTAGCGCTGAATCGTTCGGCCAGGCCGGTTTCACAGGTGGCGTGCGCGGACAATGCGAGTATCGCGCCCGATATCAGCGTGGCGATGGATGCGGCCGGTTTCATAAAGGGGCCGGGGGGGTGAGCCAGCGCAGGGCCGCGGCGTGGAGTTCATCGAGTGCGCCACTGCCTTCGAGCGCCAACAGGCCCTGGTGCGCATCGATTTTGGCGCTCTGCTCTGCGCTTTTCCTGTCCTCCGCACGCAGCGCGGCGCGTGCGGCCAACAGGTGGCGCGTATGCAATGCGACGGGCGCGCCGGTATCGATAAAACGCACATTCAAACCCGCGTGACGGCGCAGCGTACCGATCACGAAAGGGTAGTGCGTACAGCCGAGCACCAGGGTGTCGATCTGGCCCTGGTCCGTTCCCAGCGGTCCGAGTGCGCGCAGATAACTTGCGGCCAGGGCATCGATTTGCATCGCATCGCCACGCTCGATGGCGTCGGCCAAGCCGTCGCAGGCAACGAGGTGAAAAGTGGCACGTTTTGCAAGACGCTCGTAGAGCGCTTGGAACTTGGCGCTGGCGAGTGTGCCGCGTGTGGCCAATACGCCGATTTGGCCGGTGTGCGTGGCTGCGGCTGCGGGCTTGAGGGCCGGCTCGACACCGATCAGCGGAAGTTGCGGCCAGTCTTCGCGCAGGCGGGCGATGGCCGCCGCCGTGGCCGTATTGCAGGCGACGACCAGCGCTTTGATGCCGTGCGTATCGATCAGCCGGTGCGTGATGGCACGGCTGCGTTCAATCACGAAGGCCTCGTTACGCTCACCATAAGGCCCATGCCCGGCGTCGGAAAAATAGACGAAGTGTTCTTGCGGCAATTCCGCGCGCAGCGCCGCCAGCACGCTCAGGCCGCCGACACCGCTATCGAAGACGCCAATAGGGCGGTCCGCACTGGGACTGTGCATAGCCGTGGAGCTTTCAGACAGTTGATTTGTGTTGCAGGTATGGGGGGCGCTTAAACGAGTGCGATGCCCTTGAACTCGCCAGCGGCAATCCGGCGGCTCCATTCGGCCGGGCCCGTGATATGCGCACTGGTGCCGCCCGCATCGACCGCGACGGTGACGGGCATGTCAACCACATCGAATTCGTAGATGGCTTCCATGCCCAGGTCTGCAAAACCGACCACGCGGGCTTTCTTGATGGCCTTGCTCACCAAGTAGGCCGCGCCGCCGACGGCCATCAGGTAGGCGCTCTGGTGCTTGCGGATCGCCTCGATGGCGACCGGGCCGCGCTCGGCCTTGCCGATCATGGCGATCAGGCCGGTTTGCGCGAGCATCATTTCGGTGAAACCATCCATGCGTGTCGAAGTGGTCGGGCCTGCCGGGCCGACCGCTTCGCCCGCGACCGGATCAACCGGGCCGACGTAGTAGATCACGCGATTGGCGAAATCCACCGGCAGCTTCTCGCCGCGCGCGAGCATTTCCTGGATGCGCTTGTGGGCGGCGTCGCGGCCGGTGAGCATTTTGCCGTTGAGCAGCAGACGGTCGCCCGGCTTCCAACGGGCAACGTCCTGTTTGGTCAGGGTGTCCAGGTTGACGCGGCGGCCCTGCGTGGTGTCGGGCGCCCAATCGATCTTGGGCCACAGGTCCAGCGAGGGCGGCTCCAGATAGACCGGCCCGCTGCCGTCGAGCACAAAGTGCGCGTGCCGTGTGGCGGCGCAATTGGGGATCATCGCCACCGGCTTGCTGGCGGCGTGCGTGGGGTACATCTTCACCTTCACATCCAACACCGTGGTCAGGCCGCCCAGGCCCTGGGCGCCGATGCCCAGGGCGTTGACCTTGTCGCATAACTCCAGGCGCAGTGCTTCGACGGGGGTGAGCGGCTTGCCCTGGGCGGCTTTCTGGCGCAGCGCGTGCATGTCCAGCGCGTCCATCAGGCTTTGCTTGGCCATGAGGACGGCTTTTTCCGCCGTGCCGCCGATGCCGATGCCCAGCATGCCTGGCGGGCACCAGCCCGCGCCCATGGTGGGCACGGTCTTGAGTACCCAATCGACAAGGCTGTCGCCGGGGTTGAGCATGACCAACTTGCTCTTGTTCTCGCTGCCGCCGCCCTTGGCCGCGACGGTGACTTCCACGGTATGGCCTGGCACGATCTCGGTGTGGATCACGGCGGGCGTGTTGTCACGGGTGTTCTTGCGTGCAAACTGCGGATCGGCCACGACCGAGGCGCGCAGCGTGTTGTCCGGGAGGGCGTAAGCGCGGCGTACGCCTTCGTTGATGGCGTCGTCGAGGCTGCTGGTGAAGCCGTCCCAGCGCACATCCATGCCCACCTTCAAAAACACGTTGACGATGCCGGTGTCCTGGCAAATCGGGCGGTGGCCGGTGGCGCTCATCTTGCTGTTGGTAAGAATCTGCGCCATCGCGTCCTTGGCGGCGGGGCTTTGCTCAAGAGCATAAGCCTGCGCCATGTGGGTGATGAAGTCGGCCGGATGGTAGTAGCTGATGTACTGCAGGGCGGCGGCGACCGATTCGATCAGATCAGCCTGGGTGATCGCAGTGGTCATGAACTTCCCTTTGAATTCTGTGAAGTACGGTGTAAGCCTCTATTTTGACAGGCTGCTCTCCCGAACGCCTCAAGTGCCGTGTCTTTACGCCCAGGCGTGCGGGGTTCGAGGAAGGCCCACGTGGGATCTCGTCAAGGTCGCGGCGGCGATGCGTGGTACGCGATGGGGATGCCCGGCGGCTGATGAAGCCTCATGAGGCGACCGAAGGGACGCAGTGATTGCGCGCGCTGCACGAGGTCGCTGCGCGCGGGGTCTCGCTGTACGGGACGATCGTGTGTCGTGCGCTACGGGCGCTCACCTCAACCGCAGCAAGGAGCGCCCGCCCTTTTTTGGGGCCTCTGCGCAGGAGGGATTTAATGGAATTTCCCCGGGTCAAGAGGTGAAGCATCAAATAACAAACCGGCGCCACTTGCGCCGCAAGCGGCAGGGAATCAGTCCCAAAAAGATTCGGACTGTTCAATTATTAATCAACAAACCCGAGCCCTGCTTCGCGCACGCTAGGAGCATCTATAGGGAATTCTCGCCCGGAGAAATAGATTAAGGCGATATGGTTAAGAAATCGCATTCTCGCCCTATTTTTATAGGCCGGGGATCAAGATAAAAAAACAGGTTCCTAGGGAATACCCCTACCCACTCAAGAGGTAATCATCGTTACACTCCCGCTCAATCTTGCGGCTGGGCCAGCCGGGGGGTCCGTAGTGTGTCAGACCGGCGCACTGATATCCTGTAACTTGAAGGAGACAAAAATGGCTTCGGAGCTGACGCGGCGGATTCAGCAAAATCCTCAATATCAGCAATTGATCAAAGGGCGTAATGCCTTGGGTTGGTGGCTGACCATCGTGACATGCGTTGCGTACTATGGATTTATTTTGATCATTGCTTTTGATAAAGAATTATTTGCGGCCCCCATTGCGGCTGGGATGACCACCACTTGGGGAATTCCTACTGGGTTTGGCATTATCGTATTGACAATTGTTGTAGTGGCTATTTATGTCTTCAAGGCCAATCGTGATTACGACAGAATAATCAAAGAGGTTCTTGACAAGGAGGTGCAGTCATGATGTCAGGACTTCATTTGATCACGCAACCCTTCAAGGCGATGCGGGCCCCTCTGGTGGGATTGTTCGCGGTGGCTTTGCCCGGCCTGAGCTGGGCGGCGGAAGCGATAGGGGAGACGCAAAAACAGCCCATCAACTGGCTGGCGATCATCATGTTTGTGGTGTTCGTCGGGCTGACGCTGTGGATTACCAAATGGGCCGCATCGCGCACCCGATCAGCGGCTGATTTTTACACTGCCGGCGGTGGAATCACTGGATTCCAAAACGGTTTGGCCATAGGCGGAGACTACATGTCAGCCGCCTCTTTTTTGGGTATTTCGGCGATGGTTATGGCCACCGGGTTCGACGGCCTGATTTACGCCATTGGCTTTCAGGTCGGCTGGCCGCTGGTCACCTGTCTGCTGGCGGAACGACTGCGTAATTTGGGGCGATTCACGTTCGCCGACGTGCTGGCCTATCGGCTCAAAGAAACCCCCATTCGGATTTTTGCGGCTTGCGGTACCCTGGTGGTGGTGCTGTTTTACCTGATCGCCCAAATGGTGGGCGCGGGGCAACTGATCAAGTTGTTGTTTGGTCTGGATTACATGTATGCCGTGATCATTGTGGGTATTTTGATGATGATCTATGTCTTGTTCGGCGGCATGACGGCCACGACCTGGGTGCAAATCATCAAGGCCTGCATGCTGCTTGGCGGCGCGACCTTTATGGCTGTCATGGTGCTGGCCAAGTACGGGTTCAGTCCAGAAAAACTCTTTCAGGCTGCGGTCGAGATCAAAAAAACAGACGCAATCATGGGGCCGGGCGGATTTGTCAAAAATCCAATATCGACCATCTCGTTAGGAATTGCGCTGATGTTTGGTACAGCAGGTTTGCCGCACATTCTGATGCGTTTCTTTACCGTGCCCGATGCGAAGCAGGCACGCAAGAGCGTGCTGTGGGCGACCACCTGGATCGGTTATTTCTATGTGCTCACTTTTATCATTGGCTTTGGCGCTATTGCCCTGGTCAGTACCAATCCGGAATTCCTGGATATCAAGGGCGTGCTGCGCGGCGGAGCCAACATGGCCGCGGTTCATCTGGCCAATGCTGTTGGCGGTAATATTTTTCTGGGATTCATATCGGCGGTGGCCTTTGCGACGATTCTTGCCGTGGTCTCCGGACTGACGCTTTCTGGCGCTTCCGCGGTATCCCACGACCTGTACGCTTCGGCGATCAAGAAAGGCAAAGTCTCCTCCAAAGATGAATTAAGGGTTTCCAAGCTGACCACCCTCGTCCTGGGCGTCATCGCCATTGTGCTGGGCATCTCGTTCGAGAAACAGAACGTCGCCTACATGGTGGCGCTGGCCTTTACCATTGCAGCGTCGGCCAATTTCCCGACATTGCTACTCTCGACCCTCTGGAAACGCTGCACCACCAGAGGTGCGGTCACCGGTGGATTCGTCGGCCTGATCTCAGCGGTCGTGATGACCGTGCTTTCCAAGGCGGTTTGGAATGACACCCTGGGCTACACGAGCGACGCGCCGTTCCCCTACGTTTCAGCGGCCATTTTCTCGGTACCCCTGGCCTTCCTCTGCATCTGGATCGTTTCTTTGCTGGACAACAGCGAGCAGGCCCAAAAAGAGCGGGAAGCCTTTGAGGATCAGAAAATCCGCTCGGAAACCGGGCTGGGTGCATTCAAGGGAGCATCGCATTGACGTGAGTGCTTGCTCTCAAAGGCGAGCCATGATCAGGCCAAGGGGTTTGCGCATGGCTCGCCAATCGATATAAATCAACATCCATGCTCAATCGAAGCCGCGCCACACCAGTGGGCGGCTTTCGTTGTTTCTGGATTGTCTCAAATTCATTATTCGGTGAAGAATAATTAGTTTTTACCGTTCACCCGTTCGTTTTGGAAATAAAAGATGGCTGCTACCCGTTTTGATTTGTCCCATCCGCCTTTCAACCTGTTAACGCTCCCAGAAGCTTCCGCCCTATCGGCTGCTGCAGATGTCTTGTTTTTTGGCGACGAGCAGGAAATACTTCCGGCCGGCAGTGCGGTGGATTCTCTTTATTTGGTCATGAAGGGGTTGGTCCGCGAGATGGTCGGCGAAGACATTGTGGGGGTTTATCGTGAAGACGAAGCTTTTGATTGCCGTGCTCTCGCGATGGGCAAAACCACCCACAAATTCGTGGCCCATGAGGAGGCGTTATTATGCGCCTTTCCCCGGCAAGAGGTTCTTGCGCTAACAGAGAAAAATCACGCATTCGGCGCGCATTTTTTTGCGACAGTGTCCGATAAATTTGGACAGCTAGCACAAAAGCAAGGGCGCCGGGAGTGGCAAAGTTTGTTTGCTGCGAAAATCAGTGATGTAGGGACTCATCCGCCCCTGTTTATGGATGCGACAGAAACAATTGCCGATGCTGCGCGGTTTATGCGGGAACAGCATCGCCGTTCTATTTTTGTGCGTGATGGTGAAAGAATAGGTATTTTTACCACGGGTAATTTTTGCGGTATCGTGGCTGATGGGGTCCCCGGACACACCCCTTTGCGAGAGAGCGCGCAGTTTTCATTATTGAGTTGTGAAAACAATGATTATCTGTTCAATGCGCTTCTCTTGATGACACGCCAGAATATTCATCGCGTCGTCGTCACTGAAAAAGGCGCCCCGATCGGTGTTTTGGCGCAGGTTGATTTGCTCTCGTATTTTTCCAATCATTCGCTTTCGATTGCGCAGCAATTGAAAATGGCAGTCACTGTCGATGATCTTGAGCGGGCCGCGCAAGACATGGTCGTATTAATTTCTACCCTGGCTGCACAAGGCATGAAAATGCCGCAACTGGCGCGCTTGGTTCAAGCATTAAATGCACAGCTCATGGCCCGTCTCTGGCAGACTGTGGCACCGCCAGATGTTTTTGCCGGCACGGCATTGTTGGCTTTGGGCTCGGAAGGGCGTGGCGAGCAAATTTTGAAAACGGATCAGGACAATGCATTGATCATTGCCGAAGGCGTGGATGAAAAAAAAGTCGAACAGGCCGCCCAGGAATTCACGGAGCAAATGATTCGGCTGGGGTATCCACCCTGCCCGGGCGGAATCATGGTCAATCAGCCTGCGTGGAGACACACGGTGCGAGACTGGGGCCGGGTGTTGCAGGGATGGGCCAGGCAGTCGCAAGGCGAAGCGCTGATGAATCTGGCGATTTTCCTTGATGCAGAAACTATTGCAGGCCCCCCTTCATGGCTCGCGGCATGTCGGAATGCATTGCGCGCCGGATTGACTGATGATTCCACCTGGCTTTCGCGTATGGCGCTTCCGGTCTTGCAATTTCAAAATAAAAAGGTAGATGGAGGTTTTTGGTGGCAGATGCTCAACCGTGAGGAAAACGCGTCCCTGGATATTAAAAAAGCCGCGATCTTTCCTGTCGTCCATGGGGTTCGCGTACTCGCTCTGGAGGCTGATGTTGTTGCGACCAATACGTTTGACCGGCTTGAAGCGCTGGTTTCAAAGAGTATTCTAGAACAGCCGTTGGCCGACGATATTGCTGAATCCCTGGCCTTTTTGATGCGCTTGCGCCTGGATGTCGGGTTGGAATTGTTATATGAAAAAAAAGCGCTCAGCAATAATGTGGATACCGCATCATTATCTACCCTGGATAAAGACTTGTTGAAAGATGCTTTGCTGGTGGTGAAGCGGTTCAAGCAAGCGATTAACCAGCGTTATTGTCTTGACAGGTTTTGATATGTACGAAAATTTATGGCAATCCGGGCGCCGCCTCTGGCGCATGCGCCAGTTGCAAGAACCTTATCGGTCGTGGTTGAGTCAAGACGACGGGTCGCTGGTTAGCATCGATTGCGAAACCACTTCGCTTAAGGTGAAAGAGGCGGAAATTTTATCGATTGCTGCGGTTTGCATTAGAGGCCAGCGTTTATATGCCAGCGATGCGTTTTATACGTTGATCAAACCTCGGCAAGCGCCTGATCATCAAAACGTCCAGGTACACGGATTACGTCCGCGCGATTTCAACGATGGCGTACCGCTACAAGACGCGTTGCAAAATTTCCTCCAATTCATTGGGGGCAAAACACTGTTGGGGTATTATCTGAAATACGATTTATCCGTGCTGAATAAATATCTTAGACCTGTGTTGGGGGCGGCTTTGCCCAATCGTGAGGTTGAAGTTTCTGGCCGTTATTACGATTGGCGTTTTGCTAATCATCCTGGAGCCTATATCGATCTGCGATGGGAGACAATGATCAAAAACCTTGGAATCCCGGCGCTTCCAAGACATGATGCCATGAACGACGCGATAACAGCGGCGATGATGTATTTGGTTTTGCAAGCGCGAGGATATGGCGTTTCCAGCGCTTAAATTGTGTCGCAATGCCTAATTTGGCGTCGATATTGATATTTTTAATACGCTGATTACGCCGTGAGTTGAATAGAGGGTTAATGGCTCAACCTCAGGAAAAACCCTGATAGTAAGGGAGGCGTTTTTTGTGTATCTTGGGGGGAGCAGTCGCCGGGCAGCCCCAGCCCTTTTGCGCTGCCCTCCCCTCTCCACATTTGTTTTTGCGCCAGGAGGCATAAATATGAGCACATCGACGATTGAAACAGTCCTCACTGAAACCAGGGTTTTTCCGCCCGACGAGCGCGCAAAAAACGGCGCGCGCATCTCTGGTATGGCTGCGTATGAAGCGTTGTGCCAAGAGGCTGAGCGCGATTTCGAGGGTTTCTGGGCCCAGTGCGCGCGCGCGCACCTGGTGTGGAGCAAGCCCTTCACGCGCACGCTGGACGAATCGAACGCGCCGTTCTTCCGCTGGTTCGATGATGGCGAACTCAACGCCAGCGCCAACTGCCTGGACCGCCACATGGGCACGCCGGTCGAGAACAAGACCGCCATCATCTTTGAAGCCGACGACGGCACGGTGACCCAGGTCACCTACAAGCAACTGCTGGCGCGCGTGAGCCAACTGGCCAATGCGCTCAAGGCGCAGGGCATCGGCAAGGGCGACCGCGTGCTGGTGTACATGCCGATGGGGGTCGAGGGCGTGACCGCGATGCAGGCCTGCGCGCGCATCGGCGCCACGCACAGCGTGGTGTTCGGGGGCTTTTCGGCCAAGTCGATCAATGAACGCATCATCGACGCGGGCGCGGTGGCCGTCATCACGTCCAACTACCAGGTGCGCGGCGGCAAGGAGATGCCGCTCAAGGCCGTCGTCGATGAAGCCATCGCCATGGGCGGCTGCGAGTCGATCAAGACGGTGCTGGTGCACGAGCGCACCGGGAGCAGCTGGCCCCGCGTGCCGGGCCGCGACAAGAGCTTTGCCGAAGCGCTGGCGGGCCAAAGCGAGCAGTGCGCGCCGGTG
>JAITWT010000216.1 GCA_031285125.1 Burkholderiaceae bacterium | reverse complement strand
ACAGGTCTCGTCCAGAAACACCAGATGGGCCGTATCCCAGTGAGCCTGCTCACTTTGCCATTGACGCCGAGCCTGCTGTACGTCGCAGCGTTCTTGCTCGCTGGCGTGCAGTGTTTTTTCGTTTCGGACGGAAGCCAGTTCACAACGGGCGCGGCGGAAAACCCCACGCTGACAATCGTCACGCTCGCCATTCGCCAAGCCGATTACATCGTCGAGCAAATGCAAAAGCGGACGATCTGAGCGCCGGTGCCTGGGCGCTACGGTGAAATTCCGGTGTGAAATGCCGGTGCCATGGGGTGGTCAGGAGGCGGCCAGGAGGCGGGTGGGCGCAGTGATCGCGGTCATGGCGCAGGCGGATGGGGCGGCGGTGATCCAGCCGATCCAACAGATTCCGCGGACGGTTCGATCTGCACGATTCGATCGTGACGCAGCGGTTGGCCGCGTTCGCAAGCGCGGCACAGCGGTCGTTCACGCAGCCGTTCACGCGGCTTTTCTCGTGATATTTCCCGTTGCGCCGCTGGGGATCGAACCAGCCGGTAAAAGGACATGCCGCAAGCTGAGCAGACCTGTTTTTGCAGGGGCAATGAATGCGGTGGTGTACCGCCGGACGATGGCTCAGGTCGCGCCGGCCTGAGCGCCATGTCGTCACAGACCGCCACGCACAGGCCGCAACCGATGCAGTGCGCCATATCGACGATGAACTGTTCGCGGTCATGGCCGCCGGCATTAGCGCCTATGCCTCGTAGTGCTTGCGTGGGGCACAGGCGTGTGCAGTCGAGGCAGGCGCTACAGCGCGTTTCGTCCAAATCAACAGCCCACAAAGGCCGATGCCGTGCGCTGGGCCATGGGTGCGCAAGCTGCTGGGTCAGCCAGCGCCGGTTGCTGGATAGCGGTGCGGTGGCCACGTCCGCCGCGTTGCGGGTTGGCACCGCCAGACGCCGGAAAAATGCGCGCCGTCCCGGCATGGTTTCTTGTTGAGTCGCTGCCACGGCGGCCAGCGCCTGCCACGTTTGGGGCTCGACAATTTGCAATGTAGGCGCGGGATGGACAGGGCCGTGCGTGGGCCCGGCCGCGGACACCGCAGACCATTGGCGGTGCCAGTCGGCCCCGGCGGCGCCGCGCGGGCACTTTGTGCAGTCGCCGGTGGTTGCCACGATGGATTCGATGTGCTGTGCGCCGGCTTGCTGCCAGAGCCAGCCGGGCGCGAAAGCATACAGGCAGGGGATGCGCCCTGCGGATGGGCTCGAATTCTGGCGTTCGAGCGCGGCGTGATCGCAAGCCATCAACCAGCTCGATTGCATCACCTTCGCGCGCGGCGCATCGGTGATGCGCAGCAACGCCGGCGCGGGCAAGGTTAATGCCTCGGTGGGGCAAGCGACCACACACAGGCCGCAATCGTCGCAGGCCGCATCGTCGAACCCCAGTCCGTCGTTGCGCATGCGCCAGGCTTCCCGGGGACAGGCGTCCACACAAGACCTGCACGCCGCGCCAGTGACTTGCTGGTGCACGCAGTGTTCAGCATGGATGCTCAGGTGCATTGAGCCCATGGGGCGCGGCAGGTTCGGCGGCACGCAGCGGCGGCAGCACCGCCACTGCGGGCAAGCGATCCACGCAGTTTTCGCAGGCCGCCAGCGTCAACCCCGCCAGCGCGGCGTAGAACGGGGTGGCGGCGCGCTGGCTGACGGTTTTGGCAAACGAGGGCAGCCAGGTCAGCAGATGCGTTTTGAGAAAACGCGCCGCTTCTTTCAGTTCGCCGCGCTCCAGCAGCAAGGCGGTGAATTCGAGCTCGGTCACCAGATGGTCGTCAGCGCGCTGGCGCCAGTCGGCGGCCTGCATGCCGTGGCGGCGGTAGAAGGTGCGCACGGCAAAGGTTGGCTCTTGCAGCATCAGGTGATCTTCGTCGCGCCAAACCGATTCGTTGGGCGAGGCGCGCAGCGCATACGTTAGATAGATGGCCGCGAAGTCGGCGGCTAGGTCGTCCTCGGTGGAGGCGGGGATCGCGGCCTGTCCATCGTCGCAAGCCGTTCCGGACAAGGCTTGGAGCGCCGCCTCCAGCGCGCGCAGCCACGGATCGTCCTGCCCGGCCAGCGTCAGCGCGCCCGGAAAGCCGTTGGCGTACAACGCAGCCAGAACTTGCGGGGGGCGTTCGCTTTCGTGCAGCCAGGCCAGCGTGCGCAAATCCTCAGCAGCCAAACGCGGCCACGCATCGGCGGCGTGTCCGGTCTGTGCGGTATCCGTCACGACGTCACCTTGCTGACATCGGTGCCGGTCTCCGCCGGGGTGTTGTCATATGGGCCCAATTCGCAGGGTGTGTTCAGACTCACGCCCAAGGTGGGCACGCAGCCGTCTTCGGAGGGCACGTTGACGTGCCCCTTGGGGTGGGCGATGAAGACGATCGACGGATTGGTCAGCGTCGGACTGGCCATGTGCTGGACTTGGCGCACCGGCACGTCTTTGCCCTTGACCATCGCCGTGGTCTCGTACTTGCCCGCGCGCAACTGGTCGATCGGGCCGATGTCGAGTACGCGCATCATGCAGGCCGATACGCAATAGGGCTTGCGGCCTGCCTCCAGTTCGTCGATGCACATATTGCATTTCTTGACGATATTTTCATGCGGGTCGTACTGCGGCGCGCCGAAGGGGCAGGCGGCCTGGCAGCGGCGGCAGCCGATGCACAGCGTCGAGTCGATATCGACCACGCCGTTGTCGGCACGCTTCCAGATCGCGCCGGTCGGGCAGGTCGGCAGACAGGCCGGTTCGGCGCAGTGATTGCACGACATGTTGACCTTGTAGGCGAACACTTCGGGGAAGGTTCCGCCCTCGATGTACATCACGCGCCTGAAGCGCGGCCCCGGCGGCAGGCCGTTCTTGTCCTTGCAGGCCATTTCGCAGGCGCGGCAACCGATGCAGTCGACGTTGTTGTGGATGAAGCCCAACTGCACCTTGGGTTTGACGGGGGCGTAGGTGGCCGCGTCGCGCTTTTCCTGCGCGTATTTGACGCGCGCCTTGGCATCGACGCCGAGCTTGTTGATGACGACCTTTTCAGCCATGATGGTCCCTCCTACAGGTCACGGCGGAACACCGCCGAACGGGACACCGCCAGTTGATCCCAGCCGGGCCGGAACGTCAGCGTGCTTTTCTTGATCTGCACCATGGCGTTGTTGTAGGCGAACGCGCCCGCCGGGCTGGGGTTGTCCAGCGTCAGGAAGTCGGGGTTGCCCGCGCGGTCGATGCCGTTCTTGTCGGGGTCCATCCAGGCGCCTTCGTGCAGCACCAACACGCCCGGCAGCACGCGCTCGGTCACGTAGGCGGGCACGACGCATTTGCCGCGGTCGTTCCATACCTCCACCACGTCGCCGGTGCGGACGCCGATTTTTTTCGCATCGCTGGCGTTGATGGTGACTTCCTGCGTGTAGGTCTCGCGCAGCCACGGAATGTTGTTGAAGATCGAGTGCGTGCGCCAGCGCGGGTGCGGGCTGATCAAGTGGAACGGGTACTTCCGCGCGATCGGGTGATTGAGCGACTCGAAAGGCTCGATCCATTTGGGGATGTACGGAATCGCGTAGCCGAACTGGGTCTTGGTCCAGTCGGTGATGCCGGCCAGGTAGGTCGAAAAAATTTC
>JAITWT010000207.1 GCA_031285125.1 Burkholderiaceae bacterium | reverse complement strand
GCGCGCAGCCCATAGCCCGGCTATGGGCCAGCGTTGCAACGCGGCAGACCGCCCGAAAAGGCCTCTGCCCTTCGGGTTGGGCCGAAATCGGGCGATTGGGCGGCCAAGTCGCTTGCATGGGCCTGAGGCCATGCAAGCGCCGTTGGCCACCCACTCATCCCGATTGCGGCCCAACGTGAGCCATTTGAGATCGTAAACAGGTTCTGAGGGCATTTACCAATTGCCCACCCGGCCTGATGCGCGGAATACTTCACATGTGCAATCTCAACTCACCCTAACTAACTATCAGGAGCCTATCCATGCTGGGTCTTATGCAAGATCATCCCTTGTTGATTTCATCGCTGATCGAGTTCGCCGAGCGCCATCACGGCGACCGTGCAATCGTCTCGCGCCGTGTCGAGGGGGATATCCACCGCTATAGCTGGGCTGATGCGGCGCGGCGCTCGTGCCAAGTGGCCCATGCGGTAGAGGCCGAGGGGGTGCCCTTTTCCGGGCGGGTTGCTACCCTGGCTTGGAACGGTTACCGCCATCTGGAGCTTTATTACGGCGTAAGCGGGGCGGGGCGCGTGGTGCATACCATCAACCCGCGCCTGCACCCCGGTCAACTCATATGGATCGTCAATCATGCCGAAGACCAGGTGCTGTGTTTCGAAACCAGCTTTCTGCCGCTGGTACAGGCCATTCACACGCACTGCCCCACGGTGCGCCGCTGGGTGCTGTTGTGCGACGCGGACAAGCTGCCGCACGACAGCGGTATTCCGAATCTGGTCAGCTACGAGGCGTGGATCGGCGCCCAAAGCGATCGTTATACCTGGCCGCGCTTCGACGAAAACAGCGCTGCCGGCATGTGTTACACGAGCGGCACCACGGGCGACCCCAAAGCGGTGCTGTACAGCCATCGCTCGACCATCCTGCACGCTTACGGCGTCGCGCTGCCGGATGTCACCGGCCTGTCGGCCTGCGATGTGATGCTGCCGGTGGTGCCGATGTTTCACGTCAATGCCTGGGGTACGCCGTATGCGGCCGCGCTGGTCGGTGCGTCTCTGGTCTTTCCTGGGCCCGCGCTCGACGGTAAATCGCTCTATGAATTGATCGAGGCCGAGAAGGTCACGATTACGGCAGGCGTACCCACCATCTGGCAAATGCTGCTGGCGCACGTCAGCGCCAACAAGCTGCGCTTTTCCAGGCTCGCCCGTCTATTGATCGGTGGTTCGGCGGCACCGCTGGCGATGATAGAAACCTTCGAAAACGACTATGGCGTGAAAGCCATACACGCCTGGGGCATGACCGAAACCAGCCCGCTGGGCACTGCTTGGGCGCCCAAAGCCAAGCATATGGATTTGAGTGCGCAACAGTGTCAGCCCCTGAAGGTCAAGCAGGGCCGCGCGATCTTCGGTGTCGATTTGAAGATCATCGACGACCAGGGCCACGATGTGCCCTGGGATGGCAAAACGTATGGCGATTTGCTCATCAAGGGGCCGTGGATTCTGCGTGCGTACTACAAGGGTCAAGGCAGCCCGCTGATCCGGGACGAACACGCACTGGGCTGGTTCCCTACTGGCGATGTGGCCACCATCGACGCCGATGGTTACATGCAAATCACGGACCGTTCCAAGGACGTAATCAAGTCCGGCGGCGAATGGATCAGCTCGATCGATATCGAAAACATTGCCGTCGCCCATCCGGCGGTGGCGATGGCCGCTTGCGTGGGCGTACCTCACCCGAAATGGGATGAGCGTCCGGTGCTGCTGGTGGTCAAACGCGCCGGCATCGAGGTTTCGCGGGAGGAATTGCTGCGCTTTTACGAAGACAAAATTGCCAAGTGGCAGATTCCCGATGACGTCATTTTCATGGACAGCATTGCGCTGGGCGCAACAGGGAAAATTCTCAAAACCAAATTGCGCGAGCAGCTCAAGGATTACAAATTGCCCGGGGTATGAGGCCGCCTTACATCGACCCTTCCAACATCCGCAAATAATCCTCGCGCGTCGCCAGGCGCGGATTGGTTTTGTGACAGTGGTCGGCCATCGCTGCGTCGATGATCTTTTCAAACAGGGCCGAGGTGACGCCCAGTTCGGCCAGCCCCTGGGGCAGGCCCAGGCGGGCGTTCATGTCGCGGAGGGCGCCGGCGATGTCACCCGCGCCATCCAAGTGCATCATGCGCGCCATCCGCTGCATCCGCTGTTCGCGTTGCACTGATTCGGCGCTGGCGTTGAATTGCACCACCGCGGGCAGAAACAAGGCGTTGAGCGTGCCGTGGTGCAGACACGGATTGATGCCGCCCAGACTGTGGCTGAGCGAGTGCACGCAGCCCAGTCCTTTCTGGAACGCCATCGCACCTTGCATGGATGCGCTCATCAGATTCAGGCGCGCCTCGCGATCGCTGCCGTCGCGGGTGGCGCGCTCGATATGGCGCCAGGCACGCTCCAGCCCATCCAGTGCGATGCCGTCAGCAGGCGGATTGAAAGCCGCCGCCATGAAGGTTTCCATGCAGTGGGCGATGGCGTCCATGCCGGTCGCTGCGGTCAAGTGCGGCGGCAAACTCAGCGTGAGTTCGGGATCGCAAATGGCGGCCTTGGGCATCAGGTGCCAACTGTGAAAGCCCAGCTTGCGGTGGTCATCGACGATGATGATCGCGCCGCGCGCGACCTCGCTGCCGGTACCCGCGGTGGTCGGTACAGCGATCAGCGGTGCGACGCGGCCGGTGATTTTGTCCGAGCCGCCTTCGATGGTCGCGTAGGCCGCCAGCGGACCATCGTGCGTGGCCGCGATGGCCACGCCTTTGGCGCAGTCGATCGCTGAGCCGCCGCCGATGGCAATCAGACCATCGCAACGCTGCGCACGGTACACCTGCACTGCCGCGCGTACCGCGGCTTCGGTGGGGTTGGAAGGCGTGCCGTCGAATACCGCCGCGGGCAAGCCGCCGAGCACATCCTGCGCTTTGCGCAGTAATCCGGCATCACGCACACCGCAGTCGGTGACCACCAACGGGCGGGCGATGTCCACGCGCTGACATGCGCCGGCGAGGAGCTTCAGAGCGCCGAAATCAAATTGAATTTGAGTGAGGTATTGGATCAGAGCCATAGCGTGTGAAAGCAGTGTTGAAGGTAATCAAGGCACAGCGAAAGAGGCCAGGGCGGCACGGCCCCGTTAATTTCAATGGGGCAGAGGCAACGGCAAAGAGAACGGTTGGGACAAGCGCTCAGCAAAGTTGATATCCCTAGGGAAGCTCTGAACAACTCCCTCGCGGCGGGCGCATCCCGCATTCGGGCGGTCTGCTTCGTTGCAAATGCTCGCGATACCCCCGGGTATCGCTGCGCTTTGCGCCTTGCATCCCATCCCGAATCCGGGCGCGCCCAC
>JAITWT010000169.1 GCA_031285125.1 Burkholderiaceae bacterium | reverse complement strand
ACGCCTTCCAGATAAACGCGCTGCACCAGGTTGATGGCAAAGCGCAGCGGGTTGGCCAGCGTGGCGACTTGCAAGACCCACGGCATGTTGGCGACCGGCGTGGCGAGGCCCGAGAGCAGCATCAGCGGCATGATGAGCACGAAGGTGTAGAGCGTGGCCTGCTGCATGGTGTTTGAGAGCGCCGAGATCGACAGCCCGATGCCCACGCTGGCCAGCGTAAACAGCGACAGCCCGAGGTACAGCGTGAACAGCGACCCGGCCAGCGGAATGCGGAACCACAGCAGCGCCACCAGCAGGATCAGGGTCGATTGCAGCAGCCCGATGACCGCCGGCGGCAGCGCCTTGCCGACCATGATTTCGGTGGGCGTGAGCGGCGTGACCAGCAACTGGTCGAACGTGCCCTGCTCGCGCTCGCGCGAGACCGACAGCGCCGTCAGGATCAGCGTCTGGATCATGGAAATGGCCGCGATCAGGCCGGGCAGGATGTACCAGCGCGTCTCCAGATTGGGGTTGAACCACGCGCGCGTTTCGACCGTCAGTGGCGCGGGCGGCCCGCCGTGGCGCGTGCGCCAGTCGGCGTTGAAATCGTTCACCACGCTGGCGATGTAGCGCGCCGCCGAACCGGCGGTGTTGGAGTTGCGCGCGTCCAGAATGACTTGCAGCGGCGCGCTCTCGCCCGCCTGCAACTGCGCCTCGAAGCGCGGGCCGATTTGCAGCACGACCAGCGCGCCTTGCTGCTCGACGGCGGGCGCGATGCCGGCGCTCGAATGCAGCGTGGCGACGCGGTGGAATACGCCCGTGCCGTCGAAACGCGCCAGCAGCGCCTGCGCCGCGCCGCCGTGGCTCTGGTCGAGCAGCGCATAGGGCACGTCGCGCAGGTCGTAGGTGGCGGCGTAGCCGAACACCAGACTTTGCATGATGGCGGGCACGAACAGGATCGCGCGGCTGCTGCGGTCCTTGAGGATCGCCAGAAATTCCTTGCGCCAGAGAAAGGCGATGCGGCGCAGTGATTCGAGCAGGGCGGTCATGGGTGCTCCACCGCGCCTTGCGCGGCCCACGATACGTGAAAAGGTTGAGCGTTGAGCGCGCGGCGTTTAGCGTGAAATCCGAAAGAGGTATTCACGCTAAACACCAAACGCCGAACGCTGAACGGTTTTTTCATTCCAGATTCTTTCGCGTCACGCGCAGCGCCAGCCCCAGCAGGACGAGCGCGTAGGCCAGCAAAATCGCGCAGTTTTTGAAGATCATCGGCCACAGGTCGCCGGCCAGAAACAGGGTGCGGATCAGCTCCATGTAGTACGTGGCGGGCATGACGTGGCCGATGACCTGTATCGGCAGCGGCACGTTGCGCAGGTCGAACAAAAAGCCCGAGAGCATCAGCGCGGGCAGAAAGCTGATGAGCAGCGCCATCTGGCTGGCGATGAACTGGTTTTTGGTGAGGGACGAAATCAACAGCCCGATGCCGACCGACACCAGCATGTACAGCATCGCCGCCGTCAGCAGCACCGCCAGCGACCCGTACAGCGGCACGCCGAACACCCAGCGCGCGGCCACCAGACACATCGCCAGCCCGATCATGCCGACGGCGAAGTACGGGATGATTTTGGCCAGCAGGATTTCAACCGGCCGCACCGGCGAGACGAACAGCGCCTCGAACGTGCCGCGCTCCCACTCGCGCGCCACCACCAGCGCGGTGAGGAAAGCGCCCACCAGCGTCATGATGAGCACCACCAGCCCCGGCACCAGATACCACGTGCTGGTGTTGGCGGCGTTGAACCACATGCGCTGCTCGATGGCGACCGCGCCGCTCGCCGGACCGGTCAGCCTCGCCTGTGCAAAGCCGGTGCGGTCGGCCTGTTTCTGCCCCCACCCGGCCAGCGCGGCCTGCGCGTAACCGGCGACGATGCTGGCGCGCCCGGCATCGGCCCCGTGCACGATCAACTGAATGCGCGCGTCGCCCGCAGCCAGTTGGCGCGAGAAGTCTGATGAGAAGCGCACGATGCCGTCAACCTGCCGCGCGCGCATCAACTGCTCGGCCTCGTGCATCGAGCGCACCCGGCGTACCGAGAACACGGGCGTGAGTTCCAGCGCGGCCAGCGCATCGACGGCGGCGGGCGATGAATCGTCAAGCACGGCGGCGATGGGCGCGTTCTTCACGTCCAGCGACAGGCCCCAGCCGAACAGCGCAATCAGCAGTAGCGGCAGCAGGATGCCGATGGCCAGATTGCTTTTGTCGCGCAGCAACTGGCGCACTTCCTTGCGCGTGAGCGCCAGCAGGCGGGTGGCAAAACCGTTCATTTCACGGCCCCGGCTTGATGCGCGGCGGCGCGCGCGGCTTCGACGATGTGGATGAACGCCTGCTCCATGTCGGCGGCTTCGTGCGCGCCGCCCTCCGCGTCCTTGTCCCCGTGCGCCAGCGCGCCCGCCTGCGCGCGCACCTCGCGCGGCGTGCCCAGCGCCAGCACGCGGCCCGCGTCCTGAATCACGATGCGGTCGCAGTACTCGGCCTCCTCCATGAAATGCGTGGTGACGACCACCGTCACGCCGCCTTCGGCCAGCGCGGTGATGCGGCGCCAGAACTCGCGCCGCGCCAGCGGGTCGGCGCCGCTGGTCGGCTCATCCAGAAACAGGATTTCCGGCTCGTGCAGCAGCGCCGCGGCCATCGCCAGCCGCCGCTTGAAGCCGCCGGGCAGCGCGCCGGTGCCCATGCCACGCACGCCTTGCAGGTCGAAGTCGCGCAGCACCGCATCGCTGCGCTGGCGCAGCCGCGCGCCGTGCAGGCCATACACGCCGCCGAAAAACGCCAGATTCTCATCGACCGTGAGGTTGCCGTAGAGCGAGAACTTTTGCGCCACGTAGCCGATGTTGCGCCGCGCCTGCGCGCGCGCGGTGCGCAAGTCGACCCCCGCCACGCGCAGCGTGCCGCCGCTGGCGGGCAGCAGTCCGCACAACATGCGGAAGGTGGTGGTCTTGCCCGCGCCGTTGGGGCCGAGCAGCCCGAACACCTCGCCGCGCGCGACGCTGAAACTGGTGTGATCGACCGCGGTGAAGTCGCCGAATTTGCGGATGAGGTCGTGGACTTCGATGACGGTTTCGGGCATTGCGCCGTCTTGTTTTGTTCCCTCTCCCGCTTGCGGGAGAGGGTTAGGGAGAGGGGGAACGTCCGCATCATGCCGCGCGCGCAACAGCAGCATGAAGCCGTCTTCCAGCCGCGCCGGGACGGGGCGGATGTTGTAGGTTGGGTAGAGCGCAGCGATACCCAACATTGGGCCGTTCGATGCGGCGTTGTGTTGGGCTTCGCTGCGCTCAACCCAACCTACGGGAACTCCCTCTCCCCCATCCCCCTGCCACACCAGCCGCACCGCGCCGCCCTGCGGCACCGCATCGGCGATGGCCGCGCGGTCATCCAGCAAACGCGCCTGCAAGGCCCGCGCGCTCTGGCCCGGCGGGGGCTGGGCGACGAAGGCGCGGCCCTGCGCGTGCGCGCGGATCGATTTGGGCGCGCCCTCGGCCAGCAAGCGGCCTTCATCGAGCATGTATACCTGCGCGCAACGCTCGGCCTCGTCCAGATAGGCGGTGCTCATCAACACCGTCAGGCCGTCGCCCTCCACCAGTTGCTGCACGATCTGCCACAGCTCGCGGCGCGAGAGCGGATCGACGCCCACCGTCGGCTCATCAAGCAGCAGCAGCGGCGGCGAGCGCACCAGCGTGCAGGCCAGACCGAGCTTCTGCTTCATGCCGCCCGAAAGCTTGCCCGCGGGCCGCGCCGTGAAGCGGCCCAAGTCGGTCATTTCCATCAGCCGCGCATAGCGTTCGCGGCGCACCGATCGGCTCACGCCGTGCAGGTCGGCGTAGAGGTCGAGGTTCTCCTGCACGCTCAAGTCTTCGTAAAGGCCAAAGCGCTGCGGCATGTAGCTGATGCGGTCCTGCACCGCCTGCGGGTCTTGGGCAACGTCGATGCCGAGCACACGCAGCGCGCCTTCGTCGGCGCGCATCAGCCCGGCGGCCAGGCGCAACAGCGTGGTCTTGCCCGCGCCGTCAGGGCCGACCAGCGCGCAGAGCGTGCCGGCGTGTACGTCGAGCGACACGCCGTCGAGCGCGCGTGTTTCCCGCGCGCCGTTGACCGCGAAGCGCTTGTGCAGATCGCGGCACGAAAGCACTGGGGCACCGAGGCTCATGTCCGCTCCCTGGGGCATGGCGCGTTGTCCGCAACGCATGAAACCGGCGCGGCTTTCGTTACCGTCATTGCGAGCGAAGCGAAGCAATCCAGCCGGGCGGTAGCAGAAGGCGCGCCCTTTGCAGGTGCCGGACTGGATTGCTTCCCCTTCGCTTCGCTCTGGGTCGCAATGACGATGGAAGCGGTGAGTTTCATTTCAGTTGTTCATGACGCTGCGCGCCACCCGCATCGCATGAAACCGGCGTGGCCGTTCCTGCGTAGGGGCGAAAGATTTTTCGCCCTTGGGCGGTTATCACGCCACACGGCATCCACCGCTGCAAGGGCGAAAAATTTTTCGCCCCTACCCCGGTGGAAGAGTTCGGTTTCATTTCAGCCCCACCGTGCAACGTGCCAACAAAGCTCACTCCAGCCGCACCGTCACCGGCATCCCCAGCCGCAAGCGGTCCTCGGGGTCATCGGCCAGCACGCGAATCTCATAGACCAGGCTGCTGCGCAAATCCTCGGTCTGCACGGTCTTGG
>JAITWT010000125.1 GCA_031285125.1 Burkholderiaceae bacterium | reverse complement strand
AAGGATGAGGGAGGCCGTCACACGCCGTTCTTCAACAACTACCGCCCGCAGTTTTACTTCCGCACGACGGACGTGACCGGCGCCATTGAGCTGCCCAAGGACAAGGAGATGGTGATGCCCGGTGACAACGTGAGCATCACGGTCAAGCTGATTGCGCCGATCGCGATGGAAGAGGGCCTGCGCTTTGCGATCCGCGAGGGCGGTCGCACGGTGGGCTCGGGCGTGGTGGCCAAGATCATCGAATAAGGCGATAAGGAACCCATAGCCATGGCCCAACAAAAAATCCGTATCCGCCTCAAGGCGTTCGACTACAAGCTCATCGACCAGTCGGCCGCCGAGATTGTGGATACCGCCAAACGCACCGGCGCTATCGTCAAAGGCCCGGTGCCTCTGCCCACGCGGATGCGTCGCTTTGACATCTTGCGTTCGCCGCACGTCAACAAGACCAGCCGCGACCAGTTCGAGATCCGTACCCACCAGCGTCTGATGGATATCGTCGACCCCACCGACAAAACGGTCGACGCGCTGATGAAGCTGGACCTGCCTGCCGGCGTGGACGTGGAAATCAAGCTGCAATAAACGCAACGCGCGAACGCTCCCGTGCATCCCGCACAGGGGAGTCCGCTCAAAAAAGCCCAGAGCTGAAAGGCTGCTGGGCTTTTTTCATGAGGGCGCAATGGCCATTTAGATGCACTAAATTAGACGCACTAGAAGCCGGCAAAGTCGTCGGTTTGATCACACCGGGTCGTCGGCTGCGCGTCATCGTTTGCGCCGCGCAGCACGCGCGTGGCGACCGTTGCCGAAAAACCGCGGGCCAGCAAAAAGCGGATTTGCCGGGCGCGCTCGCGGGCTTCTTTGGGAAAAACGCCGAAGCGGCGCTGCCAGAGTTCGCGCGCACGTTCGAGTTCGGTGTCTTGCAGGGAGGACAGCGCCTGCTTAATCGCCGCGTCGCCGATTCCCTTGGCTTCCAATGTCTGGCGGATGCGCGCCGTACCCAGGCGCGCCGCTTTCTGGTGCAGCACCGATTGCACAACGCGCGCTTCGCTGATGAAGCCGAGCGCACTCAACTCGTCAAGCGCGTGCGCCAATGCGCCGGGTTCTTGCGCGTACGGGCCGAGCTTGCGCTCCAATTCGGCGCGCGAATACTCACGCTGGGCCAGCAGGCGCAGGGCACGGCCTTTGAGTGAGGGGGCAGCAAAAGCCATCGCAGTCAGCCGGTCGTATGTACGCGTTTTATGCGCGGGCTTTATTCGCTCTTACCGGGTTTTTCATTTTTCCCCGTCTTTGGAGCTTTTTCAGCAGTTTTTTCAGAGGCTATTTGCGCTGAATTCTCCGGCAGCAGTGCAATGCCCAGCGAGCCCCGTACTTTGTTTTCAATTTCCCGCGCCAGTGCCGGGTTTTCACGTAGAAATTCACGCGCGTTGTCGCGGCCCTGTCCAATTTTTTCGCCCTGATAGGCGTACCAGGCGCCGGATTTTTCGATCGCCTTGGCGTTCACCCCCATGTCGATGATTTCGCCTTCGCGCGAAATGCCTTCACCAAACAAAATGTCGAATTCAGCGGTTTTGAACGGCGGGCTGACTTTATTTTTGACCACTTTGACCCGGGTTTCGTTGCCGATGGCGTCATCGCCTTTTTTGATCGTGCCAATGCGGCGGATATCCAGCCGTACCGAAGCGTAGAACTTCAGCGCGTTGCCGCCCGTGGTGGTTTCGGGCGAGCCGAACATGACGCCGATTTTCATGCGGATCTGGTTGATGAAGATGACCATGCAGTTGGTCTTCTTGATTGTGGCCGTCAGCTTGCGCAGCGCCTGGCTCCTCAGGCGCGCTTGCAGGCCGGGCAGCGCATCGCCCATTTCGCCCTCGATTTCGGCCTTGGGTGTGAGCGCGGCGACCGAGTCGATGACGATCAGATCCACCGCGCCCGAGCGCACCAGCGAATCGACGATTTCGAGCGCCTGTTCGCCGGTATCGGGTTGACTGATCAGCAAATCGGGCACGTTGATGCCGAGCTTTTGCGCGTACTGCACGTCCAGCGCATGCTCGGCATCGATAAAGGCGCAGGTACCGCCGAGTTTCTGCATCTGGGCGATGACCTGTAGCGTCAACGTGGTCTTGCCCGAAGATTCGGGACCATAGATTTCGATCACACGCCCGCGCGGCAAGCCGCCGACGCCCAGAGCGACATCCAGCCCGAGGGAGCCGGTGGAGACGACCTGGATGTCCTGGATCGGCTCGCCATCGCCGAGCCGCATGATTGTGCCTTTGCCGAACTGCCTTTCAATTTGTGCCAGCGCCGCTTGCAGGGCTTTGGCTTTTTCTGTGTCTTTGACTGCGGTGTCCATAAAAACTCCTTAAAAATCAGTAAATTACCAAGTGCCGAGGGACTGTCAAAACAATTCATTGCATTTCATCTCAAACGATCACTTTGTCGACTGCGCGTGCCGCGCCACAGCACGGTCTGCGCAGCGCCATCGCGGATGCGCTGGATTTGAAAATGAAATAAAACTGGATGCTTGAACAGTAGTTTAGCAGTTTGTTTCTTGCCGTAAATCCATTTTTTAGTCAATTTAATTGACTATATTCGGGGTGTCTGCTGCGGCTCGCGGCGGTTTGATGACTTTCTCGATCATTTCCAGTGATGCAACGTGATGATCCCCAGGACGCATGGCGTCAGAGCCACATAGGCCGCCTGCTCGGCGAAGCCATGCGCCGCTTCGACGCGCGCGTGCTGACATTGATGGCGTACGACATTGAGGTGCCGCTGGCACTCTCGAACCTGGCGGCGCGCCACCAGATCAGTGCAGCGCACATTCACATCACGCGCCATCTTGCGCGCGGCGGCTCACGTCTGTCGGAGCTCGCGCAGCGCGCGGGCATGAGTAAACAAGCGATGGGCGCGCTGGTGGATCAGTGCGCCGCGTGGGGATTGGTCACGCGCGAGAGCGATCCGCACGATGGGCGCGCGCGGCAGGTGCGCTTCACCACCGATGGCTTGGCTTGGCTCGATGCCTTCCGCCGCGCCGTCGCCCAGGCCGAGCGTGAGCTGCGCATCAGTATCGGGACGGAGGTTGCCACCGTGCTGACGCTGGGGCTGGAGGCGTACATCGCGGCGTAGCGTGTGCTCGTCGATAGAGCCCATCGCCGAAACCATTTGTGCACCCGGGCCCGCGCCAGCCCAGCCCCGCGGGGCGGATGCATGCGCATTCGGTTGGGCGGGCGCTGCGCTGCGGATGCACGTACAAACGCACAAACTCGCCCATTCACAAACGCATTCAGCACGTGCATGAGGGACAATGTCGCAAAGTTGACCACGCTGGCCTCGTTGCCCGGACCGATCCCCTATGAAACGCCTTTGGCTGTTGTTTGCGCAGACTGTCACCATCCTGGTGGCGGTGTATTTCATTGTTGCCACTTTGCAGCCGGGCTGGCTACACCGCGCGAGCGTGCCCGGTGCCCGGGTCTCGGTGATCGAAGCACCGCCGCCAACCGCGTCAACCGCGCCGGCGACGCCAGGCAGCGTACCGGCGCATGACAGCCTGAGCGCAGCAGCCCGGCGTGCGGCGCCTGCGGTCGTCAGCATCACTGCGAGTAAATCGGCGCGGCACGATGAGCTCATGAACGATCCGTGGTTTCGCTTTTTCTTTGGCAACCAGGGCGGACAACCCCAGGTTGGGTTGGGCAGCGGTGTGATCGTCAGCCCCGAAGGCTACGTGCTGACAAACAACCACGTCATCGAAGGTGCCGACAAAATCGAAGTCGCGCTCAACGATGGTCGCCGCGTGCCGGGTAAGGTGATCGGCACCGACCCGGATACCGACGTGGCGGTGCTCAAAATCAGCTTGGCTCGCTTACCGGTCATCACGCTGGGCAATTCGGCCGCGCTACAAGTGGGGGACCGCGTGCTGGCCATCGGCAATCCTTTTGGCGTCGGACAGACGGTCACCAGCGGCATCGTCTCGGCGCTGGGGCGCAGTCAGTTGGGCATCAACACTTTCGAGGATTTCATTCAGACCGATGCGGCCATTAACCCCGGCAATTCGGGCGGCGCGCTGGTGGATATCAACGGCAATCTGGAAGGCATCAATACGGCCATCTATTCGCGCTCAGGCGGCAGCATGGGGATCGGCTTCGCAATCCCGGTGTCGGTCGCGCGCCAGGTGCTTGAGGCCATTGTGCGCGACGGCAAAGTCACGCGCGGCTGGATTGGCGTCGAACCCACCGACCTCACGCCTGAGCTGGCGCAGACCTTCGGCATCAAGGCCGAATACGGGGTCATCATCACCGGCGTACTGCAAAGCGGCCCGGCGGCCAATGCGGGCATCCGTCCAGGCGACGTGATCACATCAGTGGACGGGCACAAGACCAGTAACACGCAGGAGTTGCTCAGCACTGTGGCCGCTCTTAAACCGGGGGAAAGCGCACATTTCACACTGCAACGCGGCAGCAAGAGCATCGCGCTGAATGTGACGCCCGGAACGCGCCCACGCAACGCGGCAGCGCAACGCGTCGTACCCATGCCAAGCCCGGGAGATTCAGGCGGCGACACGGGCGATGAGTAGGGGCGGGTGAGCCATAATTAACACACCGGGGGTGCGCCGTGTCCACCTACGTGCTCATCGCCATCGTCAAAAAGGAGCTTCATCTCGATGCTTCGCTCTACACATGTCTACAGATCTAGGGCCTGTTCACACTATTTCCACAGTCGCGAAGGGCAGTATTGGCCTGCCCATCAAGGCACGCGACGCCGCACGGGCTACATGCCCATGCAAGGAGCGTAACGCCGAGGGGCAGGCCAATACGGCCCTTCCCTTTGGGTTGTGCACCCGAGGGGCCGTCTGCGGCGTTGCAGGCCCTTGCAAGGCATCAAGCCTTGCTGCGCGCCTGCGCCTTGCATCCGGCCCCTCGGGTG
>JAITWT010000212.1 GCA_031285125.1 Burkholderiaceae bacterium | reverse complement strand
TCGGGCGATTGGGCGGCCCAGTCGCTTGCATGGGCACCAGCCCATGCGGCGCGCCGTTGGCCACCCACTCATCCCGATTGCGGCCCAACGTGAGCCATTTGAGATCGTAAACAGGTTCTTAAAACCGCGGCAAATCAGGAAACGCCAGACGGCCGCCGCGCACCACCTGCCGGCCATATTCGACGCAGCGCGATGCGCTCGGAATCGCCTTGCCGGGGTTCAGGCCCCCGGCCGGATCGAAAGCGCGTTTGATGCCGAACATCTGTTCGTTTTCCTCCGCACTGAATTGCACGCACATGCTGTTGATCTTTTCGACCCCGACGCCATGCTCGCCCGAAATCGTGCCGCCCATCGCAACGCTGGTCTCCAGAATGTCGGCGCCGAAACGTTCGCAGCGGCTCAATTCATCGGGGTCGTTGGCATCGAACAGGATCAGCGGGTGCAGGTTGCCGTCGCCCGCATGAAAGACGTTGCAGCAGCGCAGCTTGTATTTCTGTTCCATCTGCGTGATCGCCAGCAGGATACGGGCCAGGTGCTTGCGCGGGATGGTTGAATCCAGGCACATGTAATCGGGACTGATGCGCCCGGAGGCCGAGAAGGCGTTTTTGCGCCCGCTCCAGAAACGCAGCCGTTCGGCCTCATCGCGGCTGCAGGCGATGGCGGTCGCACCGGCGCCCTGCAGCACGGCGCTCATGCGCGCGATTTCTTCTTCCACCTCCTCGGCCGTGCCATCGGATTCGCACAGCAGGATGGCGGCGGCATCCAGGTCATAGCCCGCGTGGACGAAGGCTTCGACCGCCGCCGTCATGGGCTTGTCCATCATTTCCAGTCCGGCGGGGATGATGCCCGCAGCAATCACCGCGGCGACCGCATCACCGGCTTTCTGCACATCGTCGAAACTGGCCATCAGGCAGCGCGCGATTTGCGGACGCGGGATCAGCCGCACCGTGACTTCGGTGGTGACGGCCAGCATCCCCTCGCTGCCGACCACCAGCGCGAGCAGGTCGAGCCCGGCGGCATCGAGCGCGGCGCTTCCGAATTCGACCGCCTCGCCCTGCGCAGTGAAGCCGCGCACGCACAGGACGTTGTGCAGCGTCAGGCCGTATTTCAGGCAATGCACGCCCCCCGAGTTCTCGGCCACGTTGCCGCCAATGGTGCAGGCGATCTGGCTGGACGGGTCCGGCGCGTAATACAGGCCGTGCGGCGCGGCGGCCTCGCTGATGGCGAGGTTGCGCACGCCGCATTGCACGGTGGCGGTGCGCGCGATGGGATCGATGGCGAGGATACGGTTGAACTTCGTCAGCGATAGCGTGACCCCCATGGGGTGCGGCAACGCGCCGCCGGACAGTCCGGTGCCCGCGCCGCGCGCCACCACCGGAGCGCCCAGCGCGTGACAAATGCGCAGCAGCGCCGCCACCTGCGCCTCGGACTCAGGCAGCGCAACCACCAGCGGACGCTGACGATAGGCACTCAGACCATCGCATTCGTAGGGTGTGGTGTCCTCGCTCTGCCACAGCAGCGCATGGGTTGGCAATTCGGCCGAAAGCGCGCGCACGATCTGGCTCTGGCGCTGCGCGCGGGCGGCGGCATCGGATGGAGTGGATGGCATGGGCGTATTGGATGGCAAGCTGAGGGTAAAGGAACCTCTAAACAACTCCCTCGCGGCGGTCGCATCCCGTATTCGGGCGGTCTGCTTCGTTGCAAATGCTCGCGATACCGCCGGGTATCGCTGCGCTTTGCGCCTTGCATTCCATCCCGAATCCGGGCGCGCCCACGCGCGGGGAGTTGTTCAGAGGTTCCTAAAGGGAGTTTTGCACAGGCGCTTGTCTGTATCCTCCCTCTTTTACTGAGAACCTAAGAACCTGGCGTGTTCAGCCGTTTCCAAGTATGCGCTCAAGTATGAGGTGTTCCATGAAACGCATTGCTGCGTTCGTACTCGCATCCCTTGCCCTATGCGCTCATGCGCAACAAGCCCCCAACAGCCGTTTTCTGAATCTCCCGCGTGAAGCTGCTTTACAGGCGCAATTAAAGCAGTGCAACGCGCCCCCAGCGACAGACGGCAAGCCACGCAGTGACGCTTGCGTCCACGAAACGCGCGGCGCCTACGCCTACTTGATGAATCTCGCCAAGGGCGCCCCTTTGCCCGATGTGATGTGGATGCAATGCGCTGTTTATTACAAACAGAGCTACCCGACGATGGCGCGCTGCATGGCCGCGCAGCAGGATCTCTGCACGATGACGCCCGAAGGCGAGCTGGCCGATACCGAGGGATGCATGCGGATCATGCAAAGCGGCATTTGGACCGATCACCCCAAAGCCACCGGCCTGAAGTTTTAGGGCCCCATCGTGCTCATGAGATCCTGCGCGCATAAGAGCTGCACAAGGGCCGAACAAGAACCGCACAAGCCCCCCAAGAAAGAGCCGCGCAAGAGCAAGTGCTAGCATCGAAACCCCCATGTTGACTGCGGGCCAGGCACTCCGGCCCAGATTCTGTCGTGTCTTCCATTGTTATCGCCACGCGCGAAAGCCGGCTTGCCTTGTGGCAGGCGCACTATGTTCAATCCCTGCTGCAGGCGCGTGACCATACGGTCAAGCTGCTGGGCATGACCACACAGGGCGACCAGATCCTCGACCGCGCCCTGAGCAAAGTCGGCGGCAAGGGACTGTTTGTCAAGGAGCTCGAATGGGCGCTTGAAGAAGGCCGCGCCGACATCGCCGTGCATTCGCTCAAGGATGTTCCGATGGATCTGCACCCGGGCTTCGTGCTGGCCTGTGTGCTCAAGCGCGAAGACCCGCGCGATGCGCTGGTTTCGCCGCGCTACGCCACGCTGGAGGCGCTGCCGCCGGGCGCGGTGGTGGGCACATCGAGCCTGCGCCGGGTGGTCCTGCTGCGCGCACAACGGCCCGATCTGCGTATCCAAGCGCTGCGCGGCAACCTGGATACGCGCCTGCGCAAGCTCGATGAAGGCCAGTATGACGCCATCGTGCTCGCGGCGGCCGGGCTCAAGCGTCTCGGGCTGGGCGCGCGCATCCGCCAGATTTTCACCCCCGAGCAGATGCTGCCCGCCGCTGGGCAGGGCGCGCTGGGCATCGAGGTGCGCGCCGATCGCACCGATCTACTCGAATCGCTCGCGCCACTGGCCAGCCGCGCCGATACGCTGGCCACCGCCGCCGAACGCGCCGTCAGCCGCGCGATGGGCGGCAGTTGCTCGATGCCGCTGGCCGCGCACGCGCGTTGGCAAACAGCGCAAAGCGCGGCCAGCCAAAGCGGCGATGCGGCCGGGAAACTGCGCATCGATGCCGCCTGGGGCGTGGTTGAAAGCACCGCGCCGCTGGTCCGTGTGCAGGCTGAAAGCACCGTCGCTGACGAAGCCGCGGCGGCGGCGCTGGGCGAACATGCAGCGGGCTTATTGCGCGCGGCCGGGGCGCAACCCTGATGCGCGCAGCAACGATGAAGCGAGCGCTGGACGGCCATCACCGCCTGCCGCAATGACCGCATGCCGCGTGATCGTGACCCGTCCCGCGTATGAAGCCGCGCGTTGGACCGCCCTGTTGGACGCACACGGCATCCGCGCGCAGGCCTTGCCGCTGATCGAAATCGCGCCGCTGGCCGATGTGCGCGCCCTACAGAACGCTTGGGCGCGCATCGACCGGGGCGTTTATCGTGCATTGATGTTCGTCAGCGCGCAGGCCGTGCGGTATTTTTTTGCCCCGCGCGCCGGGGCTGGGGCCGATCATGCAGACGCTACCGTGGATGCGAACGTGGACGTGGATGTGGGCGCGGACACCGATTCAGCCCCCCGTACCGGCACAAGCAACGCGCGGCCCCGCCACTGGGCCACCGGCGCGGGCACCGTCGCCGCGCTGCTTGCGGCGGGGGTCGATGCGCAAACCATCGACGCGCCGCCCGCCGATGCTCCCGCCTTCGATTCGGAAGCCTTGTGGTCACGGGTGCGCGCGCAGGTGCAACCCGGCGCACGGGTGCTGATCGTGCGTGGCGCACAGGCCGATGGCGTGCCCTCGGGCCGCGACTGGCTTGCGCGCGCGATCGCCGCCGCGGGTGCGCAAGCCGACAACGTGGCCGCCTACCGGCGTCTCGCGCCGGTCTTCGATGCCGCCCAGCACGCGCTGGCCAGGCAGGCCGCCGCCGATGGCAGTTTATGGCTGTTTGGCAGCTCGCAGGCCATCGGCAACCTGTGTGCCGCGCTGCCCGAAGTCGATTGGCGCCTTGCGCGCGCGCTGACGACGCACCCGCGCATCGCACAGGCCGCGCAGACCGCGGGTTTTGGAGAGGTTCATACCAGCGCGCCGGGGCAGGCGGCGGTCATTGAAGCACTGCTGAAGCTTTGCCGAAGACCGCGGTAAAAACACAATTCCCGCGCGGGAATTTTTGAGTTTTTGAACCCATGCCAGTTTTAGGGCGAGTACGGCGCTGGGTCAGCGCCGGTGGTGCACCGTGGTCACTCGCCATGACCGCAACCGCAGTCAATGATGACAGCGGCGCCAGTCCTTGGCTTCATCATCTGAGTTTGGCGTAAGTTCCCTTCATCGCCACACTCGTCACAAAAGCACTCACCAAAATTGCATATTTCATTGATTACTTTCTTTCAGTGGGAGGGCATAGAAACGTCATCGCGCCAACGGCGCAGTACCAATGAGGTATTGATGCCGCCAAAGGCAAAGTTGTTGCTCATCGCATAGTCGATTTGCAGTTTGCGGCGGCTTCCAGTCACGTAATCCAATTCAGCGCAACGCGGATC
>JAITWT010000210.1 GCA_031285125.1 Burkholderiaceae bacterium | reverse complement strand
TCAAGCAATTCAGACGTGTGGCCACGCGCTATGACAAACTGGCCAGGAGCTTCTTGGGCGTGCTCTGCTTGGCTTGCTGGTTCATCCAAACGCCTGAGTGATTGTTAACAGGCCCTAGTGCTCCATCCATCGTGTCTGGCGTCTGCGCCAGCGCTGCCGTATCGGTATTTACCCGAATACCCAAAGGCCGGGCACGTACTCACAATGAACAGTTAGGCTTTGACCCGGGGCTGCCTTGCCGGGGTACGCCAGTGAAAGATTGACTGCATGAATAAAACAGTTTTCTACCGAGACAGCAAAGCAATACTAGAACCGTCTTTTGCGAAAGGCCGCTTGAGGTTTGGGGTGTACGGGAGCGGCGGCTACAGGGCTTTCCCAAAGACGAGCGCATGAGATGGGCGAGATGGGCGACATCATTCTGCAAACGCGCGCGCTGACTAAGGAATTCAAAGGATTTACCGCCGTCAACCAGGTCGATCTGACCGTGCGGCGCGGCACGATTCATGCGTTGATCGGGCCCAATGGCGCGGGCAAGACCACCTGCTTCAATTTGCTGACCAAGTTTGTGGTCCCGACTTCGGGCACGATCGCTTTCAACGGCCAAGACATTACACGCGAACGCCCCGCGCAGATCGCGCGGCGCGGCATTATCCGTTCGTTCCAGATTTCAGCGGTGTTCCCACACCTGACGCCGCTGGAGAACGTGCGGCTGGGCTTGCAGCGGCGACTGGGCATTTCGTATCACTTCTGGAAAAGCGCGCGTGTGCTTTCATCGCTCAACGCGCGCGCGAGAGAGCTGTTGGCGCAGGTGGGTTTGGCCGATTTGGCGGATCAGCACACCGTGAATCTGCCCTATGGTCGCAAACGCGCGCTCGAAATCGCCACCACGCTGGCGATGGAACCCGCGCTGATGTTGCTGGACGAGCCGACGCAAGGCATGGGCCACGAAGATGTGCACCGCGTGGCCGCGCTGATCAAGCGCGTGTCGGCCGGACGCACGGTGCTGATGGTCGAGCACAACATGAGTGTGGTGTCCAATATTGCCGACACCATTACCGTGCTGCAACGCGGCGCCGTGCTGGCCGAGGGGCCGTACAGCGAAGTCTCGAAAAACCCGCAGGTGATGCAGGCCTACATGGGCTGCGCCGAGAGCCATTTGCAGGGGATGCATTGAACATGGCCCCCACGCTCCTCACTCCGTGTAGTTCGCTGCCCCCCGAGGGGGCGCATGCCTGCCTTGGGGCGGCCCGGCGGGAGGCATGATGGCCGCGGCTGCGCTCGAAATCAAAGGTTTGCAGGCATGGTATGGTGAATCGCACGTGCTGCATGGCGTGGATATGGTGGTGCAGCCGGGCGAGGTGGTCACGCTGCTCGGGCGCAACGGCGCCGGGCGCACGACCACGCTGCGCGCCATCATGGGCCTGACCGGGCGGCGCAGCGGCAGCATCCGGGTCAATGGGCACGAAACCATTGGCTTGGTCACCCACCGCATCGCGCATTACGGCATCGGCTATTGCCCCGAGGAGCGCGGCATTTTTGCCAGCCTGTCGGCGCAGGAAAACCTGATGTTGCCGCCCGCGCTCAAAGTCAAAGGCAAGCGGCAGGAACAAGGCATCGGCCAGGCGATGTCAATCCAAGAGATTTATGCCATGTTCCCCAACTTGGCCGAGCGGCGCGCCAGCCAGGGGACGCGGCTGTCCGGCGGTGAACAGCAGATGCTGGCGGTGGCGCGCATTTTGCGTACCGGCGCGCAGTTGCTGTTGCTCGATGAAATTTCCGAAGGACTGGCGCCGGTGATCGTGCAGGCGCTGGCGCAAATGATCGTGACGCTGCGCGCCAAGGGCTACACGGTGGTGATGGTCGAGCAGAACTTCCACTTCGCCGCACCGCTGGCCGATCGCTCCTATGTGATGGAGCACGGACGGATCGTCGAGCAGTTCAGCGCCAGCGAGCTTCAAAGCAAGACGGCTGTGCTCAACGAATTGCTGGGCGTTTGATGCGACGTTTGATGCGACGTTTGATACGGCTTTTAACGATGACTTGATGAACCCACAGGAGACAAACCAGACCAGCCCGCCGCCGCAGACAACGCCATCCCCCATTCGATCCACCCCACCCCCTTGTTTCATCACCCAAGGAGATCCCATGAAGACTCGACTCACTCCTCTTGCGCTCACGCTCACACTGGGCGCGGCTCTGAGCGTGTTCGCGGCGACAGCCGCGCATGCGCAAGATCAAACGCCCGTGAAGATTGGCTTGATTACCGACATGTCGAGCTTGTATGCCGATGTCGAGGGCAAGAACGGCGCGATCGCAATGCAGATGGCGATCGACGACTTTGGCGGCAAGGTGCTGGGCCGGCCGATCACGCTGATGAGCGCCGACCACCAAAACAAGGCCGATATCGCCGCAGCCAAAGCGCGCGAATGGATCGATACCCAGGGGCTGACGATGCTCTTTGGCGGTACCAATTCAGGCACGGCGCTGGCCATGGCACAGATCGCCGCCGAGAAGAAGCGCGTGTTCTTCGACAACGGCGCGGGCTCCTCGGCGCTGACCAACGAGCAGTGCACGCCCTATACGGTGCATTACGCCTATGACACGATGGCGCTGGCCAAGGGCACCGCCGGGGCGATGATCGCGCGCGGCGATAAGAGCTGGTTCTTCCTGACCGCCGACTACGCCTTCGGCCACTCGCTGGAAGCCGACGCCACGCGCGTCATCAAGGCCAAGAGCGGCACCGTGGCCGGCGGGGTGAAAGTGCCGCTGAACAATTCGGACTTTTCCTCGTACCTGATGCAGGCGCAGGCGTCCAAGGCGCAGGTGCTGGCGCTGGCCAACGCCGGCGGCGATACGCAAAACGCCGTCAAGGCCGCCAACGAGTTCGGCCTGACCTCCTCCATGAAGATTGCCGGCCTGCTGGTGTTTTTCTCCGACATCCACAGCCTGGGCCTGAAGGCCATGCAGGGGCTGCTGACCACCACCAGCTGGGACTGGAACCTCAACGATCAGACGCGTGCCTGGGCCAAGCGTTTCTATGCCAAGACCAAGGTTTATCCCACCGATGTCCAGGCGGCTGACTACTCGGCGGTGACGGCCTATCTGAACGCCGTCAAGGCCGCCGGCACGACCGATGCCGACGCGGTGATGACCAAGCTCAAGAGCACGCCCATTAACGATTTTTTTGCCAAAGGCACCATCCGTGCCGATGGCCGCTTCGTGCACAACATGTATCTGATGCAAGTGAAGAGCCCGGCCGAATCCAAAGGCCCGTGGGACTACTTGAGAGTGCTCCAAACGCTCAATGGCGATGCGGTCTTCACGACCAAGGCCGAGAGCCGCTGCAAGTTGTGGAAATAAGCACAGCGCCGATTTCCTGATCCCTCCACCCCATCCCCCGCGCGCGCGCCGGCGCGCGGACCTTTGATTGCTCACCCTTCCATGCAGATGACGCTTCCTGCGCTGCTCGGCCAGCTGTTGTTGGGCCTGGTCAATGGCTCGTTCTATGCGATCCTGAGCCTGGGCTTGGCGATTATTTTCGGGTTGCTCAACATCATCAACTTCGCACATGGCGCGCTGTTCATGCTCGGGGCGCTGGTGACGTGGATGGCGATGAACTATTTCGGCATCAACTACTGGGTCATGCTGATCGCCGCGCCGCTGGTGGTGGGGGCCTTGGGTATCTTGATCGAGCGGCTGCTGCTGCGCTGGATTTACAAACTCGATCACCTCTACGGTCTGCTGCTCACATTGGGCCTGGCCATGCTCATCGAAAGCGTGTCGCGCTCGATTTACGGCTCCTCGGGGCTGCCCTATGACAAGCCCGAGCTGCTGCAAGGCGTGACCGATCTGGGCTTCATGAGCTTGCCCAACTACCGCGCCTGGGTCATCGCCGCCTCGCTCGCGGTGTGCTTTGCCACCTGGTTCCTGATCGAAAAAACCCGTCTGGGCGCCTACCTGCGCGCCGGCACGGAAAACCCGCGCCTGGTGGAAGCCTTCGGCATCAATGTGCCGCTGATGATTACGCTGACTTACGGTTTCGGCGTTGCGCTGGCCGCCTTTGCCGGGGTGCTGGCCGCACCGGTCATCCAGGTCTCGCCGCTGATGGGGCAGCACCTCATCATCGTCGTCTTCGCCGTGGTGGTGATCGGCGGTATGGGTTCGATCATGGGCTCGATCCTCACCGGCCTGGCCCTGGGCGTGATCGAGGGGCTGACCAAAGTCTTCTACTCACAAGGTTCAGCCGTGGTGGTCTTCGTCATCATGGTGATCGTGCTGCTGGTGCGCCCGGCGGGTCTGTTCGGCAAGGAAAAGTAAGAAGACGGCGCCATGAAAAAATCCAGCCTCATTTTGTACGGCGTACTGCTCATCGCTTTAATCATCGCGCCCTGGATCGGCGTCTATCCCGTGTTCATGATGACGGTACTGTGCTTCGCCCTGTTCGCCAGCGCCTTCAACCTGCTGCTGGGCTACACCGGGCTGTTGTCCTTCGGGCACGCGGCATTCTTTGGTTTTTCGGCCTATGCCTGCGCTTACGTCACGCGCGACCTGGGCCTGACGCCGGAATTCGGCTTGATCGCAGGCCTCCTCACCGGCGCCCTCCTGGGCTGGATTTTTGGCGTGCTGGCGATCCGCCGCCTAGGCATCTACTTCGCCATGATTACGCTGGGGCTGGCGGAGATGGTGCATTACTTCTGCCTGCAAGCCCCTTTCACCGGCGGCGAGGACGGCATGCAAGGCATTGCGCGCGGCAAGCTGTTGGGCCTGCTTTCGCTGGACGATGACCGCGTGATGTACTACTTCACGCTGCTCGTCGCGGCGGCGGCTTTCGCGCTGATCGTGCGCACCATCCACTCGCCCTTCGGGCAGGTGCTCAAGGGCATCAAGGAAAACGAGCCACGCACCCTCTCGCTGGGCTACGACGTCAACCGCTTCAAGCTGCTGGCCTTCGTCATCTCGGCGGCGCTGACGGGACTGGCCGGCGCGCTCAAAGCGCAGGTGATCCACGTTGCTTCACTGACCGATGTGAACTGGCCCACCTCCGGCCTGGTGATCCTGATGGTCCTGCTGGGCGGTGTCGGCACGCTCTCGGGCCCGATGATCGGCGCGGCGCTGGTGGTCGGGCTCGAAAACAAAATCGGCGATCTGGGCAACCTGCTGGCGCGCCTGAGCGGCATCGATTGGTTCAATACCCTGGGCGACAATGTCCCGATCGTCACCGGCCTGATCTTCGTGGTCTGCGTGCTGGCCTTCCGGCGCGGCATCATGGGCGAAGCGATCGCGCTGTTCGAGCGGCGCCCGCCGCGACGCTAAGAACCTGTTTACGATCTCAAATGACTCACGCAGAGGCCTTTTCGGGAGGGGATGCAAGGCGCAGCGCGCAGCCCATAGCCCGGCTATGGGCCAGCGTTGCAACGCCGCAGACC
>JAITWT010000047.1 GCA_031285125.1 Burkholderiaceae bacterium | reverse complement strand
GGCCTGTTCTTTGATGGCACCGGCAAGTAGGGAGAAGAAACAATGAAACCCGTGATCACTCCAGTCAGCAACCCTGTCTTGCCGAGGTGGTTTTGTCTCGGCATATTGGCTCTCGCCGCCTTATTGCTTGCTGGTTGCGGCAACAAAATGGTGGCGGTTTCCGTGGGGGGCTACAACCATATGCCCGACGATGGTGGTTGGGCTATTGCATCGTTTTCGGTTAATGGATCGGGTGGTCCGAACCTGTCGCCAGAAAGCGGGGACCACGGCTCGAATTGCTGCGTCATGCTTCCCGAGAAATGGCATCCGGGCATGACGGCGAAGGTGTACTGGCGCTATACGCCGGAGAAAGACAACGACACCCGTCCCCTGCCACCACGGCAGGAGGCTGAGGTCGAGATACCGGACTACTCGGAGCGCGGCCCGGGGCCTGTGGAAGTTCATTTCTATGCCAATAATCGCATCAAAGTGGTGGTCAGCAGTTATGGTATTGAAAATCCGCAATACCCCATGAGTGCGGCGGACAAGTTACCGTGGAAGACAAGAGAAGATTTGTTGGACCTATATCCCTTGTGGCAGGAGAAAAAGCCATGAGCGATACCCCGATTCGCATCGATTCAGCTCAAAACCCGGCGCTGGGCCAAACCCGTTTCGGCGAGCGCAAGCTGACGCCACGGGAAACCATGCAGCGCACGGCGGCGTTGTGTGCGATGAGTTCGCCGAAGCCAAAATGCACGGGCCAAGTGTTTGTGGGCCTGTTCTTCGATGGCACCGGCAATAACGAGAAAAACGACTACGGGACGGAAACTCAACCCAAAGAACTCCGTCAGCAGAAGCATTCCAACGTTGTGCGGCTCTACCATGCGCACCCTAACAACATCATTGTTGGAGGCAATGGCTATTACCGCTACTACATACCTGGCGTTGGAACGCCCTTTCCCGAGATCGGTGACACCAGTTGGTTTGGAAAGAAATTGGGTTCTGCCTTTGCCAACAAGGGCTCACCCCGTATCGTCTGGGGGCTGACCCGGGTTTTCAATGCAGTCAGTCAGTACGTGTACAGAGATGATTTCATTAAAGATTCAAATGCTGCCACGATCGCCAATGACGACGGCTGGCTTTCCGAGATGGTCAGCAAGCCCATCCGCAATTGGCGGCTCGGAAGTTCTGCAAGTTCACTGCAAGCCCAACTGAAAGCGAAGATCGCCAACCGCTTGCCGAAAATTGAAGGCCTTACGCTCAATGTATTCGGCTTTTCGCGCGGCGCGGCCGAGGCGCGCGCTTTCGTGAACTGGTTTTTCAAGCTCTGCGAGCAAAAAGATGGAGGTTGGCTGTTTGCCGGTATTCCGGTGCGCGTGCAGTTCCTGGGCCTTTTCGATACGGTGGCCTCGGTGGGTATCGCGGGCCTTTACACGTTCGCCGAAGGCCATTTGGACTGGGCTGACCAGAACATGCAGATCCACCCCGCCGTTGAGCGTTGCGTGCACATGGCGGCCGCGCACGAGGTGCGCGCATGTTTTCCGCTGGATTCGGTACGCGTGGGCGCCAAGTACCCGAACAACGTTATCGAGTACGTGTACCCCGGCTCGCATTCGGATGTGGGCGGCGGCTACATGCCGCAAAGTCTGGGCAAGGACGACTGGAACAACGGCGCGAAGGACGGCGCCGATGACCATCAGGTGGCGCGCATTCCGTGCTACGAGATGTACCACGTGGCACTCGCCGCTGGTGTGCCGTTTCGACCGTTTCAGCAAGGGGGGGCCTTTAAGCAGCTCACGCCGGAATTTAGACAGGCCATTAAACCTTCGGAGGACACCGTTAAAGCTTTCGATGACTACTGCAAGGCCGCCGCCATTAAGCCCGGCCCGGTGGAAGACATGGCGCGCCAGCACATGAGCCTGTATTTCACGCACCGCTGGCGCGCCGGCGCCGGCAAAAGGGTGGAGGGGCCGGTTGAAGATGAAATGCAGCGCGCGCACAAAAAACCCAATAAGGGCGAGGACTACGACGGCGAAGCGGGCTGGATGAGCGACACCCAGATCGCGTTGATCTCGGTGATCGCCGCCCTGTGCGCCGAGATCGGCCGGCGCATCCAGGACAACGGCAAGAGCGACGAGGCATTGCGCCAGCCTTTCGATTTGCAGGACATTGGGGCGCTGTCGGCCTGGACGACCCAGCTTGATATTGCCGCAAAGGGCGTTGCCGCAGGGGCTGTCGCGCGCGTGATTCCCTTGGGTATTTTTGCTTCCCCAACAGCACGTGAGTTTTCCGAGCGATCCGCGTGGGTGTCGCACTGCCGGGACAATGCAGCGGACTTTGCCAAGGTGAATGCGTTGGCACAAAAAGCGCCGGACTACCTGCAGCGCTGGCGTGACTTCATCACCCGCAGCGAGCGACAGGCAGAAATCCGCGAAACGGCGGTGGAGCGCGACGGCGTGCAATTGCTTGAAGCCCTTCGCCCCGAGGGGCTGACGCCTGGGATCAGGGCATTCTTCGACCACCATGTGCACGACTCGATGGCGGGCTTCATCGGCTTCGGCATGCCTGAATTTCAGGCCAACGGCTACGGCATCGGCAAGTTCCGGCGCATCTTCTTCGGCAATGAGGGCGACGCGATGTTGCGCAAGGCCGCTGAGGATCGCAACAAGAAAAACATCGATGCGGCGAACACGCGCAGGGCGAACCGCAGGCAATGGGATGCGGAGTCTGCGGCGTATCAGCGCACGATTCCGCGCTGGCGCTGAGTGGCGCCCCGGCCGCGCCGCAGCGTGTGCAGCAGCAGCGCCACCAGCAATAGCGCGGCCAAGATGAGCGCTAAGGCGGCCATCAGCCAGAAGGCCAGCGGCGTATGGAGGGCGGCCCAGGGGCCCAGGCCGCGGTAGGCCAGCAGGTAACCGCCGGTCAGGCCCACGCCCCACAGCAGCGCGCAGTAAATCACCAGCGGCAGCACGGTGATGCGGTAACTGCGCAGCACGAAGACGCTGAGCGTTTGCACTTCATCGGCCAGGTGGTAGGCGGCGGTGGCCAGCAGCAGGGTGGCGGCAATGGCCTGTACGCCGGGGTCGTCGGTATAGATGCCGGGCAGTATGTGGCGCAGCGCGACCATCAGCGCGCAGTACAGCAGTGTGAAGCCCAGCGCGAGTGCGAAGCCGCGTGTGCAGGTTTGGCGCGCGCGCGCCGGGTTGCCCGCGCCGAGCCAGAAGCTCACGCGCGCGCTGGTGGCAATCGCCAGCGACAGCGGCGTCATGTAGGCCAACCCGGTGAGGTTGGCCACGATTTGGTGCGCGGCGGTGGCTGTGTTGCCCAGACGCGCGATGAACAGCGCCATCAGCGTGAAGGAGGTCACTTCCACCAGCACCGTCAGTCCACCCGGTATGCCCAGCCGCAGGAAGTGCCCGATTTGCTGCCAGTCGGGCGCTTCGATGCGCTGCCAGATTGCGTATGCGCGGTAGATCGGCTGGGTGCGCAGCAGCCACAGCGCGGCGATCAGCATGGCGTAGTTAACGATGAGTGTGGCCCAGCCGCAGCCGACCAAGCCCAACGCGGGGAGCCGGATGCCGTTGATCTCCAGGCCGAAGGTCAGCGCGATGGACAGCAACACCTTCGGCACGAGCGCGGCGATTTGCAGCACGGTCACCAGCCGGGGGTGGCCCAGGCTTTGGTTGAGCGTACTGAACAGGCGAAACAGCAGGGCCGAGGGCAGGGTGTAGGCGAGGATGCGCAGATAGACGGTCACCTGTGCGCGCATCGGCTCAGGCACGTCGGTCCAGCGCAGTAAGGCCCCGGGGAATAACAGCAGCGCCATGCCGGCGATGCTTGTTGCCGCGCACAGGTACAGCGATTGGCGCGCCGCGCGCCCCACGTCGGCACTGCGCTGTGCGCCGTGCAGTTCGGCCCAGACCGGCAGCAGGGCTTGCAATACGCCCATCAGCGAGATGTAGACGGTGATGAAGATCGCGCTGCCCACCGACAGCGCCGACAGTGCGTCTTGGGCGTAGTGGCCGGCGACGATGGTGTCGGTCACGCCGAAAGCCATCACCGCGACCTGCCCGATCCACACCGTGGCGGCGTGGCGCATGATCAGCCGCGTTTCGCCGCTGGTGCGGAATGCGGCGGTTGGGGCCATTTCAGTGATCCATGAAATTGACGCTGTTCAAACCAGCAATCCTGTGCCGCTTGTTTGCCCGCAGGACGCTGGGATGGCCCCCCGAAGAGCTGCCGCCTCGGGCGGCCGCACGAGGCGCACCGCAGCGGGGCGGGGGGCGTGTTTCATTTCGGGCCGGTGTACTGGTACAGCAGCAGATCATCCGTGTCTGAGGCCGGGCGGCGCAGCGTGCCGATCAGGCGCCAGTATTCGAGGTTGATGATGTCGTGCAGTTGCGTGATCACAACCGGGGTGACCAGCAGCCACGGACATTTTTTGTCGGTGTCCAGCGCAACCAGGTTCAGACCGCCATGAAAACGCAATGCCGCGACATGCGCCGGGCTCAGCGCCAGTTCGTTGACGCAAACGGGCTGGCCGACATGCTCGATCACGGCCTGCACCTGTGGCGCGTAGCTGCGCGCGTAATTGAGCGCGGACAGCCACAGCGTCATCAGCAGCGCCCAGCACAGCGCCGCGCCGCCGGCTGGAAGCACCAGCGTTTTCCATAAAGCCGGACGGTTGTGGCCCGTGCGCCAACGCACCAGCCAGCCCCAGGCCAGCGTTGCCGCCAGCGCAAGCAGCAGCGCCGTCCACGACAGGCTCGGGACGTAGCCCGGCAGCAGGCGCGGGACGCTGGCGGCCATGCGCGGCGGGATGCCGGTTTGCATGGCGATCCAGTAGGCCCAGATGAACACCGCCGCACCGCTGAAGAACAGCAGGGTGAACCAGTCGACCAGCGCCGCCGCGCTGCGCCGGAAGGTTGGGAGCGCAAAAGCCGCCAGCACGGCCAGCGCGGGCAGCGCCAGCAAGAGCGAACGGTCGGCGAAACTTGTGGTCAACGTCGCTGCCAGCGGCACCGCGACAAACCACAGCGGCAGCGCGACGTGGCGTTGTCCCAGATGCCGGCGCCAGCGCCACAGGGTCCACAATGCCAACGGCCAGACCGGCCAGGTGAACCAGATCAACAGCTTGATCCAGTTGCGCACATTGACGAACAGCGAAGCGTGGCCCGTGCCCAGCAAGGTGACGTGCCATTGCAGCAGCCCCAGGGCGGCCGCCAGTACCGCCGCCAGCGCGGTTGATCCGGCCAGCCAGAGGATCGCGGCGCTGGAGTAAGTCGGGCCCAAGTTGTGCACTGGGGCGTAAACATTCTGTGCGGCAGCGCGTTCAGCACGCTGGCGCAACCCGCGTTCGACGGCGGCCAACAGAGTGGCTCCGGCGCCCAGCGCCAAACTCATGGCCGGTGCGCCGCTGAGCGCCATGCCAACGACGCCGACAGTACAGCCTATGCGCGGCATGATGCGGCGGTGGTAAGGCAGGGCGCTGACGCCGTAAAACAGATTGGCGCAAAAGAACAGTTGCGCCAGCGCGGGCGTGGTCTCATGGCCCAGCTGCGCCAATCCCAGGCAGGCAATCAGCGCCAGCAAACCGCCGTCGCCGATGGCGCGCGCGTAGTCCTTGGGCCGCGCTTCACCGCCGAAGGCGAAGGCGACGGATTGCGCCTGCGGCATACGCGCCAGGTAATACGTCGCAAACCAGGTCGCGGTGAAGGTCAGCCCCAGCAGCAATGCGAAGATGGCGCGCACGGCCAGATCGGGGTCGACCCAGCCCGGCACGGCCCGGATGACCAGCGCACCGATCCAGTACGGCAGCGGCCCTGGAATTTCCGCCGGCATCCCCAGCAGGGTCGGGTTCAGCCAGTGCGCCAGGGAGGCCGCCGATTGCGCCAGTTCGGCCATATAGCCGAAGGCGGTGATATCGGCGCTTTTCCACGGGCCCCGCCCGACCAAACCGGGCAACAGGTAGACCGCGCACAGCAGCAGCAGCGCGATGCGCGGTAGACGGCGCACTGCGCTTTGGGCAACGATCGCGGGGGTCGGCTGGTTCAACGTCGGTGATTTTGTAAAACAGAAAAAAGGCAGCACGGTATTCCGGGCTGCCTTGGCAGGAGGGGGACGGTAAGGAAAGAAACCTTATTTGCTGGCAGCCGTTTTGCCGAAACGGTTGCGGAATTTTTCGACGCGTCCGCCCATGTTGTCAACCGACTTCTGTGTGCCGGTATAGAAGGGGTGCGATTCGCTCGACGTGTCGAGCTTGAACAGCGGCAACTCCCGGCCATCGTCGGTCTTGCCGGTTTCGCGGGTGTTTACACACGAGCGGGTGACAAATTTGAAGCCGTTCGACAAATCAACGAACAGGACTTCGCGGTATTCGGGGTGAATGCCTTCTTGCATGGTCTTTCCTTGGAGATCGATGCGAGAGCCACGGTGCGCAAGGAACGCATCGCACTTTTCGCGGGAAGCTTTTGATTATCGCACAGAGTATGTTTATTCAGTGTTTATTCAGGTTTTTTAACCGCCGCGGCGCATCATGTCGAAAAATTCGATATTGGTTTTGGTCGCCTTCATGTTCTTGAGCATCAATTCCATCGCCTCGATCTCGTCCATGTTGTACATGAGCTGGCGCAGGATGCGCGTCTTCTGCAACACCTCCGGCTGCAGCAGCAGTTCTTCGCGCCGGGTGCCTGAGCGGTTGAGCTGGATCGAGGGAAACACGCGTTTTTCATACAGACGCCGGTCCAGGTGGATTTCACTGTTGCCGGTGCCCTTGAACTCCTCGAAGATCACCTCATCCATCTTGCTGCCGGTGTCGATCAGCGCGGTGCCGATGATGGTCAGCGACCCGCCTTCCTCGACGTTGCGCGCCGCGCCCAGGAAGCGCTTGGGCCGTTGCAGCGCGTTGGCGTCGACGCCGCCGGTCAGCACCTTGCCCGAGGAGGGCACGACGTTGTTGTAGGCGCGCGCCAGGCGCGTGATCGAGTCGAGCAGGATCACCACGTCTTTCTTCAATTCGACCAGCCGCTTGGCGCGCTCGATCACCATTTCGGCCACGTGCACGTGGCGCGCCGCCGGTTCGTCGAAGGTCGAGGCGATGACCTCTCCCTTGACCGTGCGCTGCATTTCGGTGACTTCTTCGGGGCGCTCATCGACCAGCAGCACCATCATGTGCACCTCGGGGTAGTTGGCGCTGATGGCGTGCGCGATGTGCTGCATCATCACCGTCTTGCCGCTCTTGGGCGGTGCCACGAGCAGCGCGCGCTGGCCCTTGCCGATGGGCGCGATGATGTCGATGATGCGCCCGGTGATGTTCTCGTCGTTCTTGAGCCCATCGCGCTCCAGGCGCATTTGCACCTTCGGGAACAACGGGGTCAGGTTCTCGAACATCACCTTGTGCTTGTTCTGCTCGGGGACGCCGCCGTTGACCGCGTCCAGCTTGGTCAGCGCGAAATAGCGCTCGCCGTCCTTGGGGATGCGCACTTCGCCTTCGATCATGTCGCCGGTGTGCAGGTTGAAGCGGCGCACCTGGCTGGGGCTGATGTAGATGTCGTCGGTGCTGGCGGTGAAGCTGGTGTCCGGGCTGCGCAGAAAGCCGAAACCGTCGGGCAGGATTTCCAGCACGCCGTCGGCGAATACCTGCTCGCCGGCGCGCGCGCGCTTTTTGATGATGGCAAACATCAGTTCCTGCTTGCGCATACGGCCGACGTTTTCGATTTCAAGCGCCTCGGCTTGCTTGAGTACTTCAGATACGTGGAGTACCTTGAGTTCGTTCAAATGCATGGGACATGCCCCGGAAGGGGGATCGGATCCGAAAAGGGGGGGAGGATGAAGGCAAACCCGGAGGGCTTGCTGGCCAGGAAGTGATTCGGCCAAGCTGAAAATCTGTGCGGCGATTATGACAGGGAAAATGTACGGGCTTTACAGGGGGCCTGATCTGCGTGGCCGGCGTGTTGCGTGCCGGCCACGGATGGTTCGCCAGAGCTCAAGCCAGTTGCTGGTCGATGAAGGCGGTCAGTTGCGTCTTGTTCATGGCGCCGACCCGGGTTGCGGCCAACTCGCCGTTCTTGAACAGCATCAGCGTGGGGATGCCGCGAATGCCGAATTTGGCTGGAATCCGGGGGTTTTCATCGACATTCATTTTGGCGACTTGCAGCTTGTCCTTGTAGGCCGTCGAGACTTCGTCGAGGATCGGCGCGATAGCTTTGCAGGGGCCGCACCAATCGGCCCAGTAGTCGACCAGGACGGGCTTGTCGCACTGGAGTACGTCAGTTTCAAAGGAGGTATCAGAGATGTGTTTGATGGATGCGTTGGCCATAAGCGTAAAAAGAAGTTTGATAGAGGTCGCTGAGATTCCCTCAGAGCCTGTTTGTGATGAGGTTCGTGATGAGATCGGAAACAGGTTCTTCTAAAGTGCAGGGCATTTTGGCAGAAAGCAAGTGAAGCGAAATGGCAACAGCCTGGTCTTTGTGGCAAGACCCGCAGACGGGTTTGGTGACGCGCATTGCGCGTGAAATGGCGATGCGCGGCCTGCATCCTGCGCGCACCGTGGTCCTCGTGCCCTATGCCCAACTGATCGCTGTGGCGCGCCAAATGTGGGTGATGCGCGGGGCCGCTGGAGCGAACCCGGCGAACCAAGCGGACAGGGCAGACAAGGCGGACGGCTTCATGCCGCGTTTTGAGACGACCCACAGTTGGGCGCGCAATGCGGGTGCTTTTGTGCCCGGCGAAGACGACATCGCTTTCGACATGGGCAACGATTTGTTGACCGCGCAATCGCTATTGAAGCGCGCGGGGTTGGCGCACGCGCGCGCCGTGCTGGCGCCGCGGCTGGTGCAGCTTGCGCATCAACTGGCCGCGTTGGCGGCCGCACAGATGCCGCATGAGCGGCCCGCCTGGTCGGCGCGCTTGCGCCCGCTGCTGGGGGACGGAGAAGGCAGCGAGTGGTTCGGCGTCGAAGCCGCGCTGCACGCCATTGCGCTGGCTTGGGCCACGGCTTCAGGCTACGCGACCGATGTGCTATTACAAGGACAAGGGACGCAAGGGGCGGCATGCCGTCAGGCCGATGCGCTGATCGTGCTCGAAGGCTTGCAAACCGATCCGCTTACCGAAACCTTGGCGCGGTTGTTCGGCGCGCCCTTGCGGCTGCCGTTGCACGTGCCGGGGGAACCCTCGTTGAATTTACCGTTGGATGGCCCCGCCGTAATGCCTGTACGCGCCGGTTTGCACATGGCGCTCGACCCTGAGGACGAAGCCGAGCGCGCCGCCGCATGCGTGCTCGCCCGTGTGGCTGAGGGGGCAACGCCGGTTGCGCTGGTCGCTACCGATCGCGTACTGACCCGCCGCATCAGCGCATTGCTCGATGGGCGCGGTGTGCCGATACGCGACGAAACCGGCTGGAAGCTTTCCACCACCCGTGCCGCCGCGCATGTCATGGGGGCTTTGCGTGCGGCCCAGCGTGATGCCAGCAGCGATGCCGTGCTCGATTGGCTTAAATGCGCGCCGGCTTTTGATGAGACGCTGGTGTGCGCGCTTGAAGAGCGCTTGCGTGCCGGAGGCTTGCGTGATTGGGCCGATGGATGCAAGCGGGTTGCGGCGCGTGCGACGGCGGGCGTGACGGCGGGCCCTTGCGCAACAGCCAACGGGACCCGGCTGGGCGCATTCATCGACGCGGTCGAAACCCAGCGCGCCGCATTGGCGCGTGCGCGCGGTCTGGAAGGCTGGCGCGCGGCCATGCGCAGTCTGCTGCAGGCCGGCGGCCAATGGCAGGGGCTTGAACGCGATGCAGCGGGCGCGCGCTTGATCGTGGCGCTCGAACTCAATGCACCGCCGTCGCAGCTCGAACCGTCATCCGAAAGCGACCCCGGCTGGAGTCTGAATGAATTCATCGGCTGGGTCAGCGCGGTGCTCGAATCGGACCGTGTCGTCCTCACCGGCGCACAGGCGGATGTGCCGGTGGTGGTGCTGCCGCTGCATCAATTGCTGGCGCGCCCTTTTTCCGCTGTGGTGCTGCCCGGCTGTGACGAGTTGCATCTGCCGGTCTTGCACGAACTGCCTGGCGATTGGACACGCGCGCAGCGTGAAGCGCTCGGTCTGCCTTCACGCGCGCAAGCCGAAGCGGCGCAGCGCGCGGCTTGGCACGGTGCGTTGCGGGCGCCGCGTGTCGATCTGCTGTGCCATGCTTTCGATAGCCATGGCGAGAGCGTGCGCCCCAGCGCGCTGCTGCAAGCCTTGCGTTTTGATGGCGGCGTACAGATGGCGCCCGACCCCAGGGCGCTGCGCACCGTGCCCGCCGCGCCGTGCCCGCCGCCCTTGCCGCGCGGCGACGCTTTGCCGGTGATGAAGCTTTCAGCCAGCGCCTACGCCGATCTGCGCCATTGCCCGTACCGCTTTTTTGCGCTGCGTCAGTTGGGTTTGCGCGACGCGCAAGAAATTGACACCGAGCTGGGCAAGCGTGACTGGGGCACTTGGCTGCACTTGGCGCTGAGTTTGTTCCATCGCGCGTTGCAAGCCGCGCCGGAGCAGGATCGCGTACAGCGGCTGGCGCTGATTGAAGCGGCGCAAGAGCGTGCTATGCGGGTGTTGGGTTTTTCCAATGCTGAATTCCTGCCTTTTGCCGCGGCCTGGCCGGCTGCGCGTGACGGTTATCTTGACTGGCTGGCCGATCATGAAACGCACCAGAATCTGCGATTTGCACAATCGGAAGTCAGCCGGCAGCAAGCGCTGGGCGATGTCACGCTGGTGGGGCAACTCGACCGTATCGACCAGGGTCCGGCGGGCGCTTTTGTGATCGACTACAAAACCGAGCCGCTGGAGACCACGCGCAAGCGCGTCAAAGACCCGTTCGAGGATGTCCAACTGACTTTTTATGCCGCGTTACTCGAAGACGATACCTTGCGTGCCGCTTATGTGAACGTGGGCGAATCGGGCCTCACGCGCACGGTCGAACTGCACGATGTGGTCAGTGCACGTGATGCGCTGGTCACCGGCATCACCCGCGATTTGCAGCGCATCGCGCAGGGCACGCCGCTGCCCGCGCTGGGCGATGGCGCGGTGTGTGCGTACTGCGCGGCGCGTGGCCTGTGCCGTAAGGACTGGTGGACGGCTGCGCCGCGCGAGAGGGGGCAGGACAGCGAGGAGCGCGTCGGAGAGCGGGTTGAAGAGCGCATCGAAGAACGCGGGGCACACCAGAAAGACGCGCCATGACGATCGAACCGGCCTACGAGCACAACGGCCAGCGTATTGCGCGCGAGCGCTTCTATGCGCTGGTCTGCGATCCGCGCCGCAGCGTGGTCGTCGAAGCCTGCGCGGGCGCCGGCAAAACATGGATGCTGGTCTCGCGCATCGTGCGTGCGCTGCTCGAAGAGCGGGGCGAAGGCCAGGCGGCGTGTGCTCCGCACGAAATTCTGGCCATTACCTTCACCCGCAAAGCCGCTGGTGAGATGCGCGCGCGCCTGGACGAATGGCTGGTCCATTTCAGCACGCTCGATGACGAGGGTTTGACGCGCGAGCTGTGCGCCCGCGGCATGAGCCCAGCGCCAGCACGCGCTGCCGCCGCGCGTCTGCGCGGTCTGTACCGGCGGCTCCTCGATGCCGGGCGGGCGGTGCAGTTCCGCACCTTTCATGCGTGGTTCGCAGCGCTGTTGAGCAAGGCGCCGGTCACGGTGCTCGATCGCCTGGGGCTGCCCGCGAATTACCAGTTGCTCGAAGACGATACCTTGCTGCGCGCGCGCTGCTGGCGGGCCTTTCTTGAGGCGGTCGCCGTTGATGCGCAGGCCCGTGAGGACTACCGTGCGCTGGTTGCCGCGTACGGCCGGTCGCAGACGCGCAAGGCGCTTGATGAGGCGCTGAACAAGCGCGTTGAATTCACGCTGGCCGACCGCGCGGAGGGGGTCGCAAAGTCGGTGCGCCGTTTTGACGAGCAGTACCCGGCGCTTGCAGGCCGGGGTTTGGCGCAGCCTTGCGATCTGTTATGCGCGGAGCCGGCCCGTACACAGTGGCTCGATTGGGCGCGCGCGCTGGGTGCACAGAAGAACAAGACGCCGAGCCATGCGGCCGAGGTCATCATCGACGTATTCGGCGCCGCAGCGCTTGCCGATGGCGCGCCCCACTGGCGGCGCTTGCGCGACGCTTTTTTCGTGCGCACGCAAGACCGGCTGAACAAAAACCTTGAAAAGTACCCGCAAGCGCAGGAGGCGGCGCAAGTCCTGCAAGTGCTGTGTCCCGCGCAGATGCAGCACGAGGCGTGGCTGTACCAGCAGCGCCTGATGCGCCTGACGCGCCTGTTGATCGATACCTTCAGCGCGCTCAAGCGCACCTTGGGTTGGGTCGACATGAACGATGTTGAGCAGGCCGCGCGCTGGCTGTTGGGAGATACACAACTGTGGAGCTGGGTGCAGGAGCAACTCGATGCCCAGGTGCGCCATCTGCTGATCGACGAGTTCCAGGATACCAACCCGCTGCAATGGCAGGCGCTGTACGGCTGGCTCAGCAGCTACGCGGGCGCGGGCGGGCGGCGCCCGAGCGTGTTCATCGTCGGCGATCCCAAGCAGAGCATCTACCGTTTCCGGCGGGCCGAGCCGCAAGTCTTTGAAGCCGCCAAGGCTTTTGTGCGCGCGGGGCTGGAGGGTGATCTGCTCGCGTGTGACCACACGCGGCGCAATGCGCCGGCGGTGATCGATCTGGTCAACAGCGCGATCGGCGCGGCGCAACAGGCGGGGCAGTACAGCGGCTTTCGTCCGCACACGACTGAATCGATGGAGCCGGGCCGTGTCGCGTTTTTGCCGCCGATCGAACGTGAAACAGGCGACGATGCGCAAGAAAGCCATCCGCAAGAAAGCGATGCCCAGGAAAACCCTGCGCAAGAAAACTTCTGGCGCGACAGTCTGAGTGCCCCGCGTGTGCTGCCCGAGGAGCGCCTGTTGCGCAAGGAATGCGCGCAAGCGGCGCGCTGGATCGCGGCGCGCGTTGCCCAGGGACTGGCGCCAGGCCGGATCATGGTACTGGCGCGCAAGCGCGATCGCCTGGCGCTGATGCAGGACGCGCTGCGCCGTCTGCAAATTCCCGTGCGCCAACCCGAGAACAACATGTTGAGCGCCGCGCCAGAGGTGCGGGATTTGATCGCCTTGCTCGATGCGCTGGTCTCCACCGACCACGATCTTTCACTGGCGCATGCGCTCAAGTCGCCGCTGTGGAGCGTGTCCGATGAGATGCTGGTGCGCTTGGCCCAGCGCCAGCAGCAGGTGCAGCCCGGGCTGCCCAAGCCGTCCTGGTTCGATCTGTTGTTGCACGAGGACGGCAAGCTCGGTGCGATTGGCGCGCAATTGCGCCAGTGGCGCGCGCGACTCGCGGCGCTGCCGCCGCATGACGCGCTCAGCGCCATTTATGAAGAGGCCGATGTGCTTGCGCGTTTTTCTGCCGCCGCCCCGCTGCCGCTGCGCGCGCAGGTGCAGGCCAACCTGCGCGGTCTGCTGGCAGCATCGCTGGCGATTGGCGGCGCGCGTTTTTCCACCCCCTATGCGCTGGTGCGCGCGTTGCGCGCGGGGGGCGTGAAAGCGCCGGCCATTGCCATCGACGAGGCGGTGCAATTGCTGACGATCCATGGCGCCAAGGGGTTGGAGGCCGATCTGGTGTTGCTGCTCGATACCGACGCCGCGCCCCAGCGCGCGCAAAGCATGAATGTGCTGGTCAAATGGCCCGGCCAGGCGCCGGGGCCCGAGCGTTTCGTCTTTTTGGCGAGCGAAAAAAACCGGCCCGCCTGTGTGGCCGACGATCTTGCCCAAGAAGAGGCCGCGCGCCGCCGCGAGGAGGTCAACGCACTGTATGTGGCCATCACCCGTGCCCGGGGCGAATTGGTGATTTCCAGTACCGCGCCGCCGCGCGCGGATTCGAATCCGGACAGGGACAGTTGGTGGACGCGCCTGCGGCCATGGTGCGAACCGATTCAACCTTTACTCCCGCTTGCGCAAGAAGGCCGGAGCAAGGAGGAAACCGCACCGCATGCTGAGGGCCTGATTCCTCCGGTCGAACTGCCCGTTCTTCCCGTTTTGCCTGGTGCGCCCTCCGGCCCGCCGCCGCGCAGCGGTTCAATCGTTGCCGCATGTGTTGAGGATGCCGCGGGTCTTGGCAAAGATCAGGGCGTAGACGCTGGCGCGGCGGCCTTCGGTCAAGCGATGCATCGTCTGCTTGAATGGATGGGGTCCGATATTGATGGCGGCAGGGATGCAGAGACGCCGCAAGCCACATCCGTACAAATTGCCGCCGTGGCGCGTGAATTCGCCCTTTCGGGCGCGCGTGCGCGCGAAGCGGCTGCCATGGCGTGGCGCATCCGCAACGGCGCGGGCCGCTGGGCCTGGAACGCGGATGTGATTGACTGGCAGGGCAGCGAAGTCGAAATTGCGTACAACGGCGAGCGCTTGCGCATGGATCGTCTGGTGCGCGAACGCGCGGGCGGCGTTTGGTGGGTGCTCGATTACAAATCCGCCCTCCGCCCCGAAAGCGATCCGCAGTTGCGCGCGCAATTGGCGCGTTACCGGGATGCGGTGCGCGCGGCCAATCCCGGAGCGTTGGTGCGGGCTGCGTTTCTGAGCGGGCAGGGCGAATTCATCGCGTTGGAGGGTTCTTGAACCAGGTTGCGCGAACGGGGTCTGTAGCGGTGGCCGGGTAGGTTGCAGGTAGGCTGCAGGCGGGTTCAACGTGACGGCGTGCCGGTGTGACGGCCCTTATTCAAGCCTGACTTTGCCTTCCGCATCGAGCGTGAACACATCCAGATCGTTGGCGATCCACAGTGCGCCGTGGTAACGCGCGGCCGCTTCGTTGCGTAGCAGCGCCTGCCCACCCGGGCCGTGGTAACGCGCGCTCAGGTGCGTCAGGATCAGATGGGGCACCCCTGCCGATTCGGCAAAGTCCGCCACCATTTGCGCCGAGCTGTGCATCCATTGCTGCCGGTCCATATTGAGCACGTCCTGGGTGAAGGTCGCCTCGTGCACCAGCAATTGCGCGTCCGCGCAAGCCGCGCGCAGCAGCGTGGGATCGGCGTTGTCACCGCCCACCACGATACAGCCGCGCTGGATCTGCGTTTCGGTGAAATCGGCACTGCGCAGCAAAGCGCCCTGGGCGCCTTCGAAAGGGACGTCGTGCCCATCATGCAAAGCGCGCCATGCCGGGCCGGGCGGCAAGCCCGTGGCGCGTAACGCCTGGGTGTTCAGACGCACCCGCGTTTGCGTGGCCTCGATACGAAAGGCGTGGCTCGGTACGCGATGCAGCAGCGCATGGCGTTCTATGCGCAAGGTGGCCGAAGGGCCTTGCCAATCCCATCCGCCCGCTTCGATGAAACGTACTTCGTAAGGCACGGGCGCATCGGTCAGCTTGCGCGTGGCCTGCAGCCATTGCCATACCGGCAGCGGGGCCATCAGGGTCAAGGGCGCGGTGCGCCCGGCGATGCCTACACTTTCAAGCAGCCCCGGCAGTCCGTAGCAATGATCGCCATGCGCGTGGGTAATGCACACCGCGGCCAGTTCACGCACCGGCAGCCGCGCGCGCAACAGTTGCTGCTGCGTCCCTTCGCCGCAATCGACCAGCAGCCATCCCGCACCCGGCACGCTTTGCACCGCCAGCGCCGTCACATTGCGCTCGCGCGTGGGCACGCCTGCCGAAGTGCCCAGAAAGACCAGAGTGAATAGAGGGGGCGTCATCGTGCGTTCTGCTTACGCTGTGGCGAAATATCTTTTCACCCTGTTGCCGCCCTCCTGTGTTCAGCCCTTTGCAAAAACCGGGGCAGTGCGAAATTTCCAGCTCGTTTCAAGAGCTTACGGCATCGCCTCGGGGCACTTTTCTGCCCGTGTTTTTGCTTGCGGCACGTTTTCAGTCAGGCCGTCAGAATATGGATGCAAAAATATTTCCGATCTGGTTGACCAGATTGTTGGTTGTCGAAACCACATTTTCGACCACGTTTGACACAAAATCTTCGGCTTGGTGGATCAGATCCGTTCCCGTCGAAGCCGGCGCCTGGTTTTGACCGATCGGAAGACCGGCGATGGCCTGGATCAGCTGATTGAAGCCCGCAGAGAGGGCCGCATTAACGGTGCCGGAGGCGGACGAGGTGATGAGGTTTTCGATCGTTAAAGTGGCTGGATAGGTCGCAACAGTGGTCAAAAAGGTGGTCACATTGGGCGACCAGACCAGCGCTCCCAGATCTCCCGCAATCGTGTTGCTGGCGCTTGTCACATTGGGTGAGGAGAACGCTGCTGTCAGATCTTTCGAAATCGTGTTGACAGCGTTTTTCACATTGGTCGACAGCAACGCATTTTCCACGGTTGTAATCATGGAGGTGGCCGTGGTGGTCACGGTCGCTGACGAGAGATCATGAGTCACATTGCCCATGATTGCGGTGACAGCGTTTGTCACGTTGGTTGACGAGAGGTCGCTGATCACATGTGACGCAATCGTCGTGATAGCGTTTGTCACATCAGTTGACGAGAGTGCGTTGGACACCACTGTTGTGATTGCCACCTGCGCGTTTCTCACGGGCGCTGACGTGAGAATTTCGGACACACCGGATGCCACGGTGGTCACAGCGTTCATCACAGGCGCCGACGTGAGAGCGTCTGCCAGGTTTGACGTGACGGTAACGATGGTGTCCAGCACCGGTGCCGAGGTGAGAAAGTTCACTGCATCTGTCGTAACAGCAACGACGGTGTTCGCCGCGTTTTCTAAGGTGAATGGGTTTGCCACACCGTTGAACGCTGTTTGAAGGTCTGAGCCAATCGATTGAAAGAGCTGTTCTATCGAAGCAGGTAAGTTGGCGGTGTTTGACATCACGTTCCCTCTAAAATTAATAACAATGTTTTAATCCTACAGATTAAACCGCCGGGAATAAATCAATGATTTCAATTTAATGTTTTTTACGTATAAATAAAAACTATTGAAGAGGTTCTTCTCTAGATCGTCGAGCGGGATGGGCTGCACCGGCCTCTGTGAAGGCGGTGGCTGGCTTACCGGTGATGGGCTCGAACAGCCCTTGACTGTGCAGCGTTGCAGACGCGTGTTCTTGGGCAAGGATGGGTTAAGCCCGTAGGGATGTACTTGAGGTTCGAATCGGTTTTCATCACACCGTGAAACGGTTAGAGTCCGCTTAATTGTTGCCAAATCACAACAATTGCTTCATGTGATTAAGAAAAATAGGTTAATTATTTTCCTATAACCCCGCCATTGTTGATGGCATTCCTGCGCGGAGGGGCGCGGCGGGGTAAAGGGCAGCCCCAAATCCGGAGGCGCGTTCAGACAATCTCCACGGCCAGTTCACCCAGCCGTTCAATGCTGAGCCGGGTGTTGCGTTTTCTGGGCGGAAGCACGGCGCGGAGTGCGCGGCGCGCGAGGGTCACCCCGGTCAGGCTGGCGGCCATCTCCAGGATTTCCTGTCCAGCCAGCGGCGCGCACACCGCTGGCCGCGATACAGCCACGACCCAGTCTCGCGGTTGTCATGGTCGGCTCCGTCGGTTCAAAGGGGGAATCGAGCAGGCTGGCGGCAAAAGGTCACCACTTCGATCGGAATCCGGTGTGGCCCGCCCTTTGTCAATCTGGGCAAAACCGCCCGCCGCGCGGCCCGGCAGTCACTTGAGGCCGTGCGCCCCATGAAGAGGACCGCTGCGCTTTGCCGGTTCGTGCGCATGGCGCGATGCCGTGGACAACCCGGTCAGGATGCCGCATTGGCTGGCCTGCCGGGATTCGCGGCAGTTTTCCCGCAGGGTCTTGAGCTGCCGCTCCAGCGCCTTCAATTCTTTGATGCGCGCGGCCACATGGCCGATGTGCGCGTCGAGCAGATCGTTGATCTGGGCGCAGTTCTCGCGCGGGGAGTCCTTGAAGTGCAGCAGCATCCGGATCTCGTCCAGCGTCATGTCCAGCCCCCGGCAATGCCGAACGAAGGAAAGCCGGTCGACGTGCTCATCGCCGTAAACGCGGTAATTGCTTTCCGTGCGAGCCGTTTCTGGCAGCAGCCCCTGGCGTTCGTAGTACCGGATCGTCTCGACTTGAGTGTGAGTGGCCTGGGCCAGTTCGCCGATTTTCATCGCATCGCCTTCTTCTGTGACCGCTTGTTTTCCATGGGCCGCATTGTAGGTGCTTGACACTGTAGTGGCTACAGGGTTTCTAATTCGTCCAACGCGAGGAAAAATTCATGAATCCTGCCGACCCATGCCAACAAGTTGATGCCGCCTGCGGTTGTGGGAGCGGCTGTGCCGCCTCGCCCGCCGTCAGTGCGCCGCTGGCATCTGCCGCCGCGGCTGGCGCGTCACAACGATTGCGTATCGCAAACATGGACTGCGCGTCGGAAGAATCAGAAATCCGCCGGGCGCTGGAGGGCGTGGCAGGCATTCGCGGCTTGCAGTTCAACCTGGGGGATCGGGAGTTGGTCATCGCGGCTGATGACGGTGCGTTGTCCCCGGCGTTGGAGGCGATCCGCAAGGCAGGTTTCAAGCCGGAAGCCCTCGGCGGCGTCGATCAGCCGGCGGCCGCTGCGTCTGCTGTGCCCACAGGCTTTTGGGCGACGTGGGGCCAATCGCTGCTCGCCTTGGGGCTGGCTGTGGCGGCCGAAGGCCTGGCGTTCGTCTTTGCGGACAGTTTGGTCAGTTGGCCGCCAAAAATACTGGGGATGGCGCTGGTTGCGGCGGCCATTGCGCTGTCGGGCCTCTCGGTCTACGGCAAGGGACTGGCCGCGTTGCGGCGGGGCCGCTTGAACATCAATGCGCTGATGACCGTGGCCGTGACCGGCGCTTTTCTGATCGGCCAGTGGCCCGAGGCCGCGATGGTGATGGCCCTGTATGCCATCGCGGAAGCGATCGAGGCGCGCGCCGTCGATCGGGCGCGCGGCGCGATCAAAAGCCTGCTGGCGCTCGCGCCGGAGCAAGCCGAGGTGCGTCAGGGCGAGGGCACTTGGATGCGCATCGGCGTCAAGGCGGTCCGCGTGGGCGCGACGGTGCGCGTTCGACCCGGCGAGCGCGTGCCGCTCGATGGCGTCGTGACCTCGGGCCAGAGCGCCATCGATCAGTCCCCCGTGACCGGAGAAAGCCTGCCGGTGGACAAGGCGCCTGGCGATGAGGTCTTCGCGGGCACCATCAATCAGGCCGCGGCGCTGGAAATCCGCGTCACGGCGCCCGCTTCCGGCAGCACGCTGGCGCGCATCATCCACGCGGTCGAGCAGGCCCAGTCGTCGCGCGCGCCGACCCAGCGCTTCGTCGATCGCTTCGCCGCGTTCTACACGCCCGCGGTGTTCGCGCTGGCCGTTGCCGTCGCGCTGTTGGCGCCTTGGCTGCTGGGGCTGAGTTGGATGCAGGCGGCTTACAAGGCGCTGGTGCTGCTGGTCATCGCCTGCCCCTGCGCGCTGGTGATTTCGACGCCCGTCACCGTCGTCAGCGGTCTGGCGGCGGCGGCGCGGCGCGAGGCTGCTGGCCAGTCTCTCCAGCCGCTCCGGCGCCTGCGCGTCGAGGCCGGCGTCCACCGGCTCGAAAGCCACCAGCCGAGGTTTGCCTTCGGTGAGGGTGCCGGTCTTGTCCAGCGCCACGGCCTTGATCCGGCGCGCGTTTTCCAGATACACGCCGCCTTTGATCAGGATGCCGCGCCGCGCCGCCGCCGCCAGACCGCTGACGACGGTGACGGGCGTCGAAATCACCAGCGCGCAGGGGCAGGCGATGACCAGCAGCACCAGCGC
>JAITWT010000138.1 GCA_031285125.1 Burkholderiaceae bacterium | reverse complement strand
GTGTGCTTGCGGCGGGCGGCCTCGCCGCCGCCCTGCTCGACCTGCGCCACGTGCGCGCGCAAGTCCTGCACCAGCATGCGCATGGCCTGCGCGTTGGCCTGGAAGTCCGCCGAGCGCGGGTTGAGTTTTGAAATCAGGGTGCTGCTCATGTCAAACCGTTCCTTGTCTTTGCCTCGAATAAGCCGTGCCTGCTGAGAGGGTCTGGCCATGCCATCATTGGCATTCTGTGCATACCGTTCAAATCGTCCTGTTGGTGCTGATGTTCGGCGCCGTCACCGGCATCGCCGCGCGCTATCTGCCCGCCATTCCGCTGCCGCTGACCCAGATCGCCATGGGCGCGGCGCTGTCGTGGCCGCAGCATGGACTGCATATCACTCTGGATCCGGAGCTGTTCCTGCTGCTGTTCATCCCGCCATTGCTGTTCGCGGACGGCTGGCGCATTCCCAAGCGCGAATTTTTCGCGCTCTGGCGGCCCGTATTGCGCCTGGCGCTGGGGCTGGTGCTGTTCACAGTGCTGGGGCTGGGGCTGCTGATCCATTGGCTGATTCCCACCATGCCGCTGCCGGTGGCATTCGCGCTGGCCGCCGTGGTCTCGCCCACCGACGCGGTGGCAGTGTCGGCCATCACGCGCAACCTCGGCATGCCCAGCAAAACCATGAGCGTGCTCGAGGGCGAATCGCTGCTCAACGACGCATCCGGCCTGGTGGCGCTCAAGTTCGCGGTCGCCGCCACCGTCACTGGGGCATTCTCGTGGGGTCATGCAATCGCGGCCTTTCTGTGGATTGCACTGGCCGGCCTGGCCGTCGGCGCGGCCATGGGCTGGGGCTACGCGCTGCTGCGCGCGCGGGTCACGCGCCGGCTCGGCGATGTGGCCGCCACCCAAATGGTGATGCTGATGGTGCTGCTGCCTTTCGCGGCCTACCTGCTGTGCGATCGCATCGGCGCGTCGGGCATTCTGGCCGCTGTGGCAGCGGGCATCACCACCAATTTGGCCGACCTGGGCCGCGGCGACTTCGTGGACGAACGCCTGCAATCGACAGGCGCCTGGACGATGATCGAATCGGCCTTCAACGGCGCGATCTTCCTGCTGCTGGGGCTGCAACTGCCTTCGATCATCACCACCACGCTGGAGAGCGACCGACTCAGTATCTGGCAGCTGTCGGGCTACGTGGTGGCGCTGTCGACCGCGCTGTTGGCGCTGCGCTGGCTGTGGTTCATCGTGGGACTGCAAACCCGCCGTTTGCGCGGGTACGTGCTGGAACAAGCGACCGGCAAATCGGGGCACAACGCCATCAAACCGCTTCACCGCGTCACGTGGCTGATCAGCGCCATCAGTACCTTGTCGGGCATTCGCGGCGCGGTCACGCTGGCGGGCGCACTGTCGATTCCGCTGACAGTGCACAGCCATCACCGGTTTCCGGAGCGCGATCTGTTGATTTTTTTGGCCACCGGAACGATTTTGTTCACCCTGGCCGTGGGCAGCATCGGTTTGCCCTGGCTGCTCAAGCGCCTGCCGCGGCCCATCGAATTGCCCGAAGAGCACGAGGAGCGGCGTGCGCGTCTGGCCGCCTGCCAGGCCGCCGTGGCCGGCATGGCGCTTTCGGAAGCCGAACGCGCGCAGGCCGATCCGCAATGGATCGCACAGTATCAAGAAGCCGCGGGCCGCCTGACGCAGGATTACCGCCGGCGCATCGATCTGCTCGACGACGGGAATAACGCGGCGGTCACATCCGAGCCCGAGACGAAATCGCCCGCAGCGCTGCGCCAGCGCCGCCAGCGTCACGTGGTGGCGCTCGAGTTGAACCTGAGATGTCTGCACATCGAGCGCACCACGGTGTACGCCGAACGGCAGGCCAACCACATTAACGACGAGGCGCTGCGCCATCTGGTGGCCGAAATCGACCTGACGGAAGTCGCGTTGCAACGGCGCCTGGCGGTGGCGCGGCGCACGCTGGCCAAAATGCAGGCCAAAGCGCCCCCCGCCCAGGAGGCCGCGCCGCCGCCGTCGCCGCCACCGGGCGAGGACCCTGCATCCTGAGAACCCGCGGCGCGTCATTGCAACTTAAGCCGGCGGCGCAACCGCCAGCCCCAGTTCCTGCCGCATCTGGTCACGGATCCTGAATTTTTGAATCTTGCCCGTGATGGTCATCGGGAACGCCTCGACGAAACGGATGTAGCGCGGCACCTTGTAATGCGCAATCTGGCCTTTGCAGAACGCACGTAATTCATCCTCGGTCACCTTCAGCCCGGGCTTGGCGATGACCCAGGCGCACAGTTCCTCGCCGTATTTCGGGTCGGGCACGCCCACCACTTGCACGTCCTGCACCTTGGGGTGGCGGTAGAGGAATTCCTCGATCTCGCGCGGGTACACGTTCTCGCCGCCGCGGATCACCATGTCCTTGATGCGCCCGACGATGTTGACGTAGCCCTGCGCGTCCATCGTCGCCAGATCGCCGGTGTGCATCCAGCGTTCGGCGTCGATCACCTCGCGCGTCTTTTGCGCGTCGTCCCAATAACCGTGCATGACCGAGTAGCCGCGCGTGCACAGTTCGCCGGTCACGCCGGGAGCCACGGTGACGCCGCTTTCGGGGTCGACGATCTTGACCTCCAGATGCGGCTGCACCGTGCCGACCGTGGACACGCGCTTGTCCAGCGGCGTGCTGACGTCGCTCTGGCAACTGACCGGACTGGTTTCGGTCATGCCGTAGGCGATGGTCATTTCGCTCAAGTACATATCGCTGAGCACGCGCTTCATCACCTCGATCGGACAAGGCGAGCCGGCCATGATGCCGGTGCGCAGCGTCGATAAGTCGAACTCGCTGAAGCGCGGGTGCTCCAGCTCGGCAATAAACATGGTTGGCACACCATGCAGGCCGGTGCATTTTTCGGCCTGCACGGCTTGCAGCGTGGCCAGCGGGTCGAAGCTGTCGTTCGGGTAGACGATGGCCGCGCCGTGCGTCAAACAGGCCAGGTTGCCCAGCACCATTCCGAAGCAGTGGTACAGCGGCACCGGGATGCACAAGCGGTCCTCAGGGGTGAGCCTCATGCACTCACCGATGAAAAAACCATTGTTGAGGATGTTGCGGTGCGTCAGCGTCGCCCCCTTGGGAAAGCCGGTGGTGCCGCTGGTGAACTGGATGTTGACCGGATCGGTGGCCTTGAGGGTGCGCTGGATTTGCGCCACCTGCGCATCGTGCGGATCGCCGCGGGCCATCAGTTCTGAAAAGCGCAGCGCGCCCGGCTCATCCGCGCCCTGACCAGGCGGGTCGATCCAAACCACGGTGCGCAGATGCGGCAGACGCTGCGGCCCCAATTCGCGGATCATGCCCAGATAGTCGCTGGTCTTGAAGCGCGGCATCGTCACCAGCGCCTTGCAGCCGACCTTGTTGAGCGCGTATTCCAACTCGCTGACGCGATACGCCGGATTGATATTCACCAGAATCACCCCGGCCTTGGCGGTGGCCATTTGCATCAACACCCAGGGGACGTTGTTGTGCGACCAGATGCCCACGCGATCGCCCGGCGCCAGCCCCAGCCGCAGCAGCGCGCTGGCCAACTGGTTGGCCTGCGTCTGCAATTGACGATAGGTCAGACGCCGGCCTTCGTGGCGGCTGATGAGCGCATCGCGCTCGCCTTGGCGCCCGGTCATCGCGTCAAAAAAATCGCCGATGGTCTGCTCGATCAGCGGCACGCCGGTGGCGCCGCGCGAGTAACTTTCGCTCAAAGGGGGTCTCATGGTTTGTCTCCTTGTTTTTTCCATTAGACGGCGATAGCCCGCGTTGGGCGGTTCAGGCCGTTTCAGCGAACAATTCACGCCCAATCAACATGCGCCGGATTTCACTGGTCCCGGCGCCGATTTCATAGAGCTTGGCGTCGCGCCACAGCCGCTCGACGGGGAAATCCCGCGTGTAGCCGACCCCGCCGAGCGCCTGAATGGCCTGGCCGGCCATCCAGGTGGCTTTTTCGGCAGCATAGAGAATTGCGCCCGCCGCGTCCTTGCGGAACGTGCGTGCGTGGTCTTGCCGATCGCAGGCCTTGCCCACCGCATAAACATAGGCGCGCGTGGCCTGCCAGGTGGCATACATATCGGCCAGCTTGCCTTGCATGAGCTGAAATTCGCCGATGCTCCGGCCAAACTGCTTGCGCTCATGCACATAGGGCAGCACCGCGTCCATGCAGGCGGCCATGATGCCCAGCGGGCCGCCCGAGAGCACGGCACGCTCGTAATCGAGCCCGCTCATCAGCACCTTGGCGCCGTTGCCTTCGCCGCCGAGCACGTTTTCCGCAGGCACTTCGCACTGGTCGAAATACAGCGCAAAGGTGTTGCTGCCGCGCATCCCGAGCTTGTCGAGCTTGGCGCCGTGCGAGAAGCCTTTGAAGCCTTTTTCGATGATGAAAGCGCTCATGCCGCGCGCGCCCATTTCGGGCTCGGTCTTGGCATAGACCACCAGGGTATGGGCATCACCGCCGTTGGTGATCCACATCTTGCCGCCGTCGAGAATGTAGCGGTCGCGCTGCTTGTGCGCGCGCAGCTTCATGCTGACGACGTCCGAGCCCGCGCCGGGTTCGCTCATCGCCAACGCACCGACATGCTCACCGCTGATCAGCTTGGGCAGGTATTTTTGCTTCTGCGCGGCGTTGCCGTTACGGTGAATCTGGTTGATGCACAAATTGGAATGCGCGCCATAGGACAGCCCGACCGCAGCCGAGGCGCGCGAGATTTCCTCCATCGCCACGATATGCGCCAGATACCCCAGTGGCGTGCCGCCGTATTCCTCGCCCACCGTCATGCCGTGCAGGCCAAGCGCGCCGAGCTTGAGCCACAGGTCGGGCGGGAACTGGTTGTCGCGGTCGATCGCGGCGGCGCGCGGCGCGATTTCGTGGGCGGCGAAATCGGCGATGGCCTCGCGCAGTGCATCGATGGTCTCGCCGAGATCGAAGTTCAAGCCGGGGTGATGCATCGCGTGAGTCTCCTTTGATTGGATCGAAAGATCGAGGGGCAACCCGGTTCGCATCGGCGCGCCCAGGCGCTCAACCCGAGAAGCGCTCAGAAGCGGGCCGCGCGAAAGGGCAAAGGCGTAGCTTATAGGCTATAGGCGATCACCCAGCCAACGGTGAGCCAACAGCGCGCCAACGGTTATCCCGGCAAGCCCCGCGGATCTGTGGGAAACCCCAGAACGATCACGCCCCGGCGCGATTCGTCAGTTGAACACGAAGGCGCTATGCGAGAGCGCTGATCGCAGCGCCGATTTCGCCCACGGCGCACCACGGCAGGCTGCGGCAGGCTGCGGCAGGCTGCTGCGGGCTGCGGCCCTGCCGGTTCTAGGACGGCCGCGCGCTGTTTCTATGGCGCAAGGCGGTTGTGTCATGGCGCGTTAGCGGTTTTTGCCCTGGACTCGACCGCTTTTGGGCGGTAGAACCACAGCGTGGCAAGCATCGCGCACAGCGCGGCAAAGCTCACCCACAAGCCCGGTGAGCCCCGGTCACCGCTGAAGTGGATGAGCGCGGTCGAAATCTCGGGCGTGAAGCCCCCGAAGATGGCGGTGGCCAGACTGTAGGCAATCGAAAAGCCGGCCACCCGCACCTTCTGGGGCATCAGCTCGGCCAGCGCCGGGATCATGGCGCCGTTATAGAGGCCATACAAGAGCGATATCCACAGCAAGACACACAGCATGCGCATAAATGAGGGCGAGGCGGCCAGGAACGAAAGCACCCCATAGCAGGTGATGATGGCGAGCGCTGTCGTGCCCAGCAGCACCACCTTGCGTCCGAAGCGATCCGAGAGCATGCCGCCGATGGGCAACCAGATGAAGTTCGAAATAGCCACCAGCAGCGTGACCATGAGGCTGTCGCTCGTGCTCAGATCGAGCTCCTTGCCAAAGGTGGGCGTGTACACCGTGATCATGTAAAAGGCTGCGGTTGTCATCGCCACCAGTGCCGTGCCCGCCACCATGATCTGCCAGTTGCCGACCAGCGTGGCAGCGGACTGCGAGAGCGTCGGGCGCGGCTGATGGGCGCGCGCGGCAAACTCAGGGCTCTCCTGCATCTTCCTGCGCAAGATGAAGATGAGCGGGATGATCAGACAGCCCACCAGGAACGGCACGCGCCAGCCCCACTGCGCTATCGTTGTTGGGTCCATGGTCAAATTGATCACGAATCCGAGCAGGGCCGCCACCATGATCGAGACTTGCTGGCTTGCCGACTGCCAGGACGCATACAGGCCCTTGCGCCCAGGCGCGGCGAGCTCGGACAGATAGACCGACACGCCCCCGAGCTCGGCCCCCGCAGAAAAGCCCTGTATCAGCCGCCCGATCAGCACGAGCGCCGGCGCGAACAGACCAATGTGCTCGTAGCCGGGGATGAACGTGATCGTCACGGTGCCTGTTGCCATCAGGCTGAGCGTGACGATCAGGCCCTTGCGCCGGCCCACCTTGTCGATGTACGTGCCCAGAATCACCGCGCCCAGCGGTCGCATCAGAAACCCTGCCCCGAAGGTGGCAAAGGTCAACATCAAGGAGGTGAAGTTGTTGCCCGTGGGGAAAAACACGTGCGAGATCTGGCTCGCATAAAAGCCGAAAAGAAAAAAATCGAACTGTTCGAGGAAGTTCCCGCTGGTGACACGGACGATCGCGCGGATCGTCTCCCCGGCGGTGCGCGGCGCCTGAGCATGGGGGAGAGGCACTTGGGCGGAGGAGTGTGTGGACGAAACGACTTCGGTTTTCATTGCGGGGGGCAAGAATACACTCAAAGGAAAGACTCTGCTCCTTCTAAAACCGCCTCCTTTTACACAAACACAGCGCACAGCCCAGGCGCCATACACCGCAAGCCTATTCCGTATTTTTTTGTGGCGGCTGCGCAGCCTGTACAGGCGCGCCAGGCGTTGCAGGACGCAGCGCCTTGGCCGACCACCCGTCGGCAGCCAAGCTGAATTCATCGAGCAGCGACATCGGCCCCAGTCCGGGCAAGCGGGCGGCCGCTTGCGGAACTTGCAGGGGCTGCTTTGTTTGTAAGGGCACACCAGCGTGCTGCTCGCGTCCTGGGTTGTTTTTGTCTTGCACGCGCGCGCGTGTCCCGGCTGGGCCGGTGGCATTGCTGGAGTGCTCTGCGCCGTCACCGCGCGGACTCGTATCGAAGATTCCCCAGGCGGTGCGCACAGCATCCAGCACGGGGGCCGCCTCAGGCGTGACGGGAGCTGCCTGGACACAGAAAAAGAGCAGATCCTGCGCCAACGGTTCAGACCGCGTTTCATCGCCGCGCGCCAGTGCCGCGTATTGCAACAGCACACGCACCGCCGTGCGCTTCACGTCACCGTCCGCACCACGCGGCGCGAGCGAATAGGCTTCAAAAAAAGCACCCGCCAGCGCCCAAAAACCGTGTTCGCGTTCATTGCCGGCGCCACGCGCCAAACCGACGCACAGCCCGCACAGTTGGCGCGCTGCGCTGATCTCGTCATACTGCACCGCGCGCAACACCAGTTGGTCAAATTGGGCGCGCAATTGCGGCCCATAAGCCAGCTGCTGGCCCGCACCCAGCGAAACCGGGGCCCAGCGCCAGTGCTGCACCCAGAGATCGGCGGGGTGCGCGCGCACCTGGCTGGCCAGCTCGATCGCCATGCGGTATTGAGGGAACAGCGCAAGCGGTGAAACCGGCGCGCCCGCGTGCAGCGCGCGTAGAAAATCACGCACGCTCAGAATGGCGCGACTGAGGGTGGCAGCGGTCGTTTCCGTGCAGCGCGCGCTTTCCTGCGCCAGGCCATGCACAGCCCATGCGAGCGCTCCCAGCACCCGGGCCGGCGCCGGCTGCCCCGCCTTTTTCAAGGCGCTTACGGCCTGATACAGACGCAGGCACGCCAACAGCAGGGGCTGCTGCGTATCGGCATCGATATCGGGGGCTTGATCGGAGGCTTGTGCACACTCACGCGCAAAGCGGCGCAGCAACGTGCTGGCGCTTTCGAGCCTGTTGCAAATTTGTGCGAGCATTCCGGCCAGGGGAGCCGAGTTTTTCGCGTCGTGCGAGGCGTCAGTAGGCATGGGATTGGGGTTTGCTGAGAGGGGCCATGGGCTCGAATCGGCGCCGGACCGCAATGGGGCCAGCCGGGATTCGATAATGATCGATGGATCGGCGGGTTGCTGCTATTTTCTTCCTTTGGCTCTTTTCTTCGAATCCTCAGCCGGACATCCGAGGCCTTTCGGACATTCCAGCCTTTGATAGGGAACAATCTCCCTCTCGTCTCCATTTTTGCATCATTCCCATCCTTGCCTACCCATGAAACCGAATACCGAATCCCACCCCCAGGGCGCGGCCGTTGATCGCAATCAGCCCCTGTTCGAGCGCGCCCGCGCCGTCATTCCCGGCGGCGTGAATTCGCCTGTGCGCGCCTTCCGCGCGGTCGGCGGTATCCCCCGCTTCATCGAACGCGCACAGGGGGCGTATCTGTGGGACGCCAACGGCCAGCGTTTCATCGACTACATCGGTTCCTGGGGCCCGATGATTCTCGGCCATGGCCACCCGGCGGTGATCGATGCGGTGCAGCGCGCCATCACCGACGGCCTGTCCTACGGCGCGCCGACTGCGCGCGAAATCGAACTGAGCGAGGCCATCCTGGCGCTGCTGCCTTCCATGGAAATGGTGCGCCTGGTCAGCTCCGGCACCGAAGCGGCCATGAGCGCATTGCGTCTGGCGCGCGGCGCCACGGGCCGCAAGATGATCGTCAAATTCGAAGGGTGTTACCACGGCCATGCCGATGCGCTGCTGGTCAAAGCCGGTTCGGGCCTGGCCACCTTCGGCCACCCGACCTCGGCCGGCGTGCCCGAAGAAGTGGTCGAGCACACGCTGGTGCTCGAATACAACAACCTCACACAACTGGAAGAAGCCTTCGCGCTGCATGGCAAGGAGATCGCCGGCCTCATCATCGAAGCGATTGCCGGCAACATGAACTTCGTGCGCGCCACGCCCGCATTCGCACGCCGCTGCCGCGAACTGTGCACACAGCACGGCGCGCTGCTGATCTTCGACGAAGTGATGACGGGCTTTCGCGTCTGCCTGCACGGCGTGCAAGGTCTGCTGGGCATCCGCCCTGACCTGACCGTACTGGGCAAAGTGATCGGCGGCGGGATGCCGTTAGCGGCTTTCGGCGGGCCGCGTGCGCTCATGGAACAGCTGGCCCCGCTCGGCCCGGTCTACCAAGCCGGCACGCTCTCGGGCAATCCGGTGGCCACGGCCTGCGGGCTGGCGACGCTGCGCGAAGTGGCCAAACCGGGCTTTTTCGAGGCGCTAGCGACCCGCACACGCGCGCTGATCGACGGTTTGCGCACCGCCGCACAGGCCGAGGGCCTGGCCTTCAGCGCTGACAGCGAAGGCGGCATGTTCGGTTTTTTCCTGCTGCCGGAGTTACCCGCGAATTACAGCGCCGTGATGAAAAGCGATGGGATGCAGTTCAAAACCCTCTTCCACGGCTTGCTCGAACGCGGCGTATACGTGGCACCTGCGCTGTACGAAGCCGGCTTCGTCAGCGCCGCGCACAGCAACGAGGACATCGCGCAGACCGTGGCGGCAGCACGCGAAAGCTTCAAAGCCCTCAAGCGCTGACACGGCCCGGAAGCCCAACATTCGGTATCAAGTCCCGCGCAGCAGTCCCAAGCGCTTGGCCTTGACGATCGCGCCGGAGCGGTTGCGAACGGCCAGCTTGTCATAGACGTTGTGGAGATGCCACTTCAACGTGCCCTCGGAGATGAACAGCGATTCGGCGATCTCCCGGTTGCTCAGTCCTGAGTCGAGCCGGGCCAGGATGTGCAGTTCGCGCTTGGTCAGCTCGGCGCCGGATTTGTGCGCCGGCTTGGGCGTCGCGCCGAGCGACTGGAGTTCCCGCAGCCAGGTGAGTTCTTCCGGGCCGCCGTGGCCAAGCAGCGGGTGCAGCAGATGGGCATCGTCGAGAAAGACGCGCCGGTACCCCTGGCTTTGACCCAGCCGGGCCGCGGCGACGAGTGTGTCCAGCATGTCGCGCGGCGCGCGTGCGCGGTGCAAGGCCAGGGCGCGCAGGAGCAGTAACTCAACTTCGCGGTGGGACAGCCCGCGCTGGCGCGAATCGGCGATCGCGGGCAGCAGCGCTTGGGCCACCCGGGCCGGTTCGCGCGGTATCGCCAGCCGCGCGCCGATGCGCAGGGCCTTGTCCGATGCGACGCAGTGCGGCGCGTCGGGTGCGATGCGCTCGAACCCGTGCCGCTGGGCGATCGCTTGCGCCGGGCCGGCCTGCCCGCCGCGGCACAGCCAGACGCATTCCTCGGCGGCCAGCGTGATTTCGGCGCGCGTGAGGCCGCGCGCGCGGGCGGTGGCCTGGCCTTCGTGCAGGGCGGCAATGGCGGCTTGTTCGTTGCCCGCGTGCATCAGCAGCCGCGCCTGCGTCAGGTAGCCCAGGATCAGCCAGTCCGCCGGGGCCGCTTCGTCGAGGTTGATCAGGCCGCGCTCCATTTCTTCGAGTGCGCGCGGGATATCGTCGAATTCGTAGGCCACGGCGGCGCGCGTGACGTGGAACAGGCTGCGGTGGGGCCCGCCACAGCCCAATTGCTCCGACAGGATGCGCAGACCGTCGTCGCAGCAGCCGCGCGCCGCGACGTAGTTGCCCTGTTTGAGGTGCAGCAGCGCCTCGACGGCAAAGCTCCACGTCAGGCCATAGTAGTTGCCGCCGCCGGCCAGCGTCTGGCGCGCCACGGCGGCCATGGCGATGCCCGCGCCCAGTTCGCCGCAGCATTTGTGACCGAAGGCTTGCACGTTCTGCGCGCTTCCGCGCTGTACCGGGGCCGCGCCGGGCCAGCGCGCCAGCCAGTTGCGCGCGGCGTCGCGGCAAGCCTGGCCCTGGTCGCCCAGCGCCAGCAGCATTACGCGCTGCAATTCGACGCCGCAGCGCACGTCGTCGATCGAGGCGGCATCGCCCTCGGGCCGGTAGTCCGGGTTCGACAACAGCCGCTCCAGGCGCGAGAGTTCCCGCTCGGCCTCGTCGCGCCGCTGCGAGAACGCCAGCGAGAAGGCGTAGTGCACGCGGATCAGCGGGTAACGGTCCACCCACTCCTGCGGAATTTCGCGCATCCAGCGCAGCACGACGCGGTGCGCGCCGCGGCTGTGCGAGGTTTCCTCGATGTGCTCGGCCAGCCAGCCGCAGGCGCGCTGCCACTGGCGGGCGCGCACGGCGCAGTTGATCGCTTCTTCCATCAGCCCTTGCCCGTGCAGCCAGGCCGCGCTGCGCATCAGCGCCTGGGCGGCCAGGTCGCTGTCGGCGGGCAGGCCCGGCGGCACGCGGCGGCGGAAGAATTCACCGGCCAGGTGGTGGAAGCGGAACCATTCGCCGCGACGGTCCAGCGGGATCAGGAACAGCCCGCGCTCGTGCAGGCGCGCCAGCCGCTGCGGCGCGTCGGCCAGCCCGCTGGCGACGGCGGCCAGCGCGCCGCTGACGCGGTCGAATTGCGCGGCCACGTAAAGGAAGCGCCGGGTTTCGTCGTCTAGGCGGCCCAGCAACACGTCGCCCAGGTATTCGACCACGCCCCGGTCGGTGCCGGTGAAGTCGTCGATCAGGTGTTCGTGATGCGGCTCGTCTTGCAGCGCCAGCGCGGCCAGTTGCAATCCGGCGGGCCAGCCCTCGGTCTTTTCCATCAGTTGGGCCAGGGCCGCGGTATCCAGCGCGTGGCCCAGCCGCGCGCCGTAAAAGCGCCCGGCTTCTTCCATGTCGAACGAGAGCTGGCGCTGGTCCAGTTCGTAGAGCCAGCCGCGCAGCCGCAGGCCGCTCAGGCGCACGCGCGACAACTCGCGCCCGCCGAGCACGAACTGCACGTGGCGCGGCGCGTAGTTGATGAGCCACTCGATCATGCGCACCGCGTCGGGATGGTGCAGGCAGTGCAGGTCGTCGATGAACAGCGCCAGCCTGCCGTGGGTCGCGCCCAGATCGGCGGCCAGCGATTCGAGCAATTCGCCGGTGGCCGCGCCTGTTTCGGAGTCCATCCGGGC
>JAITWT010000204.1 GCA_031285125.1 Burkholderiaceae bacterium | reverse complement strand
CATCCGCTCGCGGGGAATCATTCAGCGTCTCCCAAGGCACCCCAAGGCGCCCATCCTCGCGCGCCATTCAAGAATGCAACCCGAATCCCCCGCCCTCCTCGTCAGCCTGATCCTTGCCCTCGCGCTGGCCGCGCAGATGCTGTTCAAGCTGTGGCTGGCCACGCGCCAGATTCGCGCCGTGGCGCGCCACCGCGACCGCGTGCCCGATGAGTTCGCCGCCTCCATCACGCTGCAATCGCACCAACGCGCGGCGGACTACACCATCGCCAAGCTGCGCTTTGGCCTGATCGAGCTGATCGTAAGTGCCGCCGTGCTGCTCGGCTGGACGCTGCTGGGCGGGCTGGACTGGCTCAACGGCGCGCTGCTGGCGTGGCTGGGCGAGCGGCCTTTGTTGCAGCCGCTGGCGCTGCTGGCGGCGTTTGCCCTGGTCAACGGGTTGATTGATTTGCCGGCGTCGCTGTACCAGACTTTTGTCATCGAGCAGTACTTTGGCTTTAACAAGATGACTTGGCGGCTGTGGCTGGGCGATTTGCTGAAGTCGCTGCTGCTGGGCGTGGCCATCGGCGCGCCGCTGGCGGCGCTGGCGCTGTGGCTGATGGACGCCAGCGGCGATGCGTGGTGGCTGTGGACGTGGGGGCTGTGGATGGCGTTCAGCCTGTTGATGTTGGTGGTGTACCCGCTGTTCATCGCGCCGCTGTTCAATAAGTTCCAGCCGTTGCAAGACGAGGCGCTGACGCGGCGCGTGACGGACTTGATGGCGCGTTGCGGCTTTGCCGCCCAGGGGCTGTTCGTGATGGACGGCAGCCGCCGCAGCGCACACGCCAACGCCTATTTCACCGGCTTTGGCGCGAGCAAGCGCGTGGTTTTTTTCGATACGCTGCTGCGCCAGTTGAACGCGGGCCAAGTCGAAGCCGTGCTGGCGCACGAGCTCGGGCACTTCAAGCGCCACCACATCGTCAAGCGCATGGTGGCCTTGTTCATGCTCAGCCTGGTCGGGTTTGCGCTGCTGGGCTGGGTGTCCGGCCAAGGCTGGTTCTATGCCGGGCTGGGCGTGCGCCCCAACTTGGGCGCGCCCAACGATGCCTTGGCGCTGCTGCTGTTCTTGCTCGCCGTGCCGGTGTTCCTCTTTTTCATCGCGCCCTTGCCCGCGCTGCTCTCGCGCAGGGATGAGTTCGAGGCGGATGCCTACGCCGCCGCGCACGCCAACCCCTCCGACCTGCGCGAAGCGCTGCTCAAGCTCTATCAGGACAACGCTTCGACACTCACGCCCGATCCGCTGTTCGTACGCTTTTACTACTCGCACCCGCCGGCGGCACAGCGGCTGGCGCGGCTGGACGGCGCTGCGCCGGCGGCCTGACACCGCGCGACGCGCGCCCCAAACACGCCCCCCCAAAAAAACGTGCCTGCGCCGAACAAATCACCCCGCACCGTCACCGCGAGTGCGCCCTTGCAGGAAGGATTGGTCATCGCCGGTCATGGCCGGCATTGCGTGGTCCAGGCGGCCGATGGCGCACAGGTGCTGTGCCATCCGCGCGGCAAAAAAAATCAAGCCGTCGTCGGCGACCGTGTGCGCTGGCAGCCCAGCCAGGACGAGGGCGTGATCGAAACCGTGCTGCCGCGCCGCAACCTGCTGTACCGGCAGGACGAACTGCGCACCAAATCCTTCGCCGCCAACCTCGACCAAGTGCTGATCCTGATCGCGGCCCAGCCCGAGTTTTCCGAACACCAACTCGCGCGCGCGCTGATCGCCGCACAAGCCGCAGGCATCGCGCCCCTGATCGCGCTCAACAAGAGCGATCTGACGCAGCCTTTCGAGCGTGCCTGGGCGCGGCTCGCGCCCTACCGCCGGATGGGCCAGGACGTGCTGCCGCTCTCGCTGGCGCCGGCATCCGCGCCCAGCGCGTCGGACCCAGCGCCTCCCACCCCATCGGCCACCGCCGCGCTCAAACAACGGCTACACGGCAAGGTCACTTTGGTACTGGGCCCCTCGGGCACGGGCAAAAGCACGCTCATCAACCGGCTCGTTCCCGGCGCGCTCGCAGCCACCAGCGAAATCTCGGAAGGACTCCATTCAGGCCGCCACACCACCACCAGCACACGCTGGTACTGGATCGAGCGCGCCAGCGCGACGGCATTGATCGATTCGCCCGGTTTTCAGGAATTCGGCCTGCACCACATCGCGCCGATGGAGCTCGCCCCGCTCATGCCCGACATCGCCGCGCATCGGGGCGAATGCCGCTTCTACAACTGCACCCACCTGCACGAACCCGGCTGCGCCGTGCGCGCAGCGGTCGAGGCGGGGCAAATCAACGCATCGCGCTATCGGATTTATGGGGAATTGTTTGAGGAATTGAGCGCAGCGAAGTATTGATTGGCCTCTTTTAAGTCGCCTCTTTTCGATACATCCCACCCTGACGGGTGCAGCGCCACGCGGCGTGGCGCCAATCGGCGCATGGCCTCTGGGTAAACCACATCACTGATTCGACAGAAAAACAAACATGACCCTCAAGGATTCGGGCAAAACCATCGCGCCTGAGATCCCCTGCCTCGTGCCTGGCAGGCTGATCGGATAATTCGCTCCTGCGAGAGCGGGCATCTCCAAAATCAACCTTTATTCATTTTTTGCACACCGAAAAAAACACATGAACCGTTTTTTACGCCATCCTGTATGGATCTGTGTCCTGTCCTTGCTGATGCTTGCCGCCGCGTTGCTGCCCGGTTCCGCGTGGGCCAAACCGCAATCTTTTCAACTCTTTCAAATCTTCCACGATTCTGGCGAAACCCTGCCGCTGGGCAACACGCCTTATCAAATCCAGTTGAATGGCAAGCATTCTGAATACGGTGTGACGGATGCCAAGGGCTTTGTCATAACCCATCACCGCAAACCTGGCGCCCGACAGGAATTTGTCGTCGACATTTTTAACTTCGGCATTTATTCTTTCGTAGTGGACAAACAAGATCACATCAAGACTCAGCCGATGGCTGTTTGGCAATTCAGACCCGACTGGAGCGAAGAATGCCGCGCCGACTGTAACGGCAAAGGCTTTTACTGGATCCAGCTGATCGGGAACAACACCTATTTTGCGTCCGAGCCTTATATGTTGACCGTTGCAGGTCAAACGTTTTCAGGAACGGTAAACGACGAAGGCTATATTTTCGTGCCTTGGGACAATCCGCCCCCCCTTTCCGAGGCCATGACGCTCAAGCTCTGTAACGGCACCGCCATTGAAATCAAGGCCGGCACCGCCCAGGAGGCTTATTCGTTCAGACCGCTGAAAAATTCCGGCGCGCCGGCTCCGGCGGATTGCGCGGCAAGTACCCTCAAAAAGTACGCCCAAGAAAACGCGCAATTGAACGGCGGCGCGCCATATATATTCACGGCGTGGGCGAAAGGCGCATCGCCTGTGGAGATCGCACAGCAGGAACGCCGGAAGGAGCAAGACAAGCTGGATGAATATCGGTCATTGGCGGCAGCCAACAACGACCCGCTCGCATGGTTGGGCAAGCTGCCGCCGACGTGGTCTGAAGAGGAATACAAAAAACGCAATATGGCGGTGATGGAAAAAGTCATGGCCGATATTGAGGGCTTTTCCCCCGACGAGCCGCTGCGCTTCAAATGCAAGACGCCCGCGCAGGTCGGGCCCATTCCCGATATGGAAGGGGTTGAGGCGTTTCTCGACGGGTTTCCAGACAGCGCTTCCGACCCCCAATTGATCGCCCGTCTTTACGCGGCGGCGGCCAAGGGAAACTGGCTGGCCATCGCTCAGATTTTTTCCCTTCAGAGCCAGAGAAGACCCGAAGGCAATGACTATTTCTATCACTACCGGTTCTTGCAGCTCATGGAATGGCTGCAAGAACACAAAATCGGCGCGCTCTACCGCATCATCGACGACAGTATGGCCGCCACTGGCGGCCCCGCCGGCGGCTTCACTGTATATGCCGCGTTGCATAACAGCTACCCGAGCCAATATGAGGTCGGCAAAAAGCTGGAAAGTGACAATAACCCCGAGTTGCGCAAGATCGGGGAAAAGATGCAAGCCTGCGCGCTCAACTCACTGCCCGCGTACAGGAAGCTATTGGAGAAGTGATGCACGAGGGCAGCACAAAATAGAAATGCCCGGCTTTGGGGGACCCCGGCGTGTCCAGGCCGTGCGTCAGCACGGCGAAGCGAACCTTGGACGCGCCTTTGAATCCCCTGCCACGCTCGCGCATGGCTGACGTATCCGAATTTCCGCGTGCTCAACCCTTAAGAACCTGTTTACGATCTCAAATGGCTCACGCAGAGGCCTTTTCGGGAGGGGATGCAAGGCGCGGCGCGCAGCCCATAGCCCGGCTATGGGCCAGCGTTGCAACGCCGCAGACCGC
>JAITWT010000040.1 GCA_031285125.1 Burkholderiaceae bacterium | reverse complement strand
GCGCACCGCGCGCACGGGCGTGTTCCAACTCTTCCAGTATCAGCGTGCAGGCGCCTTCGCCCAGCACCAAGCCATCGCGCGCGGCATCAAACGGTCTGGGTGTTTCCGACGGGGCGTGGTTGCGCACGCTGGTGGCAAACAGGGTATCGAATACCGCCGCAGCGGTCGCGTCGAGCTGTTCGGCACCGCCGGCAATCATCGCCACCTGCTTGCCGGCGCGTATCAGTTCATAGGCCGAGCCGATGCCTTGACTGCCCGAGGTGCAGGCGCTGGACGTGGTGACCACGCGCCCCGTCAAGCCGAAGAACACGCCGATATTGACCGGCGCGGTATGGCTCATCATCTTCAGATAGGTGGTGGCGGTGATCCCCTCGGTGGTGTGCTCGTTGAGCATTCGCCCGAAGTCACCGACGGCTTCGTGGCTGCCTGCCGAAGAACCGTAGGACACACCCACCTGGCCGCTGGCCAGCAGCCGGTCGCCCAGCAGGCCGGCCTGTTCCAGCGCCAGTTCGCTGGCGCGTACCGCCATGAGCGCCACGCGGCCCATGCTGCGCGTGGTTTTGCGGTTGTAGTGCGGCGGGAGATCAAACGCCAGCGCGGGCGCGGCCAGCCGGGTATTCAAGCCTTTGAACTGATCCCACTGCGGGATGTACTGCACGGCGTTGCGATATTCGTGCAGACGGGCACGGATGCTGGCCCAGTCATGGCCCAAGGGGGTGATGCCGCCCGCTCCGGTGACGACGACGCGCTTTGCCGGCGCGCTCAAGCCAGTCCCCCATTGACCGAGATGACTTGCCGGGTGATGTATGCGGCTTGCGCCGACAGCAGGAATGACGCGACTGCGGCCACCTCCTCGGGTTTGCCCAGGCGCGCGGCGGGGATGAGTTTGAGCGCGTGGTCGATGACTTCTTGGCTGAGCATTTCGGTTTCGATAAGTCCTGGCGCGATGCAGTTGACGGTGATCTGGCGGCTGGCCAGTTCGATCGCCAGCGCTTTGGTCGCGCCGATGATGCCGGCCTTGGCCGCGCTGTAGTTGGTTTGTCCGCGGTTGCCGATCAAGCCCGATACCGACGCCAAGGTGATGATACGTCCCGGCGCGCGCCGCCGTACCATCGGCATCACCAGCGGGTTCAGGACGTTGTAGAAAGCGTCGAGATTGGTGTGCACCACGGCATCCCAATCCTCGCCGCTGAGCGCTGGAAATGCGCCATCGCGAGCGATGCCGGCATTACAGACCACGCCGTAATAAACGCCGTGCGCCTGGATGTCCGCAGCCAGGGCGTGCGCGCAGGCCTGGCGGTCGGATACATCGAAGGTGAGCACGCGCGCCTGGCGGCCCTGCTGACGGATTTGCGCGGCCACGGCCTGCGCCTCTTCGATGCGGTTGCGGCAGTGCACGGCCACATCAAAGCCGTCTTGCGCCGCCCGCAAGGCAATGGCGCGCCCTATGCCACGACTGGCGCCGGTGACCAGGACGGTTGAAATCGAATTCATGTTTTCCAGCTTTCGGACTGGAGGATTATTAATGCAGCAGTACCCAACTATTACAGTGGTATTCCATGCTCATGACGCAAGCAGCTTTTGGGCCTGTGCATCGTCCGGCTGGTAAACAGACATATTGGCGCTGGCCAATACCTGTTCGCCTGCCAAAATACGGCAAGCAAACAGGCCCATCCCCTGACCGTCATCGAACTCGCAGCGCGCTTGCACGGACAATCGGGTACCGGGCGCGAAATGACGGGTTTGCGCGGTATAGCGGCGTGTGCCGAGCAAGAAACCCATTCTGGGCGGTTCGCCCCGGTTGCGCGCGCAGTATCCCGCCCAAGCAGCGATCGCCTGGGCCATGTATTCAAAGCCGATCCACACCGGTACGCCACCGGATTCATGGAACGGCCCGTCCAACGGCACGATCAGCTCAACCGTGACACTGTGCTCGTCCCACTCCAGCATGCGATCGACCCACCGCATGGCGCCGCGGTGAGGAATGAACTGTTCGATGTCGCCGGATCGCATGTTCCATTACTCCACTGAAAGAATCAGCGCCGCGTTGCTGCCGCCAAAGGCAAAGCTTGTGCTCAAAACATGTCGCAAGCGGGGCGCCGTTGTGTTGGGTGTGATCAGATTCAAGCGCGGCAAGTCCTGATCCGCCTGGCTATCCCACCAATGCGGCGGCAAGCACCGCGGCGCATTACCGTGCAGGGTGAGCCAGCACAGCGCCGCTTCGATGGCGCCCGCGGCGCCCAGCGTGTGCCCAGTCAAGGGCTTGGTGGAACTGGCAGGAACGTCGCAGCCCAGCGCCGCCGCGACCGCGCGGCTTTCCATGGCATCGTTGTGCGGCGTGGCGGTACCGTGTAAGTTCAGGTAATCGATGTGTGAGGGGCCCAATTGCGCGCGCTGTAAGGCTTGCGCAATCGCGGCTATGGCGCCGGCGCCGCTGGGCTCCGGCGCCGACATGTGATAGGCATCGGCGCTTTCGCCCCAGCCGGACAGGCGCACGGGGCCGGGCTCCCGGCTCATCACGAACAGCGCCGCGCCTTCGCCGATATTGATGCCCGCACGGTTACGCGAAAACGGGTTGCAGCGCGCGGGAGAAACCGCTTCCAGCGCGGAAAAACCAGCGACGGTAAAACGGCACAGCGAATCGGCGCCGCCCGTGATGACCGCATCGGCAATGCCTGCGCGCAACAGACGGGCTGCCGACGCCAGCGCCTTGGCGCTGGACGAACACGCGGTGGAAATCGTCCATGCCGGCCCGCGCGCGCCGCTTTCCATCGCCAGGAAACGCGAAGGCATGCCCATTTCTTGTTGTGCGTAGTTGAAATCCGGGGGAAATTCCCCGTGCACGCGCCGAAACGAAAAGGCGTGCTCGGCCTCGCCAATGCCGGACGTGCTGGTGCCCAGCACCACGGCGACCCGCTCGGCTCCATAACGCGCGATGACGGCCTCGACTTGCCCGGCGATTTGCCGGTACGCCGCCCGCAGCAGTCGATTGTTGCGCCCGCGCAGCGCGAGCTCGCAATCGGACAGATCGGGCAGATCCGCCGCGGCGAAACCCAATGTCAGGAGACATCCGGGCATTAACGCATCGGTGGGCGACAGACCCTGCGGCGCATCCGCGGCCAGCAGTTGGGCGCGTACCTCACGCGCGCCGCGGCCCAATGCGCAGACGATGCCTGGCTCACCGATGAAAACAGGCAGGGTATTCATGGCGCCTGTGTTCATAGGGCCTCTTCCTGCGCCGGGGCGGAACGCACCTCCAGCGTATACCCCTCGGCGAGGTTGCGCAGGCGCAGATTGCCCCAATCGCCCTCGCTGCGCACAATCAACCAGACGCGGCCTTGCGTGTCCAACAGCCGCCGTTCAAGACCCTCCTGCGCGACCTGCCAGCCCGGCGGCAATGCCGCGCGCACCGCGGCCAACGGCCACAGCGCGAATTGCAGGTCGCGCAGCACCCGCTCACCCCGCACCTGGGGCGGCAGCCACGGCGCGCGCCGCTGCTGCAGGTGCTGCCCGTCCCAAACCAAACGCACGGCAGACTGCCCCATCGCCTGCACCAGCAGGCGCACTTGGGATGCGTCAATTTCAAGCAGCGTGTCAAACTCGCGCCGCTGCTGGCCGCGCTCGAAAACCAGGCGTTGCTCGAGTGCAATGTTTTGTTCGAGTGCGGCGGGCGCCAGACGCAAGGCCGGCAATTCGACCCTGGGCGGCGCATCCTGCTTGGGCACTGCGCAAGCCGCCAGCAACAGACACAGCGCAAACGCGGCCAGCGATCGCACGCGAATCAAGCCGGGTTGCACAACGCTTCCAGGGCATGCAATCGCCGCCCGTCCGGATCGCTGACGAAGGGGTTATGGGTATCCCAAGCGTAACCGGCCAGTACCGAGCAAATCATCCGCCGGATATCCGGTTGCTGGTTCGGATAGTGGATGATTTTCTGCAAGCTGCCGCTGTACCAGCCGTTGACGAAACGCCTGAAGGTATCGACGCCGAGACGCAGCGGCTCGGCAAAATCGCGCTGCCAATCCACCGGCTCCCCGGCGTACTGGCGCTGCAAGCAATCGGCGGCCAGTTGCGCTGATTTGAAGGCGATGGTCACGCCCGATGAAAATACCGGATCGAGAAATTCTCCCGCGTTGCCCAATAGCGCATAACCCGGCCCGCACAACGTGCGCACATTGGCGGAATAACCCGTGATTTTGCGCACCGGCTGCACATCCCACTGCGCATTTTTGAGGAGCGCGCGCAGATTCGGCACTTCTTGCACCAGCGCTTGCAGACGCGCCATGTCGCCGCCTTCGTAGCGCTCCAGAAAATCCGGCTCGGCAACCACGCCCAGCGAGCAGCAACCGTTGGAAAACGGAATGGTCCAGAACCACACGTCAATGTGTTGCGGGTGTGTGGTGATCAGGATCTTGTTGCGATCGAAGCGGCCATCCGCCGGAATATGGTCACGCACGTGGGTGAAGATGGCCCCGCGCACCGGCAGGTCGGAGGGAACTTCCAGCTTCAGCAGACGCGGGAGCAAGCGGGCAAAGCCGCTGGCGTCGAGGATGAAATCGGCGCTAATCTGGTACGGCTCGCCTTCCGGCGTGCGCGCCAGCACGCTCGGCGCATCGCCCGGTTCGACCGAGAGCACCTCATGACCGTAGCGCACTTGCGCGCCCATGCGCTCGGCCCCGCGCGCGAGCACCTGGTCGAAATGGGCACGCTGCACTTGGTAGGTGGCGCCCCACCCCGGCGAGAACTTGTCGCGGAAATCAAACTGCGCACAATTTCCGGCCCATTCAAAAGCCGCGCCGTTCTTGTGCTGAAAGCCCGCTTCGACCACATCGCCCAGCAAGCCGGCTGCCTCAATGTAGGCCATGCTTTGCGGCAGCAGGCTTTCGCCGATCGAAAAACGCGGGAACTGCTCGCGCTCCAAGACCAATACTTGGCGCCCTTGTCGGCGCAGCAGCGCGGCGGCGACCGCGCCGGATGGGCCGGCGCCAATAATCAAAATCTGCGTGGTTTCGTTTTGCAAAGTCATCGTTTCTCCTTCAATTAACTCTAACAGCAGGCCTGCATAGCATGGGCGAGAGCAGCCACACCGCCCCCATGCCAAATAACAAAGTCAGGCCAAACGTATGTAGCGCGGGCGTCGCGGACAAACTGAGCAAGCCAAAAGACAGCGATGTACTGGCGGCGCCCAAACAGACCGCCAACCAAGCGTGCGGCGTGTTGTTTTGTTCAATCAAAAAAATACCGTAGTCGACCCCGACGCCCAGCAACAGCAATAACGCCAGCACGTTGAACAGTTGCAGCGGTTCGCCCAGCCAGCCATTGATGGCCAGCGCCAGCAAGCCCGCCAGCACGGTGGGCAGCAGGACGCGCCAGGCTTTGCGCCGGTAGCGCACGGTGAGCACAATGAATACCACTGCGATGCTGGCCAGCAACAGCCACAGCATGGTTTGCCGGTAATGGCCGAGCAGGGATGAAAAATCAGCGGTGCGGTCGACCCAGCGCACGCCGGGCAAATCAGCCGTCTGCGCTCGCAGCGCGCCCAGCGAGGCGGTTGACAGGCCCGCGATCATGACCACCGAGGCATAGCCAGCGCTGAGTTTGCCGAGCCACAAATTGCGCACCGGCCTTGATGCTGGCGCGGCGAGGAAATCGGAAGCAAGCAAAGGCCGTGCGGCGAACGCGGGGCGTTGCAGCGGCTCGCCAACCACAGCGCCGACCTGGGCCAGCACCGCGCGCTCGACCTGTGCGGTCAGCGCCGCATCCTGGGCTTGGCGTTGCTGCGACGGCAACCAATCGCTCAAGGCGCGCCAGCCGGTGATTTGGCCTTGGGCTTGCAATGCGCGCAAACGCGCGGTCAGCGCCTCTTCGCGCTGCAGAACCTGCTCGGCCGCATCGCCTTGAATCAAAAAAAACTGCGCCGGGCTGGGCAAATCCAGAATCCGGCCGGCTTCGATTTGCTGCGCCATCAGTTCAGGCGGCGAGGCTTGCAAACTGCGCAAGCTGTCGTCGATACGTAACTGCCATAGCCCCGAAACCATCACGGCCAGCGCCAGCGCGCCAGCGGCAACCCACGGCCAGCTGGCGCGCGCGCGGGGAAAAAATCGCAAGGTCGAACCCAGCCATCGCCCAAACGCCGTGCTGGGCAGCGCGCCGCGGTTGAGCCACGGAAACCAGCACAGTACCGTCAGGAACGCGGCCGTCAGTCCGGTCGCGGAGAACACCGCGATTTGCCGCAACCCCGGGAAGGGAACCACGCCCATCGCCAGATACGCCAACGCACTGGTGGCCAGCGCCAGACACAAGCCGGGCAATAAGCGGCGCGACCAGGCCCAATGGGTCTCGGTGGTATTGCCCTGGTTGCCCTGATGGCCCTGGCGCGCGGCGAACCAGTAAGTGCCGTAATCTTCGGCCACGCCGATCAGGCTGGCGCCGAACACCAGGGTCAACAAATGCACCTTGCCGAAGATCCACCCCGTGACCGACAAGGCGACCATGCAGCCGATCAGCAACGAGAGGACGACCAGCAACCGCGGCCATAACGAACCAAACGCCAGCCATGCCAGCAGCAACACCGCCGCGAGCGATCCCCAGCCGATCACGTTGATCTCCCAGCTGGCCCGCGCCGCCGCCGCTTCGGCGTGCAAGGGCACGCCCGCGCGTATTTCGCGCACCTCAGGGATGGCCGCGCGCGCGGCCTGCCCTGCCGCGTCGAGTGCGCTTTGGATGTGGCGGCTGCCATCGAGGTGAAACGCCGGTTCGGTCGTCTCCAGCGGCAGCACGGCCCAGTAGCGCCCCTGCGCGGACAGCACGCCGTCAGCGCCCATGCGCAGCCCGGACCCCGCCGCGCGCTGCTGCCACCAGCCCAGCCACAACGCCAGGGGGTCGGCGCGCCACGGCGTCAAGCGCGGCGCGCCCAGCGGCGCATAAAGCACGGCCAGCGCCTGCTGGGCCTGTTGATCGGCAGAGGACGCAGCCAGCGCGCGGCGTTGATCGACGGTCAGCAAGCGGTCTCGGTACGGCGCATAGAACGCCTGCGCCTGGACGAACCAGTCTTGCCCGGAGGGCGATGCAGTCAATGACACCGAGGCCGGATTGCTGGCCGAGGCTTGTGCCAGCGCGGCGCGATAGGCCGCCTCGGCGGCCTTGGCGCCTGCGGGGGTCGCCGCGCCCAGCAGCACGACGATTTGCCGGGCGCTCGACTCCACGATGCGTTGGGTGACCTCGTTGATCGCGCGTTCGCCGGGGTTCAGCGGCAGCAAGGCCAGGATGTTGGTGTCGATCCGGTCGCTCTGCCAAAACCGCCATTGATACCCGGCGGCGGCCAGGCTGACCAGCAGCCAGGCCAACGCCAGCAAGCGCCAGATCCGGCGCAGCCGCCTATCGGCAGCGCGGTTTGCGGGGGCAGCGCGGTTTGCGGGCTGCTCACTCAAAACGCTGGGCCTCATCGGCGCTCAGGCGCGGCGGCGTTTCCGACAGGTCGAAGAACTTCAGCGCGGTGCGCTCGCCGCCGGTTTCGGTCATCACCACTTCCCGCACGTAGCGGTCGCCGCGCAGTTCGATCCGCGCAAATATCTTGGTCAACGCGGCATCTTTCGGGGTCAAGGTCAGCCGCCAGGCGTCATGGGGCAAGGTCTGCGCGGCCAGGTCGAAGCGCGAAGCCAAGGTCGATACATCGCCATCGACCAGCGCAAACATCATCGCGTTGATTTGACGCAGCGCGGGCTGCTCGCTGGCATCGGCTTGCACGGTGCGCTTGCCGGCGCCGTCAACGCTGAGGATGCGTTCGCGCGTGACCACCATTTCGGAAGGAAAGGGCTTGAGGGTCGTCCAGACCACGCCCTTGTTGCGCGCCAACAGGAAACGCCCCTGCGAACGCAGCGGGTTGTTGAATCCGGCCACCCGTTTTTCCTGCTGAAAGCCGCCGCGCAGAACTTCGGGATGCGCGATGCGTTGGCGCGCCGCATTCAGTTCATCCGTGGACGCACCCGCCGCACCCACCGCACCCGCCGCGCTCACCGGCAGCGCCGCGGCCGACACAGCCGCGCTCAGCACATAGGCGGCCAAGCGTATGGGGAACATTTTCATCATGCTGGCAACACTCCCAATTTTTGCCACAACACGGCCGGGCAAACATACTGCATCTGGCCTGAAACCGGGTGCACCGCGACTTGTATGGTGAAGGCGCTGGTCAGTTTTTCGCCGCTTTGCGCATCATGGATGCGGTAGTTCAGACGCAGGCGGTTTTCCCACTCGACGATCTCGGCACGAATCTTCAAAGGCTGCGCATAACGCAGGGGACGCACGTACTTGATGCGTGCATCGACCACCGGCCACAGCCAGCCCGAGGCCTGCATTTGCGGATAGTCGTAATCGAACCGGCGCAGCAGCGCGCAACGCGCGTGTTCGAGGTATTTGAAGTAATGGCCGTGCCAAACCACGCCCATCGGATCGCAATCGTGGAAGGCGGGCTCCCAATCGAACTCTCCCGCTAAATCAAGATCTGTCGGCATGCGTCGGTTGATCCCAGAAAGCAAAGAAGTTAAACCAATCGTGGGGCGCGCTGCGCAATTGCGCTTCCAGCCAGCGCGCGAATTGCGCAACGTAGCCGGCCAACGCGGCATCGCGCGCGGCGCGCGGCAATGTCACGCGCTCGGCAAAGGGCTCAAAGCGCAGCGCATAACCATCGCCGTCGTGCACGCAAGCCATGGTCGCCAGCGGACAGCGCAGCGCGGCGGCCAGCACGTAGGCGCCGATCGGAAACGGCGCCGGCCGGCCGAGGAAATCCGCGCAGACATGACGCCCGCCTTGGGTTGGCATGCGGTCGCCGGTGATGGCGACGAATTCGCCGCGTTCGACGCGCTCGCCAAGCTGCGCGGCGACGCCCGCGTCGATGGCTTCGACTTGCAACAACCGTACCTGACCATTACCGGGCAAGCGTTCCAGCATGCGATTGAAGCGCTCGGCATGGCGTGTATGCACCAGCACGGTCATACGAACCTTGGGCACTTTTTCGGCCAGCACCTGGCACAGTTCCAGACACCCGATGTGCGCCGTAATGATCACCGCGCCGCGCCCTTCGCGCAACAAGCGCAGCATGTTGTCGCGGCTGACCCCAACTTTATCGAGCGGGTATTGGCCACCCAGCGCCAAGATTTTGTCGAGCAGGGTATCGGCAAAAACACCAAAGTGGCGCAAACTTTCACGCCAGCCCGGCGGGTGTTTGAATACGCCGGCGTACGCATGCAAGCGGCGCAGGTACTCCAGCGAGGCGCGCCGTGCCCGGGTATTGAACAGCCAGTGCAGGTACACCGCGGGCAGCGCGCACCAACGAAACCCGCGCCGGCCCAGCACGCGGTAAATCGCGCACAGCACACGGATGCCTGCGACCGAAGTGGTCTCACCGGCCTCGGCCCAATGTTGCGCGACACCGCTCATGCCCCGTTCCGATCTGCGCGCAGGCGTTGTGCAAGCAGCCGCGGCGCGCGCCGCAGCATGCCCAGAAAGAGCCGCGCATGCATCACACTGATGCGCCAGTTGTCGCGCCAAACGTGGAAGTGGGAAACACCATCTTTCGGATAGGTCACGCGGGTTTTGCGCTGGATCATGCGCACACCGCGCCAACACAGGCGCACCAGGATCTCGGTGTCGAAGTCCATGCGGCTGCCCAGCTTTTCCTGCTCCAGCACCACCAGGGCCGATGCCAAGGGATAGACCCGAAAGCCGCACATCGTGTCGCGCAATTGCAGCGATAGCGTGTTGATCCAGACCCAGACATGGGTCAGGTAACGTCCGTACAGACGCGCCTTGGGCACGCTGGCGTCGTAGTCCGATCGGCCGCAAATGACGGCGTTGGGCGCATGCCGCGCGTCCGCGACAAAGGCGGGAATATCACCGGGATCGTGCTGCCCGTCGGCATCGATTTGCAAGGCGTGGGTTGCGCCCAGGCGCGCTGCCTCGCGCAGACCGGCCATCACCGCACCGCCTTTGCCACGATTTTGCGGCAGGCGCAGCAAATGAACCCCTGGCGATTGCGCCAGCCGGTCCAAAGCACAGGCGCAGGCCGCATGGGAGCCATCGTCCACCAGCAGACAAGGCAGGGCGAGCGCCAGCACGCGCTGCACGAGCGCACCGATCGCCGCTTCATGGTCATACACGGGAATCAGTACGATCAATTGGAACGGCATGGCGGTCAACACGGCCTCAGCCCTCATCGGAGAACACCGCGCGGCCACTGGCATGGACGCCAGACGGGGACGCGTAACGAAAACTCAAGGTGGCCTGCGCGCCATTCCATTGCATGCACAGGCGCAAAGTTTGTCCGGGGTGCGCAATACGCTGGAATTTCAGTGCCTCCAAACGCAGCAAGCGCACGGGCAGTGCAAAGACTTCACGGGCATAGTGAATGGCCCAATCCGTCTGGGCGACGCCAGGCAGGACCGGCGCTTGCGGGAAATGGCCGTCAAACACCAGAAGTTGCGCATCGAGCGTAATTTCCAGTTCAGCCGCGTCCGGCGCGCGCGATAACCAGCGCGGCTGTGGGCGGACCGGGCGGAATAAGGTTTGGAGCGCGGCCAGCGCGGTTTTGCCCTGGGCATTGGTCGGCAAGGCTTCAACGAAGCGCCAGCGCTTGGGCCGGGTCGCGGCATCAAAGCCATCGGCCAGTGCCGCATCGAGCGCCTTGACCAGGGCCTGGCGGCCGCTGGCACGCAATGTGCGCTGACCCTGCGTGCTCGGCACGATCACGGCCGCCAGCATTTGACGCTTTTCGTTGAGCACCAGCACGCGCGCCTCGTCAACCCACGCACAGGAGGCCAGCTTGCGCTCGAGGGCGTCCAGCGAAACGCGGCGCTCCTCGATCTTGACAATGCGGTCCGCGCGGCCCAGCAGGCGAAAGCCCGCCCGATCCATTTGCGCGCGATCGGGTGTGCGCCACCAGCCTGTGATGGGCAACGTGTGCGGCGATTCGACTTCCAGCATGCCCTCGGCCAGCCGCCAGCGCACGCCGGGCAATGCATGCCACACCGGCCCATCGCCCGGTTCATTGCCCGGCTCATCGCTCTCCCAGCGACGCCAGGCGACCCCACCGGCCTCACTGCTGCCATAAACCTCAGTCGGGGCCACGCCCAGCAGTTGCCGCACGTGCCGCGCCGCCTCGTGCGGCAAAACACCGCCGGCAGAGAACACCGCGCGCAGCTTGCCGTGCAGTGCGGCCCAATCGAGGTTTTCAGGGATCCGCTTGAGGTGGGCTGGGCTGGATACCCATACCACCGGCGCTTGAACGGCTTGTGCCGCCGCGACGATTTCTTCGTGGAAAAAATGGCGCGGCACAATCGCGCGGCCCGCCGCCAGCGGCCACAACACGCGATGCAACAGGCCATAGATGTGCTGATGCGACACGGTGCCCAGCACCACTGCGCCGTCCAGCGCTGATCCAAACACGGCTTGCTGCGCTTCGATTTCGGCTTGTAATCCGCGCAAGGATTTGATGATCGCCTCCGGCGCGCCGGTGCTGCCCGAGGTAAAAATCACCGCTTGCGTAGCATCGAGGTCCAGCGGCTGCAAGCGCGCCGCGTTGGACGGCGGCGCGCCGTTTGCGCGCAACGGCTGCCGGTTTGCGGGTATTTGAGCGCCCACAAAGCCCTGCACGCGTGTGGCGATATTTTCCAGCGTTGCGGGCAGGACATCACCGAGCAAAAATACACGCTTGCCGGCATGCCAGGCGCCCCACACAATGGCGGCGAATTCAGCGGCGTCCTCTTCATACAAGGCCCAGTCGTTTTCCGCGCGCGCGGCGAAGCTGGCGTGCCAGCACCGGACACGCGCACAGAACGCGGCATGGTCAACGTCCCCCGTGGGCCGGCCAACGGCGGCCAGTGCGACCACGCGGCCCGGCACCGGCGCGAGCGCCAAATGGGATAGCGCCATCCACTCAGCCATGGGCGGACTCCTGCTTATCCTGCATGACTTGCCGCCGCACCATCCATTCGCCCATGAACAACAACCCCATCAATCCATAAGCGATCAGGCCGTTGTACAGCGCCCAAATACGCGCGTCAGTCCACAGCGCGGTAATCAGCGCCAGCGCGCCATTGACGGTGAAAAAGCCACACCAGAGCCATGTTACTTTGCGCGTATAGGCCACGCCGCGCGGCGGCAAATCAGGATGGCGCAGCCGGGCGATGCGCTCGATCGCACTCGGCGGCCAGTGCAAGCTGGCGGCGAACACGGCCAGCAACACGGCATTGAGCAGCACCGGATAAAGTTTGAGCGGCGCCAGCGCATCCGCAAAAAAGCCCAACACGGCCAGCACGGCCGTGCCGCCCGTCACGGCCCACCAAAACGGCTGCCGTGCGATCGTCGCGCGCAACGCCGCAACAGCCACCAGCAGCAACGCCAGCCAATGCGGCGAGAACCGTCCCAGCGCCGCATACACCAACAGTGGATAGGCCGCCGAGATGACCACGAACAAAACGATATACACCCGCCGCATTGGTGGTGTCACATGGGCTTAATCATTGCGCTGTGCAATCAGCCCGTGCAGCACATCCACCACGTCCTGCACGGTACGCACCGATTTGAAGGTGTCCGGCCGGAGGCTGGCGCCCAGCAGCGGTTTGAGCTGCACGATCAGATCCACCGCGTCGATGCTGTCGATGTCCAGGTCGTCGAACAGGTGCGCCTCGGGCGTGATCCTGGCACGGTCGATTTCGAAGCTCTCATGGAGGATGGCCGCAACCCGCGCGAACAATTCGTCCTTGGTCATGGGGCCTCCTTTCGATGCGTGGCGATGTATTGGGCCAGTGCACGCACATTGGCGAAGTGCAGTTTGCTCTCGTCCGGATCGGCAGAAAAATTGACCCTATAGCGATTCTTCAAGGCCAGGCCCAGCTCCAGCGCGTCGATCGAATCCAGCCCCAAACCATCACCGAACAACGGCGCGGTGCTATCGATGTCATCGGGCGCGACGCCATCGAGCGCCAGCGAAGAGATGATGAGCGCCTTGATCTCCTGTTCCAAAGCCTGCATGCGGTTTATCTCCTGAAAAGTAATCCGTTAAATATTCTGTTAATTGACGCGCTATCAAACTTTCCGGCGCGGTGTTTTCGGGGTCAAAAAAATGCCCGATGGGCAAATCCTCTGCGACCTCGATTCGTATATGAAAACGCTGGCGCGGGACACGATACCACTTCTCCCCCTTGGTCAAGGTCGGGGGTGTGCAACGGATACGCACCGGCGTCATGTTCAGCGCGCCGCGCACGGCAATACGGGCCGCGCCGCGCTGCAAGCGCAATGGCTGCTCAGGAACGCTGCGCGTACCTTCGGGGAAAACGATCAAATTATCGCCAGCACGGACCGCAGCGATGCAGTCATCGATCAAGCCGGTTCTGCTGTCGTTGGCAATATAGCCGCAAGCGCGCACGGGGCCGCGAAAAAAGAGGTTGCGTGCCGCCGCCGATTTGACGACGCAGTTGGTGTGGGGCAGCAGCGACACCAGGAACACCACGTCGAGCAAGGTGGGGTGATTGGCCAATACCAGCAACCCCTCGCGTTGCAAGCGTTCACGGTGATGAACTTCCCAAGTTAGCACGCCCAGCCGGCGCATCAGTTCGATGAATACGGCAAAACTGCGCTGAACCCAGCGCCGGGCGATACGCCGCTGGCGCAGGGGATCGCGCACGCACCTTTGCAACGGCGGAAAAATCAGCACGCGCAGCAGCAGACCGCCCATGCCAAACACGGCAAAGCTGATGCCGGTGGCGATGGTGCGCCAGGCAGGGTCAAGCCAGCGGGCCAATCTAATTTGCATCATCGCGCTGCCAATGCCAGGTTCCCGCTTCATCACGCAGCGACAGCGTCGCATCGCCGGAAAGCAGGAAGCGGTGCACCGCCAAACCGTGCGGCAGGAGGGGGTCATCTTGCCGCAGGGTTGCCGTTTGCCCTATTGGCCCGGTTGGCCCGCCATTCCAATGCAATTGCAGCCGGGGTCCACCGGCTCCAGCCGGCACGATGCGCCAGCACCAGGCATAAAAGGCCTGCGCTTCGTCGGCATACGCCATGTAATCCTGCGGCAGCGGAGCTTCGTAATAAACCAGTCTGACTTCGGGCGCGCCATCGGCCAGCAAGCCGGCGGCTTCGACACAAGCCGTCTCGACGGTACTGCGGCCGCTGGCAAGGGCCAGATAGTTGCCGCGCTCGCCGGTGACGATGGAATACAGCGCGGCAATGGCGTTGTGTACCGACAAACCGAACGCGGTGGGCGAGAGCGCTTCATCGGCGGTCAGCGCCTTGAGCAACCCGACCGATCGGTCCACGTCGCCGTGGCGCGAGGCAAACAGCATCGGTGTCGAACGGCCGCCAGCCTGTTGCTGGCACCAGTACGCGGTTTGAATCGCCATGCGGCCCAGCGGGTCGATCCGGCGGCGCTGCATCAGAGGGACTTCGGTCAGCGCTGGCGTATCGTCACCGTGCGGCAAAAACGGCGCGCGCGCCCATGCGTCCCAAGCGGCACGTTCGTGCAACCCTGGCGCCCACGCCGCCCAATCCCGTACTGAGAATGCAACCATGACTTCTCTGGAAAAATGAGCCTCGCTTAAAACGCCTCATCGGCCCCCAGATACCGCCACTGCCCCGGCGGCAGCGCGCCCAGTGCGACGCGCCCGATGCGCACGCGCTTGAGGCCGGTGACCGTCAAGCCAACCTGTTCGCACATGCGGCGGATCTGGCGCTTTTTTCCTTCGGTGAGCACGAAGCGCAGTTGCTCGGGATTTTGCCAATCGACCTGGGCCGGTTTGAGCCGCTGGCCGTCCAGCGCCAAGCCGTGCCGCAACAGCGCCAGGCGTTCGCGCGGGAAAACGGCCTGGATGTTTTGCGTGAGGCCGTCCTGCGCCACGCGCACCAAGTATTCTTTTTCGACCTCGGAGGTCTCGCCGATCAGCTGCCGCGCGATGCGTCCGTCCTGGGTCAACACCAGCAGGCCGGTGGAGTCGATGTCCAGCCGCCCGGCGGGCGCCAGGCCCTTGCGTTGCGCGGGCGCAAAGCGCATGTGCGCGGCATCGCGCGGCCAGCGGGTTTCGGCGCGGATCAACGCGACGGCGGGCCGATGGCCATCTTCGGCCTGGCCGCTGACATAACCGACGGGCTTGTGCAATAGGATGGTGACGCGCTGGGTCTGTTGATCGCCGGCCCGCTGATCGACCGTGACGCGGTCGGCCGGCAACACCTTGACGCCCATACCGGCGACTTGACCGTTGACGCGAACCCAGCCGCGCTCGATCCAGGCATCGGCCTCGCGCCGCGAGCACAGGCCCATGTCGGCCAGGCGCTTGTTCAGACGCACGGGCGCGCCGGCCTGTGCTGCGTTCAACCCCGGGGTTTTAAGGGCGGGCACAGCGGCTCGGCGTTCATCTCGGCGTTCAGGCATCCCGGAGCGCATCCTTGCTGGCGATGCTGCGGTGTTCGAGCCCTGTCGCAGCGCGGGGTTGCAGCATGATGACATCGGCCGTAACGCAGGATTTGACAATAGGGGATTTGAATTTGTAGAACATCCGGCTCCCTTGGATCGAAGGTTGATGAACCATCCGCCCTGATTTTGCCGGTTTTGAGGGCCGGTTTTGCGCCTCCCGGTCTCGCCTCCCGGTCTCTGATTGGCGTCTCATTGATCTATGTGTGGTGCGAATCGCCGGCGACGCGCATTACAGCATTACATAGACTCTGCACGTCATGCCCTTTTTGCCGGCCGCGCGGTCATGCCGCAAGCCCTACACTTGCCTGCCCATGTCCCCTTCCCTGCTCTTTACCACCCTCTTCACCGCCGCGCTCGTGCTCGGGCTGATCCTGAAGCTCTGGCTCACCTCGCGGCAGGTCCGTTATGTGGCGCAGCACCGTGCCGCCGTTCCGGCGGCGTTCGCGCAGACGATTACCCTGGCGGCGCATCAGCGCGCGGCGGATTACACCCTGGCCAAATCGCGCGTGGGCGTGCTGGAGACGGCCTGGTCGGCTGTCGTGCTGCTGGGCTGGACGCTGCTGGGCGGGCTGGACGCACTGAACCAGGCGCTGCTGCACTGGATCGGCGGCGCAGCGCATGGTTTATGGCAGGGACTGGCGTTGATCGCCTGCTTTGCGGCGATTGGCGCGCTGCTGGATTTGCCTTTCACGCTGTGGCAAACCTTCCGCGTCGAGCAACGCTTCGGCTTCAACAGGATGACGTTGCGGCTCTGGCTGGCCGATACGCTCAAGGGCATGGCGCTGGCCGTGGTGATCGGGCTGCCGCTGGCGGCGCTGATTCTGTGGCTGATGGGCGCGATCGGGCCCTGGTGGTGGCTGTGGGCCTGGGCCGTGTGGGCGGCGTTCAATCTGTTGCTGATGCTGATCTACCCCACCTTCATCGCGCCGTTGTTCAACAAGTTCACGCCGCTGGAAGACCAGGCGCTCAAGCAACGCGTCAGCGCGCTGATGGCGCGCTGCGGCTTTGCCGCCAAGGGCCTGTTCGTGATGGACGGCAGCCGCCGCAGCGCGCACGGCAATGCCTATTTCACCGGCTTTGGCGCGGCGCGCCGGGTGGTGTTCTTCGACACGCTGCTCAAGCAACTCGACCCGCCGGAAGTCGAAGCGGTGCTGGCGCACGAACTGGGGCACTTCAAGCTGCGGCACATCGCGCGGCGGCTGGCGTTGATGGCGGGGCTGAGCCTGGCCGGTCTGGCGCTGCTGGCCTGGCTGATGCGGCAGGCGTGGTTCTATACCGGCCTGGGCGTCACCCCCAACCTGTTGCCCGCGCTGGGCGGCGACGTGCCCAACAGCGCGCTGGCGCTGATCCTGTTCATGCT
>JAITWT010000179.1 GCA_031285125.1 Burkholderiaceae bacterium | reverse complement strand
TCCAACCCGAAGGGCAGATGTCTTTTCGGGCGGTCTGCGGCGTTGCAACGCTGGCCCATAGCGCTGGCTATGGGCTGCGCGCTGCGCCTTGCATCCCCTCCCGAAAAGGCATCTGCGTGAGTCATTTGAGATCGTAAACAGGTTCTTAGAGGCTCGCATGCCTTGCCTACGGGCAGGGCTTGTGCGGGCTTTTTTCTTTGTGCGCCACTGCGTTGGGGAGGCTTTCCGCGCGGGTCATGCTTTTCTCCTTCCCCCTTTGGGGGAAGGTAGGGATGGGGGCTTGCGGCGCTTGGAAATACAGACAGCGTCCATGCCCAACGGCGCGCGGCCCCCACCCCAGCACTCCCTCAGCGGGGGAGGGAGTCAGGAAAGCTCGCCAAGTCGACGTTTTGCGGGAACGATGGAATCGGGGCGATTTCTATCGTTTCGAACGAAAAATGGAATAGGGGCTTGCTTATAAACTTGCCGGTTTTTTCAGGAAAGCCTTTCCATTCATGCTCAAAATCATCCGCCAGATCGCCGCTGAACTGAAGGCGGAGCCCGCGCAGGTGAGCGCTGCCGTCGATTTGCTCGATGGCGGTGCGACGGTGCCGTTTATCGCGCGCTATCGTAAGGAGGCGACCAACGGGCTCGATGACACACAGTTGCGCGAATTGGAGACGCGGCTGACGTATCTGCGCGAGCTGGAGGAGCGGCGCGCGGCGGTGCTCAAGAGCATCGAGGAGCAGGGCAAGCTGACGCCTGCGTTGCGCACGGCGATCGAGGCGGCGCCGACCAAGCAGGAGCTGGAAGATCTTTATCTGCCCTACAAGCCCAAGCGCCGCACCAAGGGCCAGATCGCGCGCGAGGCCGGGCTGGAGCCGCTGGCCGACCGGCTTTACGCCGATTTGACGCTGACGCCGCTGGTTGAGGCTGCGGCGTTTGTCAAACCGGCGGCCGACGGGGTCGATTTTTCGACGCCGCAGTTGGTGCTCGATGGTGTGCGCGATATTCTGGCCGAGCGCTGGGCCGAGGACGCCGTGCTGGTGCAGTCGCTGCGGGTCTGGCTGTGGGCCGAGGGGCTGTTCAAGTCGACGCGGGTCAGCGGCAAGAATGAGAACGATCCCGAGGTCGCCAAGTTCCGCGATTATTTCGATTACAGCGAACCGATCAACCGCGTGCCTTCGCACCGCGCGCTGGCGGTGTTTCGCGGTCGCGCGCTGGATATTCTGGAGGTCAAGCTGACGCTGCCGACCGAGCTTGAACCGGCGCAGCCCGCGGCGGGGATGAAAGCGCACGCCGCGCCGTCTCTGGCCGAAGGAAAGGTTGCGCTGCATCTGGGCTGGAGCCACCAGGGGCGCGCGGGTGATGATTTCATCCGCAAGTGCGTGGCGTGGACTTGGCGTGTCAAGCTGGCGTTGTCCAACGAGCGCGATTTGTTCACACGCCTGCGCGAGGAGGCCGAGCGTGTTGCGATCAAGGTCTTCGCCGACAATCTGCGCGATTTGCTGCTGGCCGCGCCCGCGGGTGCGCGTGTGGCGCTCGGGCTCGATCCGGGAATCCGCACCGGCGTCAAGGCGGCGGTGGTCGATGCGACCGGCAAGCTGGTTGAGACCGCGACCGTCTATCCGCACGAGCCGCGCAAGGATTGGGACGGCGCGCTGCACACGCTGGGCCGGCTGTGCGCCAAACACGGGGTGAACCTGATCGCCATCGGCAACGGTACCGCCAGCCGCGAGACCGACCGGCTGGCCGCTGACCTGGTGAAACTGCTGGCCAAGATGAGCGCGCAAGCCGGTGTCGAGCCGGTGCGGATCGACAAGGTGGTTGTCAGCGAGGCCGGCGCTTCGGTCTATTCGGCCAGCGCCCTGGCCGCGCAGGAGCTGCCTGATGTGGACGTGAGCTTGCGCGGCGCGGCCAGCATTGCGCGGCGCGTGCAGGATCCGCTGGCCGAGCTGGTGAAGATCGACCCCAAGAGCATCGGCGTGGGCCAGTATCAGCACGATGTCAACCAGAGCGAGCTGGCGCGCACGCTCGGCGCGGTGGTGGAGGATTGCGTGAACGCGGTCGGCGTCGATCTGAACACCGCCAGCGTGCCGCTGCTGGCGCGCGTCTCGGGCCTGTCGGCAGGCGTGGCGCGCGCGCTGGTGCATTGGCGCGAGGCGCATGGCGCGTTTTTGAACCGCCAGCAATTGCTTGAAGTCAGCGGCTTCGGCGCCAAGACTTTTGAGCAGAGCGCGGGATTTTTACGTGTGCGCGGCGGCAGCAACCCGCTGGATCAATCGGGGGTGCACCCCGAGACGTATCCGGTGGTGGAGAAAATCATGGCCGCCACCGGCCGGCCGATCGGGCAGCTGATGGGGTCCGCGCAGGCGCTCAAGGCGCTTAATCCCGCGCAGTTTGCCGATGCGCAGTTTGGCGTCATCACGGTGCGCGATATCCTCGGCGAGCTTGAAAAGCCGGGCCGCGATCCGCGCCCGGATTTCCGGGTCGCGCGTTTCAACGAAGGCGTGGAAGATATCGCCGACCTCAAGGAAGGCATGGTGCTTGAAGGCACCGTCAGCAACGTGGCGCAGTTCGGCGCGTTCGTCGATCTGGGGGTGCATCAGGACGGGCTGGTGCACGTCAGCCAGCTTGCGCACAAGTTCGTCAGCGATGCGCGCGAGGTGGTCAAGACGGGCGACATCGTCAAGGTCAAGGTGTTGGAAGTCGATGTGGCGCGCAAGCGTATCGCGCTGACGATGAAGCTCGATGCCGCCCCGGTACGCCGCGACGGGGCACGCGAGAATCGCTTTGAAAGCGCGGGCCGCAGCAGTAGCCGCCCCTTGCGGCGCGCCCCGGACGGCGTATCGCAAGGGGGAGGGGCTATGGCGCAGGCTTTTGCCAAGCTGCAACGGGGCAGCAAGTAAGAACCTGTTTACGATCTCAAATGGCTCACGTTGGGCCGCAATCGGGATAAGTGGGTGGCCAACGGCGCGCCGCATGGGCTGATGCCCATGCAAGCGACTTGGCCGCCCAATCGTCCACCCAATCGCCCGATTTCGGTCCAACCCGAAGGGCAGATGTCTTTTCGGGCGGTCTGCGGCGTTGCAACGCTGGCCCATAGCGCTGGCTATGGGCTGCGCGCTGCGCCTTGCATCCCCTCCCGAAAAGGCATCTGCGTG
>JAITWT010000141.1 GCA_031285125.1 Burkholderiaceae bacterium | reverse complement strand
CCTGCCCGTTGGAACTCCTGCAAGCCGTAGATGTGGTCCGCGTGGTAGTGGGTGACGATCACGTGCGTGACCGGCTGCGGCGTGATCTTGCGGATCGCCGCGAGCAGATCGCGCGCCAGCGCGGGCGAGCCCAGCGCGTCGATCACGACGACCCCATCGGGGGTCACGATGAAACCAGCGTTGGAGATGAAGTTGCGATTGGCCGGGCTGCCCAGCGCCGCCTCGCCCTGCACGAACCAGGCCGACGCAGCGACTTGCTGCGGCGCCACCTGGCGCGGCGCCGCGACCGGCGCCGCCGGCGACTCGGCTTTGGCCGATTCCCCTTGGGCATGCGCCGTCGCGAACACCGCCGCGCCCAGGAGCGCCAGCAGAACCTTCCACCATGAGCATGTGCGCAAAGCCATAGGAGCTACCTCGAATTTAATAAGAACTTGCTTATATTCCATGAGGCACCGGATCTTCAAGCCCGCAGGTCCGACTCGATCGCGATCTGTGTGCAGACCGCGCGGCACAGCGTCACGACGCGGTCATTGATGATGCGGTAGAAGATCTGCACGCCCTCGCGCCGCTTGCCGATCACGCCGGCCAGGTACAGCGTATTGAGGTGCTGCGACATATTGGGCTGCGTGGTGCCGATCTCGGTGAGCAACTGACTGACGTTCTTCTCGCCATTGCACAAGCTGCTGATGATCTTGAGCCGCATCGGCGCCGACATGACGCGGAACACCTCCGCGGCCATCTCGAAGACCTCGTCCGTCTCGACATTCGCGCTCGCCGCCACCGCCTGCCGTCTTGCCATGCTCTACCCCTCCACAACCCAGCGCCTGCCCCGGTTCACGGTTTGATGTAGGCGTAACGTTCCCGCGACTGCAACTGCCCGATCCGGGCCACGCCCGAGGGCGTGAAGTCGGCATCCATGATGAACTGATCCTTCTTGATGTCGCGCGTTCGCAAGGTGATCTCGCAGACCTCGAAGCGCACGCCACGCGCCTTCAGAGCGCTGACCAGCGAGGCATAGTCGATGTTCGGGTTCTTCGGGTCCTTGGCGCCCTCCATCAGAAAGTCGATGCCATCGGCATGGGTCACGACGATGATCCGGGTCTCGGGCACGGTGTCGAGATGGTTGCGGATGTTGCGCAAGCCCTTGGTGGCTTGCGCGCGCCAATCGTCGATGTGATAGACCACCTTGTCCTGCGCCTGGGCGGCGCCCAAAGCCAGCATCCAGCAGGCAACGAAAGCGGCCAGCAGCCGCGCGATCTTGATCATGAAAAGCTCCTTGGGCCAACTCCGTCGTGGCCCGGCGGGCACGATACTCGAAATCCCCGCCAATCATGATCGGTAATATCACTACTTGCTCCATTGCTGATACATAAATCCCTTCCTCCAGCCACTGATACCGAGGCACAAGCGAACATGCCTCGCTTCCCATCGGCAAGAACATAATTGGCAACTTATGTCGATATCGAATCTGACGGTCTTGCTGGAACGCTTTGGCGAGCCTGCCGTACTCGCCTCGGGCGGGCTTGCGGTGGGCCTTCTGTTTGGTTTCATGGCCCAGCGCTCGGGCTTCTGCCTGCGCTCGGCGGTCATCGAATTCGCCCGCGGACGCCCCGGCGAAAAACTGGCCGTGTGGCTGCTTTCGTTCTCCGCCGCCGTCGTGACCGTGCAGACCTTGCTGCTGGCCGGCTGGATCGACGTGAGCGCCACGCGCCAATTGGCCACCCGCGGCAGCATCTCGGGGGCCATCGTCGGCGGGCTGCTGTTCGGGGCCGGCATGGTCATGGCGCGCGGCTGCGCGAGCCGTCTGCTGGTGCTGTCGGCCACCGGCAACCTGCGTGCCCTGCTCTCGGGCCTGATCTTCGCCGTCACCACGCAAGCCACGCTGGGCGGGGTGCTGGCCCCGGCGCGCGAGACGATCAGCGCCTGGTGGACCGTCGAAGGCGGCGGCAGCCGGGAGTTGCTGACCGTGCTCCACGCCGACCGCACGGTCGGTCTGGCCGTGGGTCTGCTGTGGCTCGTGGCCGCGCTGTGGTATTCGCTGCGCAGCCGGCGCGACGCCTGGAAGTGGATCGGCGGCCTCGGCGCCGGCGTGGCCGTGGCGCTCGCCTGGACCTGGACCGCGCGGGTGGCCGCCGATTCGTTCCAGGTCGTGCCGGTGCAAGGCATCACGTTCAGCGGCCCCTCGGCCGAATGGCTCATGCGCATCGTCTCGCGCCCGAGCCTTGCGATCGGCTTCGACTTCGGCCTGCTGCCTGGCGTGTTCGCGGGCTCTTTCCTCGGCGCGCTCACGCGCGGCGAACTGGCGCTGCAAGGCTTCAAAGACGGCCACAGCATGCGGCGCTACATCGCCGGCGCGATGGCGATGGGCTTCGGCGCCATGCTGGCCGGCGGCTGCGCCGTGGGCGCGGGCATCAGCGGCGGCTCGATCTTCTCGTTGACGGCCTGGATCGCCCTGGTCGGCATGTGGGCCGGCGCGGCCCTGACAGACCGCGTTCTGGACCGCCAGCCGCTCACTGCGCCTTGACCGGTGCGAGCGCTTCGGCGGCGCTCACAACGACAGCTTGGACTTGGCGCACTGCGCCGGTTCATCCCCGCGCTTGCGGGGAACACGCGAATAGGGCGATGCCAGTGGGCGAATTCCGCGGTTCATCCCCGCGCTCGCGGGGAACACCCGCTTTGCCGCCTCGGCCAGCCTCGACCGCAAATCGACCGAAACGTCCTGCCAGCGAGGAATGCGAATCCGCCGCAGGTATTGCGCCTGGAAGCGCAGGAAGCCGCCGCGCATCGCCGTCGAATAGGCCCGGATGAATTCGCGCGCGACACGCGAGAGCAGCACCGCCTGCAAAGCGCGCAGATCCCAGTCCGATGAGACGACAAAGTAAAGGTTGTGATGCGGATAGAGGCGGCCCTGCTCGAACACAACCTGGGCCTCGCCCTTGATGTCGGGAATCAGCAGCTTGGGCACCGACGCCAGCGAGGGCGTGATGCGGTCGATGGTGCGATACCAGCGATCCGGCGACTTCCGGGCCACGTGGCGGTTGGCGATGGCCTCGCGGTGCGCTTCGAGATAAGCGGCCAGCTTCGGATACCGCGACAGATCCGCCAACGTGCCGTCGTCCTCGAAGGGGTTGACCACGCCGAGCCCCTGCCACTCCACATGCCCACTCGTGATGTCGCGCGTGGTTGCCAGCGGGAGCTTGCGCGAGGGCTCGACATCCAGTGCCTCGAGCGCGCCGATGAAGGCTTTGTCGGCTCCGGTTGCCACGCCGATACCGACTTTGCATCCGGCCTCTTCGAGCGTCGGCAAACTCGCCTCCAGCCGCCGGATGATGGCGAGCTTGCCGCCAGAGGCCAGGAGCCACGGCTGCGCGCCATCGACCGCGTGCGGCACGGATCGGACATCCCCTCGAGCACCGCCTTGTCCGAGCAAGGCTTTGGCGAGCACGGACAAATGCCGACTGTCGATCCGCGGCTTCTCGGCCACTCGCGTCGACCCAGCGGCGCCCCGCTCGATGAGCACGATCGCCGGGTAAGCCGCCACCTCTGATTCAAAAGCGGGCGTATCCACCATGTCCACATAGGCGCGCAAATGAAAACCCCGCGCGACCTTGGCCCTCAGCGGCCCGCCGTATTTGTTCTTGGTCCACCGATCCGCACAAATGAAAACCATCTGGCCGCCGACGGCCAGGGCATCGAGGGACCGCTCGATAAAGGGCACATACAGATCCGCCCGGTCATAGAGGGTCGCAAAGCGCCTGCGGTATTCGGCCAGCAACGGCGCCGGGATCAGTTCTTGACGGACATACGGCGGATTGCCGACCACCACATCGAACTCGCCGGGCAGCGGCGCCAGCAGAAAGTCGCCCAGATGGAGCCAGGCAGCAACGAGCCGCTGGGCCTCGCCTCGGTCAACCCCCAGTTCCATCAATCGCCCGAGCGCGGCTGTGCGGGTTGCCACGTAGGTGTCTCGATGCAGTTCCACGGCGTGGATGCAAGGGGCCAAATCGGCGCGGCATTCTCTGGACTTCCACGAGCCGATCAACCGCTCGATCGCTGCCAGCACGAATTCACCGCCGCCAAAAGAGGGCTCGAGCAGCCGCAGTCCGGCCAAGTCCCGGCCCGGTTCGTAGTGGGCCAAGTCCAGCATGAATTCGACCACCTCACGGCGGGTGAAGATGGCTCCGCGCTCATCCGCGCCAGACTCGTCCGAGAGACGGGCGATGGCCTCCGATACCGGGCACATGCCGAACAAGGACGGCTGTTCAATGAGCAGTTCGATCGCCATGTCGATGTTGGTTTGGGGGTTGGAGATCGATTATCCCGACGGTCCCAGCCTGCCGTAGCCCCGGAAATCGACCTGGCGGCGCTCAGGCAGGCGGTCGAAAACGGCGCCGGGATCGACGCGCCCCGAGCACCTTTCAGGCTGCACGGCCCTTCATCTGGCGATGGTGGCCGCGCCATCGGTTCATCCCTGCGCTCGCGGGGAACACGATGTGATCGTGGAGTCGACCGCGACCAAGATCGGTTCATCCCCGCGCTCGCGGGGAACACCCTGTACGGCTACGCCAATGCCGGGCCGAGCGTCGGTTCATCCCCGCGCTCGCGGGGAACACTTTCAGCAAAGCCAGTGCTTCACCTCCTCTCACGGTTCATCCCCGCGCTCGCGGGGAACACGAGCGAAGCCGGTCATCCGATGACGAGACAGTCGATTCATCCCCGCGCTCGCGGGGAACACCTGCGCGAGCGCGGCATAGAGCCGCTGTACGCCGGTTCATCCCCGCGCTCGCGGGGAACACCGCCTGATGTCTTCCTCGCTGTAGCGCGAATGCGGTTCATCCCCGCGCTCGCGGGGAACACGAGCAATACGGTTCCTGTTCCAGCGTCTATCACGGTTCATCCCCGCGCTCGCGGGGAACACCGATGGGAGGCGAATGGCGAGCGGTGGACGATCGGTTCATCCCCGCGCTCGCGGGGAACACGTTGTTGGGCTTGTCGAGCGGAGTGCCGGA
>JAITWT010000089.1 GCA_031285125.1 Burkholderiaceae bacterium | reverse complement strand
CATGCAAGCGACTTGGCCGCCCAATCGCCCGATTTCGGCCCAACCCGAAGGGCAGAGGCCTTTTCGGGCGGTCTGCGGCGTTGCAACGCTTGCCCATAGCCGGGCTATGGGCTGCGCGCCTTGCATCCCCTCCCGAAAAGGCCTCTGCGTGAGCCATTTGAGATCGTCAACAGGTTCTAAGAACCTGTTGACGATCTCAAATGGTCCGCGCAACGATGCGCTCTGAGACAATCCACGGATGGATCCTTTCTCTCTAATTCAAACCGTCCTTATCTATGCCGTACCCGTGCTTTTCGCCATCACGCTGCACGAAGCCGCGCATGGCTACATCGCGCGCCACCTGGGTGACGACACCGCGTGGACGCTGGGGCGAGTCACGCTCAATCCGCTGCGCCACATCGATCCTATCGGCACGATCCTGATCCCGCTGGCGCTGTATGTGGTGACGCATGGCGCTTTTCTGTTCGGTTACGCCAAGCCGGTGCCCGTGAACTTCCGCCGCCTGCGCAACCCCAAGCGCGACATGATCTGGGTGGCCCTGGCCGGGCCCGCGTCCAACTTTGTGCAGGCGCTGCTGTGGGCGCTGCTGCTGGTGCTGTTGATCGCACTGGGCGTGGAGACGCCTTTTTTCAGAGACATGGTGAGGACCGGTATCACGGTCAATCTCGTCGTGTGCGCTTTCAACCTCTTTCCGCTGCCGCCGCTCGATGGCGGCCGCATCCTCGCGGGCCTGCTGCCGCCGGGCCAGGCGCAAGTGACGCTTGCACGCATCGAACCCTATGGTTTTTACATCGTCATGGTTCTGGTGATGCTCGGCATCATCGGCGATTGGTGGCTGAATCCGCTGATCCAAATCGGCGGCGCCCTCATCAAACTCCTGCTGTCGCCGCTTATCGCGCTTCTGCACTGATTTCTTTCTTTTCCCATGGCTTCTTCCTCAATCACCCGCTATCTCACCGGCATCACCACCACCGGCACGCCCCACCTGGGTAACTACGTTGGATCGATCCGCCCCTCGGTGCGATTCAGCCGGCAAAACGGCGTGCAGAGTTTTTATTTTCTGGCCGATTACCACGCACTCATCAAGTGCGACGAACCCGCACGCATCCAGCGCTCCACGCTGGAAATCGCCGCCACCTGGCTGGCCTGCGGGCTCGATCCCGAACGCGTCACCTTCTACCGCCAAAGCGACATTCCCGAAATTCCCGAACTCACTTGGCTGCTGACCTGCGTCAGCGCCAAGGGAATGCTCAACCGTGCGCATGCCTACAAGGCCGCTGTCGATAAGAACCTCGCCAAGAACGAGGACCCGGATAACGATGTGAGCGTGGGCCTGTTCATGTACCCCGTCTTGATGGGCGCCGATATTCTGATGTTCAATGCGCACAAAGTGCCCGTCGGGCGCGACCAAATTCAACACCTGGAGATGGCGCGCGACATGGCACAGCGCTTCAACCATCTCTACGGCGCGCATTTCACACTGCCCGAAGCCGTCGTCGATGACACCGTCGCCGTACTGCCTGGGCTCGATGGCCGCAAGATGAGCAAAAGCTACGACAACACGATTCCGCTGTTCGCCCCGCGCGCGCAACTGGAAAAACTCATCGCCGGCATCGTCACGGATTCGCGCGCGCCGGGTCAGCCCAAGCCAACCGAAGGCTCGGCGCTATTCCAGATTTACCAAGCTTTTGCCAGCGAAACAGAGACCGCTGCCATGCGCCAAGCCTTCGCCGAAGGCATTGCCTGGAGCCAAGCCAAGCAGCAACTGTTCGAGCGCATCGACCGTGAAATGGCCCCATTGCGCGAATGTTATAAAACGTTAATGGCCGATCCCGCTCAGATTGAGCGCACGCTGCGCGCTGGCGCTCAAAAGGCGCGCGAGCAAACGCGCCCCTTCACAGCGCGCTTACGGCAGGCCGTCGGGCTGCGCGATCTTGCGCAACAGATGACAACATCTGTAACACCTGCCCCCGCCCGCGCTAAAACGCGCAAAAGCAGCCCCGCCGCCAAAGCCGGTTTCAAGCAATACCGGGAAAGTGATGGCCGTTTTTATTTCAAACTTTTGGATCAAAACGCAAACGTCCTTTTGCAAAGTCGAGGATTTTCGACCCCTCAAGAGGCCACCCGCGTTATTGATATAATAAAAAAAGGCGGGGGAGCGGCGCTTGGCCCGCTCGCTGATCAGTTTGAACTGCTCGACGCAACAACACAAGCGCATACCGTCGACGAGGTGTTGAAGGCTCTCAGAAGCCTCTGAGCAAATTTCTTGGGCAAGGGGGACAATCGCAAACCTTCCCGAGAGATGTTGCTGATCTTTCCATGGCTCATGACACACGAAAGATCTATGACGGCACCCCGAGCCTTCATCGCCTCCCGGCACTCGAATTTAAAACCAACACGGCGCTCCCTCTAGGCACTATGCAGGCACGCCCTGCTTCTGTCTCTCGCAGCCTCTGCGCTTAAGCCCATGCCGTTTGCGCAGAATTGTTTAAAACTTGCGCCGGGTCAACATTGACAATAAACAAACCATTACTAATAGTTAATGAATACATCGTATTTTAAGTTATTTAATAATACTATTAACTTAAAATTACTACTTCGGATTTACATATTCAAGGTTTGATCGAGTTGCATATAGTAGAATAGTCTAGTAGAATAAAATCGATCGTCCAGAATCGAATCATTTAGAAAGCGTTTGGTCAAGCGATCTCGGAAATACGCAGACGAGCGCTTTTGTTTTTAACAACCCACAACCAGACACGGGGATTGCACCATGAGTATTTACATCATTGAGGATCACCCCCTAATGCGCGATGCGATCGCGCTCGTGCTGCGGCGCATGCAGCCCGAACAAGAGATCGTGAAGCTTGACCGTCTCGACCATTTGTTCGAAGCCGTTAAGCAACACGGCGCACCTGATCTCTTGTGCCTGGACCTGAAACTGCCTGATGCAAGCGGCATCCAAGGGGTCGTGTCCATTCGAAAAGACTACCCCCGTGTCCCGCTGGCGGTGTATTCAACCTCGCCTGCGGCCGATATGGAAGAAGTCTGTATCGAGGCCGGCGCCGATATCTATATCGAAAAAACGGCCGGATCAGCCGAACTGTCGGCAAGCCTGCAAGGGCTGTTCCAGGCCGATGAAGATTCGCCGCTTTACAAAATACCGCTCGGCGACGACAAGCTCTCCAAACGTCAGGTCCAGCTGGTTGCCTTGCTTGACAGAGGCTTGACCAACCGCGAAATCGCCACCGAACTGGGCGTCAGTGAGCACACCATCAAGGTGCACCTGTGGCGGCTGTTCCGTCGCCTGAACGTCAAGAACCGTACCCAGGCGGTCCACCACGCGCGCGCGCGCGGGCTGGTGCCCAACAGTTGATCGTTAACAGGTCAAGGGGTTCAACACCCACAGCATGCTGGGCTGTGGCGTGTTCTTGGACAACCGTGCTGCCGCCCCGATAGCTCGCATTCCCATCAACGCGCTGCTCTGCCCGTACGGCGAACTGTCGCTTTCTATGACGTAATTGACGGTATCGGGCGCGCCCCGCACCGCGCGCACCGGCCCAGTGGGGCGACCGCTCCAATGCGCACGCGCCTCCCGAGTTCTGGCTGAAGTGCGCCTCACCGTGCCGCGCGCCTTGCGTTCCTTGCTTTTGCGCACAAAGACTGGCACGCAAGGATTGTCAACCCGTGGGAAACTCTTGAGCGCACAGATCCACGCAAATCTATTCAACCTGCATTTTCAACATCGCTCAGGGTGTGCATGTCCCGGCACGTTCGCGCTGTCTGTTTTTTCTTGTGCTTGATTCGTCACGAATCGTCACTACATGCATTGCTGCACACATGCAGCAATGCCCTGCGCTCTATAGAATGAATTTCATGGCGACCCAGACTCCCTCCGACCCTCCGCCTACCATCAAACCTTCAAGCGATAGCGAAGGCAATGATGCTGTCGTGTTGGAACGGCAGCCGCGGAAGACGAC
>JAITWT010000073.1 GCA_031285125.1 Burkholderiaceae bacterium | reverse complement strand
CGGGCGGTCTGCCGCGTTGCAACGCTGGCCCATAGCCGGGCTATGGGCTGCGCGCTGCGCCTTGCATCCCCTCCCGAAAAGGCCTCTGCGTGAGCCATTTGAGATCGTAAACAGGTTCTTAGGGCAGCTTGCGCCATAGGAGATGCTCGTTTCCGCTATTCCCGTGCGTATGGGGCGGCAGTTCCGCAAGAATGAATGGAGATTCCGATTCCATTAGGGCCTGTTCACACTATTTCCGCAGTGAAAATAGTGTGAACAGACCCTAATTCAACACCGGAGACTTGTCATGGCACCCATCACTCCCCTGTCCGACGCCCGCGCGCTGCGTGAGCGCTTGGCGCGCGTCGATCGCTTCCTCGCCGACCAATACATCCAATCTGGCAGGCTGGCCGGCGCGTTAGTGCAAGTGTGGCGGCGTGACGAACGGGTGCTCAATTCGCTCCAAGGCATGGCCGATCGGGAGCGCGGCCTTCCCATGGCCGAAGACACGATTTTTCGCATCTACTCCATGAGCAAGCCCATCACCTCGGTGGCGCTGATGATGTTATTCGAGCAAGGGCAGGTCGCGCTGGACGATCCGGTCGCCAAATACATCCCCGCGTGGGCCCATTTGCAGGTGTACGCCGGTGGCGAACTGGGCACATTCAAAACGCGACCGCCCGCTCGGCCCATGCAAATCATTGATCTGCTGCGCCACACCTCCGGTCTGACTTACGGCTTTCAAAACGCCACGCCGGTCGATGCGGCTTATCGCAAGCTCAAACTGGGCGAGATGAATCACACAGGTACGCTCGATGAGATGGTCGCAGCGCTGGCCGATGTGCCGCTGGATTTTGCGCCGGGCGAGGCATGGAATTATTCGGTCTCGACCGACATATTGGGCTATTTGGTCAGCAAAATCAGCGGGCTGCCGTTTGAAACCTTTTTGCACGAACGGATTTTTGGCCCGCTGGGCATGGTCGATACGGGATTTCACGTGCCGGCGCAAAAAGCGCAGCGCCTGGCCGCTTGTTACACGATCGGCCCATTGGGCCGCGCGGTCGCGCCCGACAGCCGGTTCACGCTGCAAGACGATCCGCAGACCAGCAACTATTTGCAGCCGCCCCGTTTCTTTTCCGGCGGCGGCGGCTTGGTCTCGACAGCGGCGGATTACATGCGTTTTGCCCGCATGTTGCTCGGCGGCGGTACGCTCGATGGCGTACACCTTCTGGGCCGCAAGACACTGGAACTGATGACGGCCAACCATCTGCCCGGCGGCGTGGACTTGCCCCAACTGTCGCGCTCGATGTTCAGCGAAGCCGCGTACAACGGCGTGGGTTTTGGGCTGGGCTTTGCCACCACGCTGGATCCAGCGCGGACGCTGACCCTGGGCAGCGCGGGTGATTTCTTCTGGGGCGGCGCCGCCAGTACCTTTTTCGTGGTCGACCCGCGTGAAGAATTGGTTACTTTACTGATGACGCAACTGATCCCGTCTTCAGCCTATCCGCTGCGACGGCAACTGCGAACCTTGGTTTACGGCGCGCTCTGAAGAGTACGTCTTGATTTAGGGCCTGTTCACACTATTTCATTTTCAGAGCAACCGCGTACGCATAGACCAAGCGCAGACCGCAGCAATCTCCCCAGAACTTTGCACGGGTCTGCAACGTCCAATGGGGCTCCGGGCCCGGCACAGGGGGAGCGTGCGTCGCGCCGTCTCCCACCGCGCGCAGTGATCGAAGCGGCGCAAGCCGCACCGTCAACGCGATTTACTCCGCAAGAAACATGCGCGCAACGGTCATTTTTAGGGTGCGTTATGATGCGCAGTTCATTTATGAATGATGCCCCTACGCGGTATTTTCATCGGCCTCAGCGCTGCCCTGATCAAGGAACGCAATGCTGGCCGGGCAGGTGCAGAGAATAGCAAAAACCTGCGCGATGCGGATTTTTTGATTGACTGCATCAATGGCCTTGCCGAAGCCGCCAAAGAGAGCTATCACGCCATGACTGCAAGAAACGCTCAGCCTAATCACCTGGGTCGAGGTGCGGACCAGGGCTCCCGCCCATGAGCAAGACGGCCGCCATACCACGCTGAGGATCTTCGCCGTGACCATCCCCCTGGACATCCCCGTCGTCGCGCGCGCCGTGACTTTGGGTAAAAAGCGCGGCATTCTCCGTTTGCCTGGTGCGATCGTTGAGGCTGCGGCAAAGATTCATTCCCTGCTGCCGGTTTCGCGCAGCGCCGAGGACTTTCCTGCGGCCCCGCTAGGAGCGCGCGCCCCTTATCGACTGCCGGCTGAATGGCCGCCTATTGGAAAATAATTCGGAAGTAAGACAGGCCATATGCTGTACCCGCAAAACTTCGATGTCATCGTCATTGGTGGCGGCCATGCAGGCACCGAGGCTGCATTAGCCGCGGCCCGTGTGGGTGTGCGCACACTTTTATTGACACACAATATCGAGACCCTCGGACAGATGAGCTGCAATCCTTCGATTGGCGGTATAGGCAAAGGCCATCTGGTCAAAGAGGTCGATGCACTGGGCGGTGCGATGGCACTGGCCACCGATGAAGCGGGGCTCCAGTTCCGTATCCTGAATTCGAGCAAAGGTCCCGCTGTTCGGGCGACACGCGCGCAGGCCGACCGGCTGTTGTACAAAGCGGCGATTCGTCGCCGGCTGGAGAATCAACCCAATCTGTGGTTGTTCCAACAAGCCGTGGAGGATCTACTGATTCAAGGCGACCGTGTGACGGGCGCAGTCACGCAGGCCGGGATCATTTTCAGCGCACGCGCCGTCGTGCTGACGGCAGGGACTTTTCTGGACGGGCGCATTCACGTTGGATTGCACAGCTATGCAGCAGGACGCGCCGGTGATCCGCCCGCTGTGACATTGTCGGCTCGGCTCAAAGAGCTGAAACTACCTCAAGGGCGTTTGAAAACCGGGACGCCGCCCCGCCTGGACGGGCGCACGATCGATTTTTCCCAATGTACCGCGCAACCCGGCGACAGCATGCCCGGCAGCACAAGCACGGCCATGCCCGTGTTCAGCTTCATGGGCCGCGCCGAGATGCACCCGCGCCAAATGCCGTGCTGGATAACCCACACCAATGCACGCACGCACGAAATCATCCGATCCGGCTTTGACCGCAGTCCCATGTTCACCGGCAAGATTGACGGCGTAGGGCCGCGTTACTGCCCCAGCATCGAAGACAAAATCAACCGCTTCGCTGGCAAAGACAGTCACCAGATCTTCCTTGAACCCGAAGGGTTGACCACGCATGAGTTTTACCCAAATGGGATTTCAACCAGCCTCCCGTTCGACATTCAGTACGCGATGGTGCGTTCCATGGCCGGTTTGGAAAATGTCCATATCCTGCGCCCCGGCTACGCGATTGAATACGACTATTTCGATCCCCGCGCACTGCGCAGCAGTTTTGAAACACGCACGATCGGCGGCCTATTTTTTGCAGGCCAAATCAATGGCACCACCGGCTACGAAGAAGCCGCCGCGCAAGGGCTGTACGCCGGACTAAATGCCGCCTTACAGGTCAAAGAAGAGGCGCCTTGGACGCCACGGCGCGACGAAGCTTATCTGGGCGTACTGATCGATGACCTGATTACCAAAGGGGTCACCGAGCCCTACCGCATGTTTACCAGCCGTGCTGAGTTCCGGCTCCAGTTGCGCGAAGACAATGCTGATATGCGCTTGACTGAAACCGGACGGCGGCTGGGCCTGATCGACGATGCGCGCTGGGATGCTTTCTGCCGCAAACGCGATGCTGTTTCACGTGAAACACAGCGGTTGAAATCGATTTGGATCGGTCCGCGCAATTTGTCAGAGGAAGCGTCGCGGAAAACGCTCGGCAGCCCGATCGAACGCGAATACAACCTGGCGGACCTGCTGCGCCGGCCCGGTGTGAGTTACGCTGCGCTGATGTCGCTCAACGACGGTCACCACGCCCCGCCAGCCCCCCTCAGTGCGGTAGAAATCGAACAAATCGAAATCACCGCCAAGTATTCCGGTTATATCGGCCGCCAACATGACGAAGTGCTGCGTGCGGCCGCCCTGGAAAACTTAAAACTTCCGCCAGACTTAGACTATGCAAAAGTCAGCGCCTTAAGCATCGAGGTACGTCAAAAGCTGATTCAGCATCGCCCCGAAACGCTGGGGCAAGCCTCCCGCATTTCCGGTGTGACGCCAGCAGCAATTTCGCTGCTGTTGATCCATCTGCGTAAAGGAGGGTATCGTGCTTTTTTGCCACAGACCGCAGAAAAATCGGCGCAGGACTGAGGGCAGGGTGCTAAATGAGTCCATCACCTGTCTCCCCTACGCTGCTGTCTGAAGTCGATCTACGCGAAGGCGCCGCAGCGCTGGGGGTCTGTTTATCGCCTACCCAATGTCAGCAACTACTGGACTATGGCGCGCTGATCCTGAAATGGAGCCGTATTTATAACTTGACGGCTTTACACGATCCCACACAGGTGTTAACGCATCATTTGTTGGACAGTCTCGCTGTTCTACCTGGGCTGCAGCGACAATGGCCAGGAGCAGGGCGCTTGCTTGATGTGGGTTCCGGTGCCGGATTACCCGGCGTGGTGATTGCAATCGTACGCCCCGACCTGATCGTGGTTTGTCTTGACGCGGTCGCCAAAAAAGTCGCCTTCATTCGTCAAGCCGCGCTCCAGTTAGCGCTGCCGAACTTGCGTGGAGAGCATGCGCGCGTTGAAAATCTTAAAGGCCAATACGAACTCATCAGCTCACGCGCCTTCGCTACACTGGACGATTTCTTCTCCAGCTCGCGGCATCTGCTGGTCCCCAACGGACTTTGGATGGCCATGAAAGGCAAAGTGCCGACTGAAGAATTAGCCCGGGTACCTGTGGATGTGGATACGTTTCACGTGGAACAACTGCAAGTGCCCGAGGCAATTGGAGCGCGTTGTGTGGTTTGGGCGCGCCCTTGTGGCCGCCCCGTCAAAATCAGTGCGAACACACAAGTTTGTTAAAAATCCCAGGGAGACGATCCGATCTTCTCGAATCTCCAATAGTTAAGGTAGACTCACTCCCATTCTTCTCCGCAGCAAAACCATTCCATGGCGCAGATTTTCTGTATTGCCAATCAAAAAGGCGGCGTCGGCAAAACCACCACCACCGTCAACCTCGCTGCCGCACTGGCGCAGCTTGGGCAGCGCGTGCTGATGATCGACCTTGACCCACAGGGCAACGCCACCATGAGCTCGGGCGCCGATAAACGCCAATTGGAGCTGACCGTCTATGACGTGCTGCTTGAATCGGCCTCTATCGCTGAAGCGCGCATCAAGGCTGGCGGCAGTTGCGGCTACGATGTTCTCGGCGCAAACCGCGAGCTGTCGGGCGCTGAGGTCGAATTGGTCTCTCTCGAACGGCGCGAAAAACGGCTGCGCCGAGCGCTTCAGGCGGTTGATGGCGAATACGACTATGTCCTCATTGATTGCCCCCCCTCACTGAGTCTGCTCACCCTCAACGGCCTGTGCGCCGCCACCGGCATCATCGTTCCGATGCAGTGCGAATATTTTGCGCTTGAGGGCCTGACCGATCTGGTCAACACCATCAGGCAGGTCCATGCCAACCTGAACAGCAATCTACAGATCATTGGTCTGTTACGTGTCATGTTTGACCCACGTATCACACTGCAGCAACAGGTGAGCGAAGATTTGAAAGCGCACTTCGGTGACAAGGTATTCAACACCGTGATCCCACGTAACGTCCGCTTGGCCGAAGCGCCAAGCCACGGCCTACCCGGCGTGGTTTTTGATGGCGCCGCACGCGGCAGTCATGCTTTCAAGGCATTTGCTGCGGAACTCATACGCAGGGCGGCGCCTATCGGCCCGACCGGAGGGACTGGGTCCTTTTCACCCTCGGCAGCGGCGGCAACCCAGTCCGCCATGCCGTCAACGCCGCTGCCAACAGAAAGTTGACGGTTGTTGTGGGTTATCTCGTCTGCTATCCCTTCCTCCGCCCGCAAGACTTATCCACTTTCAACGCAATGTTGATCCCGATTAGAAATTCGACATCATGGTAAATAAAAGACCCAAGGGCCTGGGCCGCGGCTTGGATGCGCTACTGGGCCCCCCCGTCGGCGGTGCGACAGCCTCTACCGATCCGACTGCTGACGCCACCCCCAATACGCTTGCGCTCGACCAGATTGCCCCCGGCGCCTATCAGCCGCGCACCCGCATGGATGAAGGCGCGTTGTACGAGCTGGCCGAAAGCATCAAGGCGCAAGGGATCATGCAGCCGATCTTGGTGCGCCCACTCGACCCGGCCACGGCACAAGCCAAGGAGGCCGATTATGAAATCATCGCGGGCGAGCGGCGCTTTCGGGCGGCCAAGCTAGCGGGGCTGGAACGCGTGCCGGTGCTGGTGCGCAACGTGCCCAACGAAGCCGCCGCCGCCATGGCGCTGATTGAAAATATCCAGCGCGAAGATCTCAACCCGCTCGAAGAAGCCCACGGTTTACAAAGGCTCGTGAGTGAGTTTGGACTTACTCATGAAGAGGCTGCACAAGCCGTTGGACGCTCGCGCAGCGCCGCCAGCAACCTGCTGCGTCTGCTCAATCTGGCCGAGCCGGTGCAAAGTTTGTTGATGGCGGGTGACATCGATATGGGCCATGCGCGTGCCCTGCTTGCGCTGGACAAAGCCCCTCAAATTACCGCCGCCCATCAGATCGCCGCCAAGAAGCTCTCAGTGCGCGAAACCGAGGCGCTGGTCAAAAAACTCTCTGCCGAATTCGACCCTGACACCCCACCACGCCCGAAGCCGGCGGAAAAATCGCGCGATGTCCTGCGCGTGGAAGAAGAACTGGCGGACCTGCTGGCTGCTGCGGTTGAAGTGCGCATCAAAAAGCAGCGCAAGCGCGAAGGCCGCGTCGAGCCCAGCGGGGAACTCGCCATTCACTTCAGTTCGCTAGACGAACTCAACGGGCTGATCGAACGGATCCGGCGGCCCGCCTGAGGCGGATCTATTCCCGACCCCGTTCTGCGCGCGCGGGGTACGCAAAGGGCGCGACGCGTGCCGTCCATGCGTGCTTTTATCAAGCAAGATATGAAGTTAGCGCTAACTGATATTTTAAGAGGCATCCCCAAGGCAATCCCAGCGCGCTCGATATCTTCCTCGCTCGCACTCTTTTGCACGCGGCAAGCAAACGCGCACAACGAAAACATGGGAGACAAAACAAAAGTGAGCGCAAACATATAATTATCGAAGAATACAGGTTACGCGAGAATGTTATGCACACCGTGCTGCAGCACGCCAAGCGAAGCCGACAAGCGCACCGTTTGATATGAAAATGGAATAAGCGGTCTCGCGCAGCCGCACAAACGAATCGAACAATGATTCGAGACCCTACAGCACACAAGAAAACGCGGGGCGGTATGCTGCATCACACGCTTAAACATTCGCAAGCCTCGCTCCCCGGTTCACCCCAAAAAGGGCGGGGGCGACATTCGACATTTTTTCCTCAAACGACGCAACCATCATGGGCCACCGGCTTTCACAAATCACCACCCGCACCGGCGACGACGGCAGTACCGGTCTGGGCAATAACGCCCGTGTCCCCAAGCACCACCTGCGCATCCAGGCCATCGGCGAGGTGGACGAACTGAACGCGCACATCGGCTTGCTGCTGTGCGAGCCGATGCCGCCCGCCATCAGCCAACTGTTGTCGCAGGTGCAACATCAGCTTTTCAACCTCGGCGGGGAGCTCTCAATACCGGGTCACGCATTGCTCAAGGACGAGGCGCTCGCGCAACTGGACGCGGCGCTGGCTGAACACAACACGACCTTGCCCAGACTGGCCGAATTCATCCTCCCCGCCGGCACACGCGCCACCGCGCAGGCACATGTTTGCCGCACCGTGGCGCGCCGTGCCGAACGTGCGGTGGTCGCACTGGGCAGCGCGCCAGACGAAACCGTTAACGATGCGCCGCGCCACTACCTGAACCGCCTGAGCGATCTGCTGTTCGTGCTCGCGCGCGTACTCAACCGTTTCGCGGGCTGCGATGACATCTACTGGGGAAGCGAGCGCTTCGCCCAACAACAAGACCCCAAGCGTTGATGGCGCCCACCGGCGGGTCTGAGAACCTGTTTACGATCTCAAATGGCTCACGCAGATGCCTTTTTGGGAGGAGATGCAAGGCGCAGCGCGCAGCCCATAGCCCGGCTATGGGCCAGCGTTGCAACGCCGCAGATCGCCCGATTTCGGCCCAACGTGAGCCATTTGAGATCGTAAACAGGTTCTTAAAAGCCGGGACGCAATACGGAAAACCGCTCGATCACGGCCATCCCCAAAAACCGGCCAACCGCCATGACGCCTGACCTCTCTTCTCTGCCCACCTCCTCACTGACTGACGAAATCCGCCATGCGCTCGAAGTCTCGCTGCGCGGCGTCGACGAACTCCTGCCCCAGGACGAATGGGTGCGCAAGTTGACGCGCTCGCAAGCCAGCGGCGTGCCGCTGCGCATCAAGCTCGGGCTCGATCCGACCGCCCCCGACATCCACTTGGGCCACACCGTGGTACTCAACAAACTGCGCCAGTTGCAGGATCTGGGGCACACGGTGATCTTTCTGATCGGCGATTTCACCAGCACGATCGGCGATCCCTCGGGACGCAACACGACGCGCCCGCCGCTCACGCGCGCGCAGATCGAGGCCAACGCACAGACCTACTACAAACAAGCCAGCCTGGTGCTCGATCCGTCCAAAACCGAGATTCGCTACAACTCCGAATGGAGCGATCCGCTGGGCGCACGCGGCATGATTGAACTGGCCGCCAAGTACACGGTCGCGCGCATGATGGAGCGCGACGATTTCAACAAGCGCTTCAAGGCCGGACAGTCGATTTCAGTGCATGAATTTTTGTACCCGCTGATGCAAGGTTATGACTCGGTCGCGCTGAAGTCGGACCTTGAACTCGGCGGTACCGACCAGAAATTTAACCTGCTCATGGGCCGCCACCTGCAGCAGGAGTATGGGCAGGAGCCGCAATGCATCCTGACCATGCCGCTGCTCGAGGGCCTGGATGGCATCGAGAAAATGTCCAAGAGCAAGAACAACTACATCGGTATCAGCGAAGACGCCAACACCATGTACGCCAAGGTGCTATCGATCTCAGATTCGCTGATGTGGCGCTGGTACACCCTGTTGAGCTTTCGCTCGCTGGCCGAAATCGCCGCGCTGCGCGCCGAGGTTGAAGCCGGGCGCAACCCGAAGGACGCCAAGGTGGCGCTGGCACGCGAAATCACCACCCGCTTTCACGGTAGCGCCGCTGCTGAGGCGGCGCTGCAAGATTTCATCAACCGCAGCAAGGGCGGCCTGCCCGATCAGATGCCGGAGGTTGCGCTCGCGCTCGGCCCCGGCGGCGCGATGCTGGGTATCGCGCAAATACTCAAGCAGGCCGGTTTGACCCCCTCGACTTCAGAGGGCAACCGTCTGATCGACGGCGGCGGTGTGCGCGTGGATTCGAACGTGGTCAGCGACAAGGGGCTCAAGTTCGGCGCCGGCACCTACGTGATGCAAGTGGGCAAGCGCAAATTCGCGCGTGTGACGCTGGGCTGAGGCGCATGCAACGCGCCTCCGTCGCGCGCCCACTAACGGCGCGGCAACGGCGGCGCGTCCGCGCCGTTCAACGCACCTCGATAACCACGCGGCGGTTCATCGGCTCGACGGTTTGATCTGGCGTGGGGACAACCAGTTCGCGCTCACCCCGGCCGACGGCCTCAATGCGGGAAGCGGGAAAGCCTGCGTCGACGAGTATTTGGCGCACCGCCTCGGCGCGCTCCAACGACAGCGCGTCGTTGTGTTCCTGTGTATCGACGGTGTCGGTATAGCCCGTGACGGTAATGTCAGCACCGGGATACGCATGGACCGCTTGCAGGGCCTGCGCCAGTTCGTCCTGGGATGCGGCGGTCAGCGTCGATCCACCCGGATCGAAATAGAGCACGAAACGCCGTGGCGTGGGCGGACGCAAATCCAGCAGCATGCCGTAGCGGGCGCGCACCGACGCGGCATCGCTTTGATCCACCTGCAAACGGTGGCCCACCGTGGCCTCCTGGTAGGGCTTGGAAAGCATGCGTGCGCTACCCTTGTCGTTCTTGCGCGTGACAACGACCGCCGAACCCGAACCATCGTCTTGCGGCAGCAAGACCACACGGGTGGGCTGCGCGCAGCCGGCCAGCCACACGGCCAGGAGCGCCGCCGTCAAAGAAGCTGGGGGACGAATATGCGTTGTGATCACTGTGCCGAAGGTGCGGAAGCGTTGTCTGCGTTAACAATGAAGTCGGTACCACGGATACCAATGGTAGCCGTTTGCGTTTCTACCTGGACGGCTTTGGGGTGCACCTTGCCGAGCAAGCCGCTAATCATGCGCAGCGTCCCCTGGAGCAGTGAAATGGCGAGATGGCCGTCCTGCGTCGTCGCATCGAAACGGAAGTCGCGCAGATCCATCCTGGACGATGGGCCGATCACCAGCACCGTCCCATCGCGCAGCACCAGACTGGCGCCAGCGCTGACATCGGTTTCGATACGGTCAGAATGCGCAACGCTATCACCCGAGCGGGCCAAGCGGGTTTGACCGGAAGTGCTGACCAAATGCACGCTGCCGCGCACCTCCTTGAGGAACCCTGCATGGGTCGAGGTTGCGGCCGCGCCTTGCGCAAAACCTGCGTTCGCGCCCAAAGCCAGGAACAGGGACAGGGCAAGCGGAAGAATCCATCGTTTCATGATCTGGCACTCCTCTCAAAGAAAAGAACCGGGGAAGTTGCGGACAAATCCAGCGCCGCGGGCATGGATTCATCAGAAACTCCTTTGCGAATGCGCCGTCCAAAGGGGCTCACGGAGGGTATGGGACGGGATTAAATTAAAGTGCCCTCCTCATTTCTTCTTTATTATCTTTCAGTTAAGTTCCGTGTGCCGATCCAAGCCGGAAGAACACGTCTGAAGAGGCCGGGTGGTTTTACATCTTGGATATTCTTCGATGGCTGGATGGGCGACGGCATGTGTTTGCCTTCTCCCGGGCACTGGTTTGCCCGGCTGGGTGAGCCGCCTTTGTTTGTCCGCCGCTATTTACCCCCCGCGTCGCCATTGGCCACGTTCTGCCCCATTTCGCGCCTTGCCCATGCCCGTTCCTTCTCCCTCCACGGCCCGCTCCCCAACACATCGACAGATACTGACCAACGCACGCGCGCTGCTGTACCTGTCGATCGGGGTGGCGCTGTGCACCATGATCCTCAAGGGGGCGGCCGGTTACATCACCCATTCGATGGGCTTGATCTCGGACGCGATGGAGTCGATCGTTAACCTTGCCAGCGCTGTTTTCGCGCTGGTGATGGTGACCGTGGCGGCGCGCCCGGCGGACACCGAGCATCCTTATGGTCATCACAAGGCCGAATACTTCGCCTCGGGTTTTGAGGGAATGATGATCGCCATCGCCGGCGCGCTGATCATCGGCGCCGCAGTGCCGCGTCTGCTCGCGCCGCGCGCTATCGAGCAAGTCGGCTGGGGTTTGGCGCTGTCGGTGCTCAGCTCGCTGGCCAACGCCGCGATGGCCTGGGTGCTGCTGCGCGCCGCGCGCGTGCAAAACTCGATTGCGCTGGAGGCCGATGCAAGGCATCTGATGGCCGACGTATGGACTTCCGCCGCTGTCGTGGTGGGCGTGCTCGCAGTACATGTCTCCGGCTGGCTGTGGCTGGATCCGGTGATTGCCATTGCCGTGGCGATCCACATCATGATCGAGGGCACCAAGCTGGTTTGGCGTTCATCCAGCGGCCTGATGGACAGCGCGCTCGAGCCGCAACTCCAGCAAGCGTTACGCGCGGCGCTGGAACAAACGCTGCGCGCTTCGCCCGATGGCCCCGAGGTGCGTATGGACGATTTGGTCACGCGCCGCGCCGGGCAACGGCGTTTTGCCGATCTGCACATGCACGTGCCGGGCGACTGGCCGCTGCATCGCGCAGCGGCCTTGCGCGACGCTGTCGAACAAGCACTGATGGAGGCGGTGCCGGGCCTGCGCGTCGGCATCCAGTTGCTCCCGCTGGACATGGAGGCGCGCGCCGTTCAAGCCGACCAGAGGAATCCATAGGAATCGCATCTATAGGAATCGCATCAGTAGGGATCGCATCAGTAGGGATCGCGCACCCCCAGGCGCGCAAGAATTTCAATCTCGCGCGTCTCCATGGCCCGCGCATCGGCCGCGCTGGTTTCATGATCCCACCCTTGCGCATGCAGCGCACCGTGCACCAGCAGATGCGCATAGTGGTCGGCAAGGGTCTTGCCCTGCGCGCGGGCTTCGCGCGCCACGACGGGCGCGCACAACACCAGATCGGCTTGCACAATCGGTTCATGCGTGTAGTCGAAGGTGAGCACATTGGTGGCGTAGTCGCGCTGGCGGAACTCGCGGTTCAGGCGCTGGCCTTCCTCGGCATCGACGATACGCACCGCAATCTCGCCTTCGCATTCGAGCGCGTGGCGCAACCAGCGCGCGACACGCTGGCGCGGCAACGCCGAGCGATGCCGCTTGAGCTCGGCGGCATCGCTGAAGCGTCCGAATTGCAAGGACAGCGCCAGTGGCGGCATGGCCATGAGTTTTCTCCTTCCCCGGCTCAATGGTTCGGGCCCGCCACGCGCTTGCGCGTGTGGTCGTAGGCATCGACGATGCGCGCCACCAGCGGATGACGCACCACATCCGCGCTGGTCATGTGCGTGAAGGCGATACCGGCGACGCGCCTGAGCACGCGCTCGGCGTCAATCAGGCCACTGGTTTGCGCCTTGGGCAGATCGATCTGGCTGATGTCGCCGGTGATGACCGCCTTCGAGCCAAACCCTATGCGCGTAAGAAACATCTTCATTTGCTCGGGCGTGGTGTTTTGCGCTTCATCCAAGATCACGAAGGCGTTGTTGAGCGTGCGCCCGCGCATGAACGCCAGCGGCGCGATTTCCAGCGTATTGCGCTCGAACGCCTTGGTGACGCGCTCGAAGCCCATCAGGTCGTACAGCGCGTCGTACAGCGGGCGCAAATAGGGGTCAACCTTCTGCGTCAAATCGCCGGGCAAAAAGCCCAGCCGTTCGCCCGCCTCGACCGCCGGGCGCGTCAGCACGATGCGCTGCACTGCGCTGCGCTCCAGCGCATCGACCGCGCAAGCCACCGCCAAGTAAGTCTTGCCGGTGCCCGCTGGGCCGATGCCGAAGGTGATGTCGTGCTGGGCCATGTGCTCCAGATAGATGCTCTGGTTGGGCGTGCGCGCGCGCAAATCGCCGCGGCGCGTGGCCAGCGTTTGCGCGCCATCGCCGGTCTCGGCCAGCGCGCTATCGTCGCTGGCGAGCGTCAGTTGCACGACGGATGCGTCAATCGGGTGTTGCGCGATTTCATACAACGCCTGCAACACCTCGAGGGCATGCTGCGCCTTGGGTTTGGCGCCATCGACCTTGAACTGTTCGTTGCGGTGCGCGATCTTCACGCCCAGCGTCTCCTCGATACGGCGCAAATGCGCATCCAAGGGCCCGCACAAATGTCCCAGGCGGGTGTTGTTCGGGGGCGTAAAGCTGTGTCGCAAAATCATGGGGTTCTTGCCTTTCTGAACAATCACTTTAATCAATTCAATATGGCTTGCCCAGAAACCCCGACCGATCTCGCTCCAAAGGCCCGCGCAGCGCGGCCCCTCCCAGGGACACCGCAGCACGGGCTTGGCCAGGCCGCGGGGGCTGTCCCCTGCGGCGCCCGCCCAAGCCCCACGCCGCGGGCGAAGCGGGAGGAGGCCCAATGATCGGAAAACTCTCCGGCATCCTTGCCGAGCGCAATCCGCCGCAAGTGCTCATTGATTGCAACGGTGTCGGCTACGAGGTCGATGTGCCGATGAGCACCTTCTACAACCTGCCCGAGACAGGCCAGCGCGTCTCGCTGCTCACGCACTTCGTCGTGCGCGAGGATGCGCAGATTCTCTACGGCTTTGGTAGCGCGGGCGAACGCATGGCCTTCCGTCAGCTCATCAAAATCTCCGGCATCGGCGCGCGCACGGCGCTGGCGCTGCTGTCGGGCCTGAGCGTGGCTGAACTGGCCCAGGCCGTGACGCAGCAAGAGAGCGCACGCTTGGTGAAGATTCCCGGCATCGGCAAAAAAACGGCCGAACGGCTGTTGCTCGAACTCAAAGGCAAGCTCGGCGCCGAACCCGGCGCGCAACCGGGTGCCGCCGCGCATCCGCTCAACGACGCGCAGGCCGACATCGCGCAGGCCTTGATCGCCCTGGGCTACAGCGAACGCGAGGCCAGCGCCGCGCTCAAGGCGCTGCCCAAGGACGTGGCGGTCGATGAGGGCATCAAGCTGGCGCTGCGCGCGCTGGCCAAGTAAGCAGCGGACCGTGATCCCATGACGATTCAAACTGACGATTTCCCCGCCGCGCCGCGCATGGTGTCGGCCGCGCCGGCCTCGCCGCAGGAGGAAGCCATCGAACGCGCGCTGCGCCCCAAACGGCTGACCGAATACGTGGGGCAGGCCAAGGTGCGCGAACAACTGGAAATTTTCATCGGCGCTGCGCGCAAGCGCGGCGAAGCGCTCGACCACGTGCTGCTGTTCGGCCCGCCGGGACTGGGCAAAACCACGCTCAGCCACATCATCGCCGCCGAGCTGGGCGTCAACCTGCGCCAAACCAGCGGCCCGGTGCTCGAAAAGCCCAAGGATCTGGCCGCGCTGCTGACCAACCTCGAACCCAACGATGTGCTGTTCATCGACGAAATCCACCGCCTCTCGCCGGTGGTCGAGGAAATTCTTTACCCAGCGCTGGAGGATTACCAGATCGACATCATGATCGGCGAAGGCCCGGCGGCGCGCAGCATCAAGCTTGACTTGCAGCCCTTCACGCTGGTGGGCGCGACCACGCGCGCGGGCATGCTGACCAACCCGCTGCGCGACCGTTTCGGCATCGTCGCGCGCCTGGAGTTCTACTCGCCCGAAGAACTGGCGCACATCGTCAAGCGCAGCGCGCGGCTGCTCAACGCCCCGATGGACGAGGCCGGCGGCTTCGAGATCGCGCGCCGCTCACGCGGCACCCCGCGCGTGGCCAACCGTTTGCTGCGCCGCGTGCGCGATTACGCCGATGTCAAGGGCGATGGGCACATCACCGGCGAGATTGCGCACAAAGCGCTGGCGATGCTCGATGTCGATCCGCAAGGCTTCGATCTGATGGACCGCAAGCTGCTCGAAGCCGTGATCCACCGTTTCGACGGCGGCCCGGTCGGGCTCGACAACATCGCCGCCAGCATCGGCGAAGAGCCGGGCACGATCGAAGATGTGATCGAGCCCTACCTGATCCAGCAAGGCTATTTGCAACGCACGCCGCGCGGGCGCATTGCCACGCTGGCGGCTTACCGCCATCTGGGCGTCACGCCGCCCGCGCGCGACAGCGGCTTATTTGGAGATTGACGGGGAAACGCGCGGCGGCGCCAGCAACACGGCTTGCCGGCGCCGTGGGGATATCGTCCGCGTCACCGGCCCGGCTTGAACCCGCGCCCTTGCGCGGCGCGCGGCGCGAAGCCGTCGCGGCGGGCAGCCCCTGGGGTCTTGCCGCGCGGCGCGCTTTGGCCCCAACCGGTCTTGCGGCCGTAGCCCTCATGACCGCGTCCGCCCCCAGAACCCGCACTGGGGCTGCGCGAATGGCGGTCGTTAAAGCCGCTCGCTCCAGTATGGCCGCGATGGCCACCGCCACCGAACTTGCGCTCACGCGGATGGCCGTCGCGTCCACCGGACTTGCCCTGCGGGCGCGGCGCACGTTGTTGCGGTTCGAGCCCCGGAATCACTTCGGACTTGAACGGCTGGCGCGTGAACTGCTCGATGTCGAAGATCCGGCGCCGGTCGCGCGATTCGGCGAAAGTCACCGCCAGACCATCGCGCCCGGC
>JAITWT010000062.1 GCA_031285125.1 Burkholderiaceae bacterium | reverse complement strand
GAAAAAGAAAAAAGCCGCTTCGCGGGCGGCGAGCTGCGCGGCAAAACGCTGGGCATCGTCGGCCTCGGTGCCATCGGCTCGATGCTGGCCGAAGCCGCGCTGGCACTCGGCATGAAGGTGCTCGGCCACGACCCGGCGCTGTCGATTGACGCGGCATGGCGTTTATCGAACGCCGTGCAGCGCATCGACAGCCTCACGGCCCTGCTCTCGCGCGCCGACTACGTCAGCCTGCACGTGCCCGCGCTGGAGGCCACGCGCCACATGATCAACGCCACCGCGCTGGCGCAGATCAAGCCCGGCGCGGTGCTGCTGAACTTCGCGCGCGAGAGCATCGTCGATCCGGCGGCGGTGGGCGAGGCGCTGGCCGCGGGCCGGCTGGGGCGCTATGTGTGCGACTTCCCGGAGCCGGGGCTGGCCGCTGACCCCAAGGTCATCGCCATGCCGCACATCGGCGCGAGCACTGAAGAATCGGAAGAAAACTGCGCCGTCATGGCCGCCGACCAGTTGATGGCTTTTCTGGAGCACGGCGACATCATCAACCCGGTCAACTACCCGGCCATCCAGATGGAGCGCACGCCCGGCGCCACGCGCCTGACCTTTGCCAACGACAACGTCGCCGGCGTGCTCGGCCACGTACTGTCGGTGCTGGCCGATGCACAGGTCAACGTGATCGACATGAGCAACCGCAGCCGCGACGCGCTGGCCTACAACATCATCGACGTGGCCACGCGCCCCGATGAGGCCACGCTCAAAGCCATCGCGGCGGTGCAGCATGTGATTCGGGTGAGGGTGATGGGGTGATATGCGCGATGGCAAGTTGGGTATGAAAAGGGATACCCGGTTGGACTTGCCATCGGCAAAAAATTAGATTTGCTTGAACAGCAGGAAACTGGTATCGTCCCATGGCCTGGGTTTATTCAGCTGTTTTATTCGACTGATTTATATACGATGCTTGTCGTCTAAATGTGGTTAAGCGAAAATTACCAAAGAATAGTAGGTTTCTATGAAAACCAAGTTCTTTCTTATTTCAGCTCTTCTCGTGGCGGGTTGCACCTCCATCAACGTGAAACCTGTCCCTCAATCTGAGAGGCTGCAACACGTCTGTATTGTCAATAATCCAAAAGTTATTATTTCTGATTTTATCTCAATTCTTCAAGATGGATTTAGTCGGCACAACATCACAACATCAGTTGTCGAAAATGAGAAAGCCTCATCTTGCGAGGTGACGCTCACATATACCGCGCTGCGCTCTTGGGATATAACAACCTATCTTTATCATGCCGAATTACGGCTCTGGCGCCAAGGTCGGCAGATTGGCGCTGCTGACTATCATTTGAGAAATAAAGGCGGTTTAGATCTAAGTAAGTGGCGCAGCACAAGAACGAAAATGGGGCCTGTGATTGATAAGTTGCTTGGAGGTCAAGGCGAAACTTGAACTGAATGAAGTTTGCCAGCTTAACCCTTTGTTTGAGCCGACAGAAAGCCGCCACTGAACTCAAGCGTTAGGTTATTTATAGAGCGGAGTTACTGTGCCTAGATTCGAAATAACAGGTAAGGGAAAGGAGTCCGGTCGCAGCCCGTAGGGTGGGTAGAGCGCAGCGAAACCCGCCATCACCCCATCAACATCCCTATGGGGCGAGTCAATTACAAAGAGTTTGGCGCTTCTCGCAAAGAAGACATTCCGTATGTTTGTCCATCATATCCAGAACAAATATGATGTATGGCCGAACATCGCATTCAACCCAGACGCGCCTACGGCGTGCCGGTTAATTTTAGCGTTAGGTTATAGGAGATCGCTATGTGGAAACATGAGGAAGTAATCGAAACATCGGCTCCCGCTGCCCGCGTCTGGGAACTGTTTGCAGACGTTGCGCGCTGGAAGAGTTGGAATGCAGGCATTGAAACCATCGAAATTCATGGTCCTTTCGAGTCTGGCACGAAATTCACAATGACTCCACCCGGTCAAGATGCCTTGCATAGCACATTGATCGAAGTTATTCCCGGTCAGTCCTTTACGGATGAAACGGTTGTGAATGAAACACGGGTTGTGGTCAGTCATAAGTTGGTTTCGCTTCCGTCCGGTCATACTAAGATTATTTATAGTACGGAAATAACTGGCCCTGCTGCCGCCGAATTTGGGTCAATGGTTACTTCAGATTTCGGCGATGTATTGGCAAGTCTAAAAAGGCTGGCTGAGTCGGCATAGTTCTCACAGTTGACTAGGTGCCTAACATTACATTCAACCCGGACGCGCCTACGGCGCGTAGGTTAATTTAGGCGTTAGGGAAGGTCTGAACAACTCGGCCTCGAACGCGCATTGACCGTATTCTTCAGGACGAACATCCATGTTGACTGCACCGGGCTCGGGAATTGACATCAAAGAGGTCGAAATACCCCTTCGCAGGCCACTTTCAGTCCCCAACCGCCCTCTGCGTACGCACCTCGGCCTGCAACTCCAACAACCGCCGGCGCGCCATCGTTAGGACGTTTGGATAGTGCTCAAATACAGTGCCAACCAAACGCGTAATCTGTAAAGCATGCCACCGCCACCCGCCAGAGCGGAGTCTGTCAGATCAAGTCAAAACTTCCACGCCAAACAAAAGCATAGCACCTCTACGCACCAGCCTATTTGTACCTATAGAACGGTTTAAGTTTGGTAACTGTCTTTTGAATCGTAGCACGCACGGAGGGCATGTCGATAATCTCGCCACAGTAGAGCACTGGCGCCGTCTTATTTTCTGGTGGATTAGTATCGACGTGAATTATTGCCATATCCCCTTTAGCAATTTCAAGTTTTACCGCATCTTCTATGGGAGCTAAGACTTCGATAGGCGCTTTTCCACGCTGTATGATTGCATTCCCCCAAGCATAACCTTGGTCTTTGAGATACGGTTCAGCTTGATGAACTAGGCAAGCCGCTATCGCATAGCCTTCAACATCGCGCAGCATTGCCGGCCGGGGGGCACCAATCGTATGCGCTTGAGCTGTCTCCCCCATGACAATCAAGCCCAACAGTAGAAGCAAGACGGCTCGCATTATCTCAGCTCCCAAAACTCACCGCGCCACGTCTTGGTGTTGGGATTTCTAAGATCTATATAGGTTGAGTAATTGTCGTGAAGGGGTTCACGGTAAGCGGCTCCGTTCCATAGCGCAATATGCCCAGTGGCACCCTTCCAGTTCACACTAAACGCAATGATGCCTTTTCGACCGTGAAATGCGTCATCGTACGGACTGGTGTTGTCAATGAGCGGTTGCCCCAGAGCCTTGAACAAATATTTTCGAAAATCCGCCACTGCATAGATGATAAGAGAACCATCTGCTGTGCTCACTGTCCGCGCTCCGGCTACCAGCGCAATTCCCCCATCGATAGGTGTTCCCGCTTTATTGAAGGCTACGCTCATACGGCTCGCACAGGTGTTTCCATCTGACCCAAAGCCGGGCGCGTTAATGTTCTTTTTAGCCGTTCCACCGAGTGCATCATAAAGGTTTTCCAGGTTTCCGTACTTTGAGTGATCCGGAAAATTGTCATATAGGCTCTGAAAGCTAGGTTTAAGCATAATTGGTCTCTTATTTTGATACTGTCCAGTCCTGTGGATCGCTGAGCCTAATGTCTGAATTAACCGGCGCGCCGCTTGCGACGCGGCCGGGTTGAATGCAATGTTAGATTTTGGAGTATAACGCAATATCGACACTGCGACAGCCTTCTGGGGTTGCTTCAGCGGTGAGTGCTGAATAAGCGCAACGTAGCCATTCTGGAAAAACAGTGTCATTCATCGGCTCTTTACCGCCACTTTCGGTGTCCCATAAAGATAGCTTGCTCAATAAATTGCCAATTTCGTCGAATCTGCCAACGGATTCCCAATACGTGAAACGGATGATCTGCCTGGGTGCGAAGCAGCGATAAGGTTGTCCAGCTTAAGATTAGACGACGAGCATCATGCCCCAATCAGTCAAATCAAACAACCCAACAACTCCAATCCAAAGTAAAGGAAAACGCCCGCCTAACGCCATTTAGGCGAACCTAAAATTTTGCGGATGGCGAGTCCATCGGATGCAATCGCCGATGTCTCCGGCAGCCCAGGCTGCTGGCGCGCATGGCGGGCAAGAGGGGCCGGACGATTGGGGCGGTGCTTGCGTAAGGGCGCGCTGCGCCAGAAGGTGCAGGTCAGTGCCAAACCGGCGCGAACAGCGGCCCGGCGGTTCTTATCGCCGTTGCCCCAGTTGCCCCAGTTGCGCACGCATTGCGCCAATGGCTTGCGCGTAATCGGGCGCATTGAAGATGGCGCTGCCTGCAACGAAGGTGTCGGCCCCTGCGCTGGCCGCGCGTGCGATGTTGTCGGCCTTGATGCCGCCGTCGACTTCGAGCCGGATGTCGCGTCCGCTTTGCTCGATGCGCTTGCGTGCGTGCTCGATTTTGCGCAGCGCTGCGTCGATGAAGCTCTGGCCGCCGAAGCCGGGGTTGACGCTCATGATCAGAATCAGATCGATATCGTCGATCAGCCAATCGAGCGCATCCAGCGCGGTGCCGGGATTGAACACCAGCCCGGCGCGGCAGCCGGCGCTGCGGATCGCTTGCACGCTGCGGTGTGCGTGCGGCGATGCGTCCGGGTGGAAGCTGATCCAGTCGGCGCCGGCCTGTGCGAAAGCGGCCGCCAGCGCGTCCACGGGTTCGACCATCAGATGCACGTCCATCGGGATGGCCGTGCCGTCGGCGCGTTTGGCGTGCGGTTTGAGCGCTTGGCAAACCATCGGCCCAAGCGTGAGATTGGGGACGTAGTGGTTGTCCATCACGTCGAAATGAATCCAGTCTGCCCCGGCGGCAATCACGTTGGATACCTCCGTGCCAAGCTGCGCGAAATCAGCCGAAAGGATGGAAGGCGCGATACGCCAGGAGGATGCGGGGGCGGTAGAGTTCATCTCACGATTGTCGCAGGGCGTGGAGGCCTATCCATAGAGAATCCATCGAGGATTTTTGAGGGTTGCGCACGCGCGCTCTTTGTGTTCTTGCGGCTTGCTGGCTTTTCGGCTGCAATTTGTGCGGCTGCAATTTGTGGTTTCATCTAGACAATCTGGACCCATCAGCATTTTCCTGACCATGCGTTTTGACGTTCTCACCCTGTTTCCCGAACTTTTTGCCCCTTTTCTGACCCACGGCGTGACCCACCGCGCCTACAGCAGCGGGCAGGTTCAGGTGGTGCTCTGGAATCCGCGCGACTATGCGCAAGGGAACTATCGGCGTGTCGATGACCGTCCCTTTGGGGGCGGCCCGGGCATGGTGATGTTGGCGCAGCCGCTGGCCGCCTGCCTTGAAGCGGTTCGTGCGGCCCGGGCGGCTGATGGTCAGGGCAATGAGAGCGGTGAGGGAAGCGGTGTGGGGAGTGGAGCGGGTGAGGGCCATGGCCATGGCGGCAGCGGCGCAACCGCCCCGGTCATCCTGTTCTCACCCGGCGGCCAGGGGTTGAACCACCGTGCTGTGCAGCGCTGGGCCACCAGCGCGGGCGCGATTTTGGTTTGCGGGCGCTATGAAGGGATCGACCAGCGTTTCATCGACGCCTACATCACGCACCAAATCAGCCTGGGGGATTTCGTCCTGTCCGGCGGCGAGATCGCGGCGATGGCGCTGCTCGATGCGGTCGCGCGCTTGCAGCCGGGCGTCCTGGGCGATCCCGACAGTCACGCGCAGGACAGCTTCAATCCGGTGGTCGATGGCCTGCTCGATTGCCCGCACTACACCCGTCCTGAAATCTGGCAGGGCCAGAGCGTGCCCGCGCCGCTGCTTTCGGGGCACCATGCGCAGATCGAGCGCTGGCGGCGCGATCAGCGTCTGCAATTGACGGCACACCAGCGTCCCGACCTGATCGAAGCCGCGCGCGCGGCCGGACGGCTCAACGGGGCCGACGAGCAGGTGCTCGGAAAGGCATGAGTCAGAAAGACGTGAGTCATCCGTAAAAGACGGACTGGGTTTGATTTGGAGTTTGAAAGCCCGGCCCGAAGGCGGGTGAAAGCGGGCTCTGGCTGGTTCTGGATCGTTGCTTGGCCGTGTTGGAATATTGGCAAGGGTGTATTGGCGGAAAACACCGCACAAAAGCTATAATCCCCTGTTCCCCGATCCTCTGGCCGGCCGCGGCATCAATAGTTATCGCTGCTGTCTTGCGCCCTTTGTGGCGCTTTTTGTGCCTTTTGCGCCAAACAGCCTGCAAGCGTCAAGCAGCGTACAAGCCGCCTTTAGCGTAGCGCGGTCATGATCGAACAACAGGAAATCATGAATCTCATCCAAACCCTCGAACAGGAAGAAATCGCCCGTCTGGGCAAGAAAATTCCCGAATTTGCTCCCGGTGACACGGTGATCGTCAGTGTCAACGTCGTCGAAGGCAGCCGCAAGCGCGTGCAAGCCTACGAAGGTGTCGTGATCGCCAAGCGCAATCGCGGTTTGAACAGCGGCTTCACCGTGCGCAAGATCTCCAGCGGCGAAGGCGTTGAACGGACCTTCCAGACGTACAGCCCGCTGATTGCCCGCATCGAAGTCAAGCGCCGCGGCGATGTACGCCGCGCCAAGCTGTACTACCTGCGCGAGCGCAGCGGCCGTTCGGCGCGCATCAAGGAAAAGTTGCAGACCCGTTCGGCGGTCGATGCGGCTACGGCGGCGGCAGAATAACGATCGTTGCTCAGCCGCACGATGAAAAAGCCGCCCCGCCGGGCGGCTTTTTTCATGGGCTTTCAGATTCACAACCACCGCAATGGGCGGCTGCGGCTGCGTCTGGGTTTGCACACGCGCCTTCGCTTTCCGCGCAGAATCACACAATGAATGTCAAAGCGCCTTATCTGCTGCACAAATTGATTGATGCTGTTGCGCCGGCACTGATTCGAAATCCGCGCGCGATCCCCGTGGTTGGGCGCGATGGCGGCTTGCCCGCGGTCGCGCTTGGAAGACTTGACGCGGCGGCGTTGCGCGAACGTTTTGCACATCCGCCCCTTTGGACGCCCGAAATCCGCAGTGAACCGCGCATCAGCGCGCGCGCGCCGGCGCAGGCGGCCGTGTTGATTCCGATCGTGCAGCGCGAGCAGCCGGTGGTGTTGCTGACCGAGCGCGCGACGCGGCTGCGGCATCATTCCGGGCAGATTGCTTTTCCGGGCGGGCGCGTCGACCCCAGCGACGCCAGCCTGACCGCCGCCGCCGAGCGCGAGGCGTGGGAAGAAATCGGGCTGGCCGCGGATTTCATCGAGGTGATCGGCAGCTTGCCCAGCTATACCACGATCACCTCTTTCGTGGTCACCCCGATCGTTGCGTTGGTGCGCCCCGGCTTTGCGCTGACGCTCAATGCCGACGAGGTCGCCTCGGCGTTCGAGGTGCCGCTGGCGTTTCTGATGGACCCCGCGCACCATCGCCGTCATGCGCTCAGCGTCGGAGGCGGCGTGACGCGGCAGTTTTTTTCCATGCCGTATCAGGATGGCGCGCATGAGCGTTTTATCTGGGGCGCGACGGCGGGGATGTTGCGCAATCTCTACCGCTTTCTTGCGGCATGAGGATACCGTCGAAGGGGACGCGGGCGCAGCGCTTGCGTCCGGAATAGGTGCCCGGGGTACCGGGAATCGGCCCCCTCCCTGGCTATCATTGCATCATGAGTTTTATCGCCATCCTGTGCGCCTTGCTGATCGAGCAGGTCCGCCCGCTCGGCCAGAACAATCCCGTCTATGCGCAGCTGACGGGGTGGGTACGCTGGGTCAGCCGCAATATTGATACCGGCGCGCCGCGGCACGCCGGGCTGGCCTGGGCCTTGGCGGTGGGCGTGCCCAGTGTGTTGACGCTGGCGGTCTACTGGCTGCTGCGCGAACCGTTCGGACGCGCGCTCGGGCTGCCGCTGGGGGTGCTGTGGAGCGTGGCCGTGCTTTACACCACGCTCGGGTTCCGGCAGTTCAGCCATCACTACACCGCGATCCGCGACGCGCTCGACGCCAACGAACAGGACAACGCGCGCACCTTGCTGGCGCGCTGGAAGCATGTGGACGCGGCCAATCTGCCGCGCAGCGAAATTGTGCGGCACGTGATCGAGTATTCGGTGATCCAGGCGCACCGCCATGTGTTCGGCGTGTTCGTCTGGTACGCGATCTTCGCGGCGTTGGGCTTCGGCCCGGCCGGGGCGGTGTTCTATCGCATGAGCGCGTTTGTCGCGGATTACTGGGAACACAAGCGCGATGCGATGCATCAGCCATCGAGCAACGCCGTATGCGCCGCCGCGCAAGGCGCGTGGCAGCTTATCGACTGGCTGCCCGCGCGCATCACCGCGCTGGGCTTTGCCATTGTGGGAAGTTTTGAGGATGCGATTGGCTGCTGGCGGCAGTGCGCATCAAACTTTCCCGGCAACAGAAACGATGGCGTGATCCTGGCGGCCACGGCCGGGGCGGTCAATGTCCGTCTGGGCCCTGTGCTGGCGCGTCCGGAGCGGCGGGCACCGGCGGTCTCCGGCGGCTTGGCCGGCGGCCCTGCGATCGAAGACTCTGCGATTGAAGACCCTACGATTGAAAATTCCGCCTCCAGCCCGGCTTCCAGCGCGGCACCGTGCGCTGCCGGCAACATCCCCGAACCGGCCCATCTGCGCAGCGTGGTCGGGCTGGTCTGGCGCTCGGTTGTGCTGTGGATGGCGCTGCTGGCGCTGCTCACGCTGGCGCATTTGTTAGGGTGAGATCACCCCTTTCTCTCACCCCTTCCTTTCTCTACCCAAAGGCGTGGCATCGCCGCGCGTAGAAATGACGAATCCCACCCCTTCTTTCTGGAGCCCGCGCGCCGCTGCGCTCGAACCCTACGTGCCTGGCGAACAGCCGCGCATCACGGGGCTGGTCAAGCTCAACACCAACGAGAATCCCTATCCGCCCTCGCCGCGCGCCATTGATGCCATCATGCAAGCGGTCGAGCAGGGGCTGGAACGCTACCCCGACCCGGAATCGACCGCGCTGCGCGCGGCCATCGCGCGCCGGCACGGGCTGGACAGCGCGCAAGTGTTCGTTGGTAACGGCTCCGACGAAGTGCTCGCGCTGGCGTTCTACGCCTTCTTCCAGCAAAGCGCGCCGCTGCTGTTTCCGGACGTGACCTATAGCTTCTACCGCGTCTATACGCAGCTTTACGGCATCCAGGCCGAATTGCAGCCTGTCAATGAGGCGCTGGCGATCGACGTTGATGCGCTGGCCGCGCGCGCCAATCGCGGCTGCGCCGGCATCGTGCTGGCCAACCCGAACGCGCCCACCGGTATCGCCCTGCCGTGCGCGCGCATCGAGGCGCTGCTGCGCGCCTGTCCGCAGCGCGTGGTGCTGGTCGATGAGGCGTATGTCGATTTCGGCGCGGAAAGCGCCATCGGCCTGATCGCGCGCTACCCCAATCTGCTGGTGGTGCACACCCTGTCCAAATCGCGCGCGCTGGCCGGTTTGCGCGTCGGCTTCGCGCTGGGACAGGCCCCGCTGATCGAGGGGCTGGCCCGCGTCAAAAACAGCTTCAACTCCTACCCGCTTGATCGTCTGGCCCAAGCCGGCGCGGCCGCCGCGATCGAAGATCGCGCCTGGTTTGAAAAAACCCGGGCCGCCGTGATCGACACGCGCGAGGGGCTGACCCTGCAACTCGAAGACCTGGGCTTCGAGGTGCTGCCCTCGCAAGCCAATTTCGTTTTTGCGCGCCACCCGCGCCGCGATGCCGCCGAACTCGCCGCCGCTTTGCGCGAACGCGCCGTTCTGGTGCGCCATTTCCGCCAACCGCGCGTGGCGCAGTATTTGCGCATCAGCGTGGGGACGCGGGAGCAGTGCTCGGCGCTGATTGATGCGCTGAAGGAAATTCTTAGAACCTGTTTACGATCTGAAATGGCTCACGTTGGGCCGAAATCGGGATGAGTGGGTGGCCAACGGCGCGCCGCATGGGCTTTGTGCCCATGCAAGCGACTTGGCCGCCCAATCGTCCACCCAATCGCCCGATTTCGGCCCAACCCGAAGGGCAGAGGCCTTTTCGGGCGGTCTGCGGCGTTGCAACGCTGGCCCATAGCCGGGCTATGGGCTGCGCGCTG
>JAITWT010000058.1 GCA_031285125.1 Burkholderiaceae bacterium | reverse complement strand
GCACGGGTCGCATTGCGCTCTCATCCCGCCTCAGATGGCTCATTGACCTTCGCTCTCAACGACGCCAAATCCGATAAACCCCATCTCGCAGGTACCCTCATCCCCAGAGCGGACAAGCGATAAGCGCGGCGTTCTGTATCGGCTCCCGGCGCAATCTGCCCGCGCAGATTGCGCCGATGCTGATTCACTTTAAAACATCGCCCACGCACAGATATTTGATTTCCACGTATTCATCGATTCCGTGGTGCGACCCCTCACGCCCGAGCCCGGATTGCTTGACGCCGCCAAAAGGGACGTGTTCGGTGGCGATGATGCCGGCATTGATGCCAACCATGCCGTATTCGAGCGCCTCGGCGACGCGGAAAATGCGGCCCATATCGCGGCTGTAGAAGTAGCTCGCCAGGCCGTATTCCGTGGCGTTGGCGGCGGCGATGGCTTCCTGCTCGGTTTTGAAACGGAATACCGGCGCGAAGGGGCCGAAAGTTTCCTCGCGTGCGCACAGCATGTCGGCGCGCGCTTCGGCAATGACGGTCGGCTCAAAGAACTGGCCGCTCAACGCGTGGCCGCCCGTCATCAAGCGGCCGCCTTTGGCCAGGGCGTCCTGCACGTGGCGCTGTACTTTTTGCAGCGCCGCCGGTTCGATCAGCGGGCCTTGCTGCACGCCCGATTCAAAGCCGTTGCCGACTTTGAGCGCCTTGACCCGGGCAGCGAATTTTTCGACGAAAGCATCGTAAATACCGTCCTGTACGTACAGGCGGTTGGCGCAAACACAGGTCTGGCCGGCATTGCGGTATTTGCTGGCGATGGCGCCTTCGACGGCACTGTCGAGGTCGGCATCATCGAAGACGATAAAGGGCGCGTTGCCGCCCAATTCGAGCGAGAGCTTCTTGAGCGTGCCCGCGCATTGCCGCATCAGAAGGCGCCCAACCTCGGTCGATCCGGTAAAGCTCAGGTGGCGCACCGCGCCGCTTTCGCACAGGGCCAGGCCGACAGCGGGGGCGCGTGCGCCGTCGCAGGTGATGACGTTGAGCACCCCCGCCGGAATGCCCGCGCGCAGCGCCAGTTCGGCGGCGGCCAGCGCGGTCAGCGGCGTCAGTTCGGCCGGTTTGATCACCACCGGGCAGCCGGCGGCCAGCGCGGGCGCGACCTTGCGCGTGATCATCGCCAGCGGGAAATTCCACGGCGTGATCGCCGCGCACACGCCCACGCTCTGGCGCAGCACCAGCAAGCGCCGGTTGTTATCGAACTGTGGCAACTGTTCACCGTTGATGCGCTTGGCCTCTTCGGCGAACCATTCGACAAAGCTGGCGCCATAGGCGACTTCGCCCTGGGCCTCAGACAGGGGTTTGCCCTGCTCGGCGGTCATCAGACGGGCGAGGTCATCGGTATGGGCGATCAGCAGATCGAACCACTTGCGCAGGATGCTGCTGCGCTCCTTGGCCGTCTTGGTGCGCCAGGCCGGCCAAGCGCGCTCGGCGGCCGTGATGGCGGAGCGGGCGTCCTCAGCGCTCAGGTTGGCGACATCGGCCAGCTTCAGGCCAGTGGCTGGATCGTGCACGGCAAAGCGCGCGTGACCACGCTGCCATTGACCGTCGATCAGTGCGTCGGTCTTGAGCAGGCTGGGATCCTTGAGCAGGGCGAGGGGGGATGCGGCGGTGTTCATGGGATATGGGCCCGATGGGCCAGGGGGCAAAGAAAAAAACCGGGAGAAGGTTCCAGCATAAACATTTAGAGCCATTTGAGATCGTAAACAGGTTCTCAGGCCGTCCAGACCGGGCATGCGGATGTCAAAGAGCAGCACGCGCGGCCAGCCGCCGGAATCAGCCGGGCGCAACAGCAGGAAACGCCCGGCTTCGATGATCGCCCAGGTTGGCGTGCCGATGCACAGCGCGTAGGCCCACTGATTCAGGTCGCCCTGCGGCCAGATCGCGTTGGTGAGCACGGCGATCACGCCACAAAAAACCGCCCCCAGCAGGTCGCCGCGTATCGGGTGAAGCCGGTCGATGCGCGGGATCATGGGGCGGCGCTGAAGCGATGAATCTTCACCGTCGCAAATTCTGGATGAAGAAGCGGGCGATGGCGTCGTAAACGGCAGGCAGGCTCGCGCGGTCGAAACCTGGCGGATCGTTCAGTAACCGGGCTGCGGCGGGAGACAGCCGCTCCGGCGGCGGCCGCGGCGAGAGGATCGAACCGTGGCCGGCCCGAGGCATCTCCGCGATCAGAGTGCAGTTTCGGGCGCAGGCGGCGCGCACTGCGTCGATGTGCCATTGCGGAGCGAGCCAGGCGTCGTGACCCGCTCGCACCAGTCCCAGGGGGATCCTCGGCGTGGCCAGCGAGACGGGATCGATGGCTGCAGCCATCGGAACGGCCGCTACCGCCGCCGTGATCCGCGGGTCGCTCCACGACTCCAGGGTTTTCTGGCGGCCCAGGATGATGTTGAGCAAGCGCCGTGCAATGGCCAGACGCAAGCCGTCGAGCATGCTGCCCGTGAGCGAACTCGCCAGTCCCACGCAGGCCGGATAGTCCTGCCTCAGGTGAGCTTGGCAATGGGCGTTGAGCAAGGCCGGTGACCAGCGCGCGCCGGCCAGGGTCAGCGCCGTGAGGCCGCCAGCGGACATGCCGTAGATGCCCACATGTTTGAAATCCAGCAGCGGCGCAAAACGCGCATCGACGGCCAGCGCGTCGATGGTGTGAGACACCTCCTGGGGGCGGCGGCGCCAGGAGACGGGGCCGACCGCGCTCGTGTCGTGGGAGTTATCGCCCGCGTGCTCGGGCATGGCGACGGTGAAGCCGGCCTTGACCAGCGTGATCACCAGATCGACCTGTGTCCAGGGCGAACCGCCCGAGCCGTGCGAGATCACAATCAGATGGCCGTTGCCGCGCAGCGGGGCCGCATCGGCGGCCAGATCGAACGTGAAGTGCCCGCGGGTGATGCGCGCGGGTGCGGCAGCGCTGGGGTAGAACACCGTGATCGGTCCGGCGTCTTGCGCGGCGGGCAGCACGGTCACCCCCGTGGCAGCCAGGACGGTCTGGCCGAGCGCACTGAACAGCGCCAGAGCCATCAGGCGTCTGATAAGCGTTTTCATCATGGGTTTTTATTCTTTCATCTGCGGCAAGCTTGGCGCTTCGCGTTCGGTCATGCGTTCGAGCCAGGCCCCAGCCCCGCAGTGGAGCCATCGTCCAACGACGGCCCGTGTACAGGGCCATGGCGATCAGACCGAAGTTGACCAGAGCGTAGATCGCGGCATGGATCAACCCGCCTATTTTGGCTTTGGCACGGCGGCGCGCGCGCCGCTCCAGAGAGGTGTCGTCAGCAGTCATGGCAAGTTTCATGGGGTGGTACGGGTCGGACTGTGCCGCTCCTTAGAACCTGTTTACGATCTCAAATGGATCACCGCCAGCGCTTTGCGACGAAATACCGTCCGCGTGGTGCGAAATGCCGTGGGCGATGATGGCTGATGAGGGCCTGTGCCGGCGCCAACCTAGAACCCGCAGGGGACGTTCGGGCGTGTTCGACTCCTGTTTTTAGGATAATAAAAAGCTTGGTCTGATCCAGGCCCAAAGACGGCTTCTTGTAGCGGCCTACTGCTGCATCCAGCAGACGCCTGTGTGCTGCACCCTCTGCACGCGACCTGTACCCGCGGGGCATACCGACCCATGCCCGCGTTTCGATCCAGCCTTTTCTGTTCCCTTCAAACCATTACGCACTCACGCGCCCCTGCCATGAGCCAGCCCATGTTCACCGTTGCGGAGATCCGCAAGACCTTTCTCGATTTCTTCGTCTCCAAGGGCCACACAATCGTGCCCTCCAGTGCGCTGGTGCCCATCAATGATCCGACCCTGATGTTCACCAATTCAGGCATGGTGCAGTTCAAGGACGTGTTCCTGGGCGCCGACAAACGCCCCTATGCGCGCGCCACCTCGGTGCAGGCCTGTCTGCGCGCGGGCGGCAAGCACAACGATCTGGAAAACGTCGGCTACACCGCGCGCCATCACACTTTCTTCGAGATGCTGGGCAACTGGAGTTTTGGCGATTACTTCAAGAAGGAATCGCTGGTGTGGGGCTGGGAGTTGCTCACGCGCGTTTACGGTTTGCCGCCAGAGCGGCTGATGGCGACCGTTTATCAGGAAGATGACGAGGCGTATGACATCTGGACGAAGGTCATCGGCCTGCCGCCTGAGCGCGTGGTGCGCATCGGCGACAACAAGGGCGGCCGCTACAAGAGCGACAACTTCTGGATGATGGCCGATACCGGGCCATGCGGGCCGTGCTCGGAAATTTTTTATGACCACGGGCCGCACATCCCTGGCGGCCCGCCGGGCAGCGCCGACGAAGATGGCGACCGCTACATCGAAATCTGGAACCACGTGTTCATGCAGTTCGAGATGCACGAAGACGGCAGCATCACGCGCCTGCCCGCGCCGTGCGTTGATACCGGCATGGGACTGGAGCGCCTGGCGGCCATTTTGCAGGGCGTGCACAGCAACTACGAGATTGACCTGTTTGCCGCGCTCATCAAGGCGGCGGCGCGCGCGACCGGCTGCGCTGACCTGGACAGCCCCTCGCTCAAGGTGATCGCCGACCACATCCGCGCCACGGCGTTTCTGGTGAGCGATGGCGTGATCCCCAGCAACGAAGGGCGCGGCTACGTGCAGCGGCGCATCATCCGCCGCGCCATCCGCCACGGCTACAAGCTCGGCTGCAAGGGGCCGTTCTTTCATCAGCTGGTGCCCGATCTGGTCGCGCTGATGGGGCAGGCCTATCCCAAGCTGAGGGCCGATCAGGCGCGCATCATGGCCACGCTCCAGGCCGAGGAAGAACGTTTTTTCGAGACCCTGGCCAACGGCATGGAAATGCTCGATGGCGCGTTGGCCGCAGGCCAGCAGCAGCTGTCGGGAGAACTCGCCTTCAAGCTGCACGACACCTATGGCTTCCCGCTGGATCTCACGCAGGACGTGTGCCGCGAGCGCGGCGTCACAGTCGATGCGGCCGGTTTCGATGCCGCAATGGATCGGCAGAAGGCCGCCGGCCGCGCGGCGGGCAAGTTCAAGATGGAGCGCGCGGTCGAATACAGCGGCGCGGGTAATGTGTTCAGCGGTTACGCGCATTTGCAGGAACGCTCGCGTGTGCTCGCGCTGTATCACGAAGGCGCGGCGGCGCACGAGCTGCGCGCGGGCCAGTCGGGCATCGTCGTGCTCGACACCACGCCCTTCTATGCCGAAAGCGGCGGCCAGGTCGGCGATGCGGGGGTGATCGAAGCCGAAGGCGTGCAGTTTGGCGTCCAAGACACGCAGAAGATCAAGGCCGACGTTTACGCTCACCACGGCACGCTCGTGCAGGGCGTGCTCAAAGTCGGCGATGCGGTGCACGCCCAGGTCGATGGCGCGCGGCGCGCGGCCACCATGCGCAATCACAGCGTCACGCACCTGATGCACAAAGCGCTGCGCGAGGTGCTCGGCGAGCACGTGCAGCAAAAAGGCTCGCTGGTTGATGCCGAAAAAACCCGCTTCGACTTCGCGCACAACGCGCCCGTCACGCCGGCGCAGATCGCCGAAATCGAACGCCGCGTGAACGCCGAGATTCTGAGCAATGCCGCCACCCAGGCGCGCGTGATGGACATCGAAGCCGCGCGCAAAACCGGCGCGATGATGCTGTTCGGCGAAAAATACGGGGATACCGTGCGCGTGCTCGACATCGGCTCCAGCCGTGAGCTGTGCGGCGGCACGCACGTCGCGCGCACCGGCGACATCGGTTTGTTCAAGGTCATCGGTGAAAGCGGCGTCGCCGCCGGCGTGCGCCGCATCGAAGCGATCACCGGCGCGAACGCACTGGCCTATGTACAGACGCTTGAAACCGCCGTGCACGAGGCCGCCGCCGCGCTCAAGGCGCCGGCATCTGAATTGCAACCGCGCCTGGTCCAATTGCTGGACCATGCGCGCGCGCTCGAACGCGATATCACCGCGCTCAAGGGCAAGCTCGCCGCCTCGGCGGGGGATGAACTGGCGGCGCGCGCGCGCGCGGTCAAGGGCGTCAACGTGCTCGCCGCCACGCTCGACGGCGCCGACGCCCGGCAGTTGCGCGAAACCCTCGACCAACTCAAGAACAAGCTCAAGACTGCCGCCATCGTGCTGGCCGCGGTCGATGGCACCAAGGTACAACTGGCCGCCGGCGTCACCGCCGACACGCTGGGCCGGATCAAGGCCGGCGAACTGGTCAACTTCGTCGCGCTACAGGTGGGCGGCAAGGGCGGCGGCAAGCCCGATATGGCGATGGCCGGCGGCACCGATGCGGCGGCACTGCCCGCGGCACTGCAATCGGTGGCGGATTGGGTCGAACAGCGGCTGTAATGCCAGGCTGTCATGCCATTGACCGATCAAGCCGGTACGCGCTGGCGCTGCGCAAACCGTGCTGCCGCACGGCCAGCGCAACCGGCGAAGTCATCGCTTGAATCGAAATGGAGCAAGCAGGGCCCGCCCGATCAGTTCATCGATGCCAGCGGCGCCACGCTTGCGCCCTCGATGTGGTGACGTGCCAGCGCCTCAGCGACAAAACCGCTGGCTTTCATCGCTTCGATGAAGCGCACCAGAATCTGTGCCGCTTCACTGCCCCGGCTGGCGGGTAAACCCATCGCCTGCTCGATGACCATGAAGCGCCCCGGCAGCATCCGCAAACGCGCATCGGTGCACGCCGCGCCTTCGAGCACTTGGCGGATGCCCGCCGCAACATCGACCTGGCCCGCGGCCAGCGCGGCCAATACGTCGCGCGCGTGCGGCACACGCACGATCGAGGCCGCTTGCAAGTTGCGTGTGAGGAACAAGTCATACGCGCTGCCCGAGGCCACGCTCACGCGCACACCGCTGCGATCGACCTGTGCGTTTTCACGCAGCGGGCCGTCTTGCAGGACGAGATAGCTGCCCTCGATCAGCACATAAGGCGCGGTGAAACACAAACCCTCGCTGCGCGCGGGATCGATCGCGAAGAAGCCCATATCGGCGCGCTCGGTGCGTACCGCCTCGACCGATTGCGCCGCCTTCTCGACAATGCGTAATTCGCAGGGCACGCGCAGCCGCTGTGCCAGTTCATGGGCCAGATCGACCGAAACGCCGGCCACGCCCTCGCCCTCACGGCGCGCAAGAATCGGATTGCCCAAATTGATGCAGGCGCGCAGCACGCCAGTGGGGGCGAAGGCACGAACAGCGGCGGGGGAAAAAGTCGGGCTCATGCGACAGGACCTTAAAAGAAAAAACCTCAGTGTAGAGGCGGCCTGCACGCCACACGCCTTTTCGCTTCAGGGGCTTCTGAGGAAGTTGCAAATACTGGCCAGCAGCGCCCGGACGATGGCTGCGCTTTGTGGCCGCGCTTTGCACTTGGGAATCGAGCGCGCCGCAAAGGCCCACGCAAGTGCACCGAATCAAGCACGCCGAACTCACGCCCTCTTTCGAATATGAACAATGCGCACGCAAGCGCGCGCGCAAGTTTGCGCAGAAGACACTTGATCTGCGACAAGCGCACTCAACAAGAACCGTTCGCACCCTAAACCTGGAATGCTGATTACCGCCGAACTTTCATTCCAGATGTTGCTGTATCGCAACAGGCAAGTTCAATACCCCCGCCGAATAAATAGAACGTCCCAGGGGAATTTAATAATCTATTTATTTTAATACTTTAGTTCAATTTATATTGAACAATAAGTAAAATGTGCCAGATAAAAAATAGAACCCCTCAAATAATACTGGCGTCTACGTTTGATATGGCATAAACTTCACTTGACACAACGCAAAACCAGCGTCGCAGCAGCTCAAGAGATAAGCGCCATGAAGCTTTCACTGCTTTTCGCCTTTGGTCTGATGGCCTGTGTAACAGGCGCGGGAGCGCAGACGGGCGTACACATTGCAGGCCTGCAGCCTGACCGGCGGCCGGATACCGCACCGCAACTGGCACAGGCCACCCGCACACCGTATCAGGTGGAACGTGCGCTACACGGCATTGAGGCCCCTGTACCCGGTAATGTCCAGTCGATTGCCGCCACGGGAAATTGGTGGGTACCGTTACGTGCCCCGGGCATGTCCGCCCCATATGACCTGCGCGGCTGGCATGACGCGCAAACATCCGTCAGCACAGCAACGCCAGCCAAGCCGGCCTCCGCGCAGTCCGTTGCAGGCTCGTCAACGCATTGACACACTATTTCATATTCCCAACATCAAGTATTTTTATACCTAATACATTATTTATAAAACAATGCTGAATAAGTCTCCGCAAGGTGGTGCGCTTGAGTCTTGGATGGAGTGCAAGGGGCAAACCGCAGCATGCAGCAGAAGTGGCGCTTTTTTTACTTCTGCATCATGGCAAGGATTTGCTTTTATAGCCCATCGTCCCACGCCAGGATGTGCGAGCCGCGCGGAATTTGCTTGGTACCGTTTTCAGTCGCCTTGCCGTGCAGGCGGGATAGTGGCTGTATTGAATCGGCGGAGCCCGCACCTGCGAGCACCAACGATACTGCCGACAGGCAATGAGGGTAATAGCCTCATATGTTGTCACATTTCCTCAACTCAGGAGCTATCTTATGAAGAAAACTGTTCGCAATATTCTCGGTCTGTCGGTCATGGCTGGCGCACTGGGCATGGCCCTGCCGGCCATGGCTCAGCAGCAAGGCATGTCTGGCCAAGAAGGCATGAGCGGCATGTCCGGCCAGCAGGGCATGAGCGGCATGTCCGGCCAGCAGGGCATGAGCGGCATGTCCGGCCAGCAGGGCATGAGTGGCATGTCCGGCCAGCAGGGCATGAGTGGCATGTCCGGCCAACAGGGCATGAGTGGCATGTCCGGCCAACAGGGCATGAGCGGTATGTCCGGCCAGCAGGGCATGAGCGGTATGTCCGGTCAACAGGGCATGAGCGGCATGAGTGGCATGTCGGGCGAGCACAAGGCCAAGACCAAGCACAAAGCCAAGAAGGCCAAGAAGACCAAGCAGGAAGGCATGTCGGGTATGTCCGGCATGGACGGAATGTCTGGCCAAGAAGGCATGTCCGGCATGAACGGGATGTCTGGTCAATAAGGTATGTCCGGCAACTCATAAGAAAGAAGCCAGACCATACGCTGGAATCAACCGGCCATGAGGCCGGTGGTTCCCATGCAAGGGCTGCGAGGGATCATGTCCGGTGATCCCCTCGCAGTTGTCGCAACCGGGGTTGAGGTAGCCGGCTGCGTTGTAAATCCTCACCGTCGTGTCGGCTTGGAGCAGGGCTCGCATCTTGCGATCCCTCTTGGGCCCAGGCGTAAAAAATCGCTTAGAACTGACTCAACGCGGCCTTGGCAGGCGGCATTGATCGGAATCCATCCACGGGAGGAATTCCCATGAGAACCTCATGGCTCAGGCTGATGTGTGTCGCATCGGTCAGCCTGTTTGTGGCCTTGACTGTCGTGGGCTGCAAAGACCCCACCGCTCCGCCCGCGCCAGCCGCATCGTCATCAGCCCCGGCTGCACCCGGATCGACTCCAGCGGCGCCTATGGCTGTGAGCTATCAGGCGGCCCAATACGATCCCATCCATTTCAAGCCCGCAATCGACAAAGCGACCGATCGGCAGTGTCTGGCCTGTCACGCTGAAGTGCTGCAGCCCTCGGTGCGTAAGACTTCGCCGGCAGGTTTGGAATCTGCGACCGCCAAGGCCTGGTATCAGCAAATTTCCACTTACCAGGGGGGGCAGGATACCTTCCATCGCCGGCACTATGTGACGGCGTATGCCAAGCAGGTCATGGAGCTGCACTGCAATACCTGCCACCAAGGCAGCGATCCGCGAGACCAGGCCTCCGGCAGTTCAGCCACTGCGCAGCCTGACGTGACGCTGCGTAAAACGGTGGTGCCTGAGATGAGTTGTCTGAAGTGCCATGGCCAGATGAACTGGCCCGTCATGGGGTTGCCCGGCCCGTGGCCGCAATTCAGAACGGCATTCAACAACAACTGCGTGACGGCGTGCCACTCCGTGCAGCGCACGGTACGGCATCAGGTCAACTACCTCAACGCCAAGGCGATCGAGGCCCTTGCCGCCAAACCCAACGGCGGTGATGTGTGCTACGGCTGCCATGGTGGCCGCCCCTGGTATCGCATCGTCTATCCCTATCCCCGCCATCCGTGGCCGAACATGCCGCCTGAAACTCCGGCCTGGGCCAAGAACCGCCCGGCGCAATCCGAAGCGCGTTTCCGCCTCGCTATCGCGGCCACCCCGGCCCCTGGTCAAGGAGAAGGAGCAAAAAAATGAAAAATGACTGGCCTCAAGCGCCGTCCGTGAGATCGGCAACGCGCTTTCCCAGCGTCAACGACAGCCTCGATCGGGCTGGGAACGCTTACCAGCGGCGCGATTTTTTGAAGATCGTCAGCGCCGGCGCGGGTGCTGCGGCACTGGGCGGCATCGGGGTCGGCACCGCGCTCAAGCCGCAGGAAGCCCACGCCTTCGCCTACGAGTCTTACTACACCGATGACCAGTTGACCACCGTGGTCACCTCATGCGCGCACAACTGCGGCTCGCGCCACATGCTGGTGGCGCACAAAAAGGGCGACGTGATCGTGCGCCTGTCCACCGACAACGGCTCGTACCAGTTGGATGGTAGCTATGGCAAAGATACCGAGGCCGAGCCGCAGTTGCGCGCCTGCCTGCGCGGACGCAGCTATCGCGCCCGTTTGTATTCGCCTGAGCGGCTGCTCTATCCGATGAAGCGCGTCGGCGCGCGCGGCGAGCACAAGTTCAAGCGCATCAGCTGGGATCAAGCGCTGGACGAAATCGCGCAGAAGATGGTGCAGCTCAAAAAAGACCACGGCCCCACGGCGCTGCTCGATCAGGCTTACGCGGGCGCCAGTTACGGCGTGCTGCACAAGAGCGATCAGATCGAGGGGTTGCTGGCGCGTTTTCTCGGCATGTTCGGCTGCCGCACCAATTCGTGGTCGGTGCCCTCGTACCAGGGCACGACGTTTTCGAGCCGCATGACCTTCGGCACCATTCAGGACGGCAACGAGGACGACGCCTTCGCGCACAGCAAGCTCATCATCATGTGGGGCTGGAACCCGGCCTACACCTTCCACGGCGGCAACACCTTTTATTACATGCGCATGGCCAAGCAGCGCGGCTGCAAGTTCGTGCTGGTCGATCCGCAGTACACCGATTCGGCCGCCGTGTACGACGCCTGGTGGATTCCGATCAAGCCCAACACCGACGCCGCCATGATGGCCGGGATGGCGCACCACATCTTCACCAACAACCTGCAGGACCAGAAGTTCATCGACAGGTTCGTGCTCGGCATGGACGCGGGTACGCTGCCCAAGGAATACGCGGGCAAGGAGAACTTCAAGGACTACATCCTGGGCAAGTACGACAACACGCCCAAGACACCCGAGTGGGCCGAGAAGATTTGCGGCGTGAAGGCCGATGACATCCGCAAGCTGGCCGAGATGTACGCCAAAACCAAACCGGCGGCGCTCAAGGCTTCGTGGGCGCCGGGCCGCGCCAGTTATGGCGAGCAGTACAACCGCATGGCCGCCGCGTTGCAGGCCATGACCGGCAACATCGGCGTGCTGGGCGGCTGCGCCGAAGGCGTGGGCAAGGGCTTTCACAGCGAAAGCGTGGCGTATCCCTACGACGAGAACGCCAACCTGTGGTGGGCCTCGATCAAGTCCGACCGTTGGGCGCATTGCGTGCTGAACTACCCCAACGTCAAGCGCGAGGAAATCGGCCTGTGGCCGCGCAATGACAAGCTTGATGGACAGATTCCCAACATCAAGGGCATCTTCTGGCAGGGCAGCGACTGGTTCAATCAGCTCACCAACATCAACCAGGAAATCAAGGCCATCGAAAAACTCGAACTGGTCGTGTGCATGGATTCGACCATCACGCCCTCGGGCATCTGGGCCGACTACCTGCTGCCCATTGCCACCCACTTCGAGCGCCACGACACCGCGCTGCCCTGGTACAAGGGCCACTATTACATCCACCGGCCCAAGGTGATCGAGCCGCTGGGTGAAAGCAAGACCGACTTTCAGGTTTTTACCGAACTCAGCTACCGGCTGGAGGCGCTCGACCCGAACCTGAAAGACCTGGGCAAACGCTACAACCCGCGCGCCAATCGCGACTACTTCCAGAATCCGGACGCGGTTGATGAGGCGTACCTCAAGGCGTGGTGGGACGGCGGTGTGCGCAAACACCAGGGCGTAAAGATGTCGTGGGAGGACTTCAAAAAGCACGGCGTCTTCAAGTTCAAGCTCAAGGAGCCGCACGTCGCCTTCCGCGACCAGATCGCCAAGGGCCAGCCGTTTGAAACCGCCTCCGGCAAGATCGAAATTTTTTCGACCTACCTGGCCGGCATCACCGACTGGACCAAGACCCAGTTCGGCTACGCGATTCCGTACATCCCCAAATGGATCGAGCCTTTCGAGTCGCTCAATCACCCGATCGC
>JAITWT010000030.1 GCA_031285125.1 Burkholderiaceae bacterium | reverse complement strand
GGGTTTGGACAGTTTTAATAAAACATGAGCATATCTATGCTATTCTCTACAAAATGGAGAGATTAGTAGGCATAGGCGAGGCGGCTACAGCGTTGGGCGTGTCGATCACGACATTGCGGCGCTGGGAAGCTTGCGGCAAGTTGCGCGCCGAACACACGGCGGGTGGGCACCGTCGTTACGACCTCGCCAAACTCAAGCCGGAGATGTTTCACTCAGAGGATGACGCGACACGACGTACCGTCGCCTATGCCCGCGTGTCCAGTCACGACCAGAAGGACGATCTGGAGCGCCAGAAGCAAGTGTTGGAGTTGTACTGCGCCCGCCAAGGCTGGACATTTGAGGTCGTGGCTGACTTGGGTTCGGGCATGAACTATCACAAGAAGGGCTTGAAAAAACTACTCGATGCCGTCATTGCCGGCCAGATCCAACGCTTGGTTCTCACGCACAAAGACAGATTGCTGCGCTTTGGCGCGGAACTGGTGTTTGCCATCTGTGAGGCCAAAAGCGTTGAAGTGGTCATCCTCAATCAAGGCGAGGACACCGCGTTCGAGGAAGACCTGGCCAAAGACGTGCTGGAGATCATCACGGTCTTCAGCGCCCGGCTCTACGGCGGCCGCTCGCGCAAGAGTCAGAAACTGCTCGATGGCGTTCGGCAGGCGGTGGAGGCGTCGCAATGCTGATTGCGCACCGCATCGCGCTCGATCCGAACAATGCACAGGCCACCTATCTGGCTCGCGCGGCAGGTACGGCGCGATTCGCCTACAACTGGGCGCTGGCCGAATGGAAACGCCAGTACGAAGCATGCAAGGCCGACAGCAGCCTGCCCAAGCCCTCGCAAGCGGCGCTGCGCCGCCAGTTGAACGCCGTCAAGCGCGAACTCTTCCCCTGGATGCTCGAAGTGACCAAGAACGCGCCGCAAATGGCGATCATTCAATTGGGTCAGGCATTCCAGAACTTCTTCGCTGGCCGCGCCCGTTATCCGCAGTTTCGCAAGAAGGGCGTGCATGATCGTTTCACGCTGACCAACGACCAATTCGACATCGACGCTTCACGCATTCGCATCCCCCATCTTGGCTGGGTGCGGATGCGCGAGACGTTGCGTTTCACTGGCAAGCTCATGTCGGCCACGGTATCGCGCGTGGCTGACCGCTGGTTTGTCAGCATTGCCGTGGATACCCAGGACGATTCACATCTGCCCCAAGCTCAAAACCAAGGCGCGGTCGGTGTGGATTTGGGTGTCTCGGCACTGGCGACGCTCTCGACGGGAGAGACGATTCCTGGCCCCAGAGCCCACAAGGCATTGCTGGGCCGTTTGCAGCGGCTCTCACGCAGCCTGTCGCGCAAAGTCAAAGGATCGGCCAACCGCAAGAAGGCCAAGGCCAAACTCTCCCGGCTTCACGCCCGTATTGCCAACATCCGCTCGGATGCGCTGCACAAGCTCACGACGGACTTGACACGCCGGTTTCACACCTTGGGCATTGAAGACCTGAATGTCAGGGGCATGGTCAAAAACCGGAGACTGGCGCGGTCGATCTCGGACATGGGCTTTTTTGAATTCCGGCGACAGTTGGAATACAAAGCCGCGATGCGGGGCGGGCAAGTAGTGGTTGCCCACAGGTTCTTTGCCAGTTCCAAGACCTGCTCTGACTGTGGTCACAAATTGGAGAGCCTGCCGCTGTCGATGCGTCAGTGGAGATGTGTAGCTTGCGGCGCAAACCACGATCGCGACGTGAACGCCGCAATCAATTTGAAGAACATGGCCGTGAGTTCCACGGTGTCAGCCTGTGGAGAGGGGGGCGCTGGCCGCCGTCGCAAGACGGTGGTGAAACCAACCTCTGTGAAGCAGGAAGTCAGCTTTGAACCTGTTTAGATAGGTTTGAGTAGGTATGACGGAACGGTCGGGAGTCGAGTCCACTGGGGAGCGCCCATCAGGGCCTTGGGGGAGAGGTCGGCGCGATCGCCCCGGGGCTGGCCGGGGCTCTGCCGTGCGTGTTTCTCAATCAACGCTGGCGCGGATCGTCGGGACGGCGGGCGAACTGATCCCGCACGCCGTCAGCGGTGACGGTCCCAGCGGCCGCCCTGGTATTCCCAGCGGCCATTGCGCTCACGCCATTCGGGCGCGCGATAGACCTGACCAGGCCGCGCGCGCAACCACGTGCCGTTGACCCAGACGTGGCGGCGGCCATTCCATCGGTAGTGGCCTGGCACCCACACAAAGCCCCTGCGCGGCGGAGGAATCATCTGCTGGCGCGGGGGCGGGGGCGGCGCCATCTGCAACGCAATCACCGGCTGCGCCGTCGCGGTGGTCGGGACGACCACCGCGGCGCCGACCGTCAGCGCGGATGCGGCGCCTATCGCCAGGGTTACAGCGAGTTTTTTCATGAGGACACTCCTTGTTGAGTTGCGGGGAAATCCATTCTCTATGCTCGATGTGAAGATCTGTAAGCGGGCAGCGAAATGTTCGATGGGTTGTGTAAAAAATCGATAAAAGTCGCGCTTCGCGCACCTTCACCAAGTATCGACGTAGGCTGCGGGTTCGCGTTTCGACGCTACGGCGGATGCCAGGCCGCGGACCAGCCAGGCCCGCGTGTCGGCGGGGTCGATGACGGCGTCGATCTCCAGCGTCTGCGCCATCGGGATCGCCTCGCCGTTCGCGTACTGCTGGGCGACCAGCTTCTTGAACAAGGCATCGCGCTGCGGTCCTTCGGCGGCGGCTTCGAGCTCTTTGCGAAAACCCAGCCGCACCGCGCCTTCGAGGCCCATCGCGCCGAACTCGCCAGTCGGCCAGGCGACGGTGAACACCGGCGCATCGAAGCCGCCGGCGGGCACCGCATGGCGCAGCGCGCGCGGGTCGGCGCACGTCCATCCGTGTGTCGATCCCTGGAAGTACGAGAGGTACTGCCGGGCGACCGCCACCGCCTCGGCCTCGTCCTTCACGAGG
>JAITWT010000104.1 GCA_031285125.1 Burkholderiaceae bacterium | reverse complement strand
ACCCGGAACGAGCCGCTCGATACGCTCTGCTCATACTGATCCGTGCCTTTGCGCAGCGATACCTCGTACATGCCCAGCTTGGCGGCGGCGGGAATGGCGAAGGTGCTCTCGGCGCTCAGGCCGCCCGTGGCTGTTTTGCGCCACGTCAGCGGCTGTTTATATTGCTGGCCGCTGCCCAGATGGGTGATGACCAGTTCGGTGAACCAGTCCGCTGCCGGTGGTTGCGCAAAGCCGTTGCCCGCGCCGGTCTTGATGCGGAACAGGTGCTTCATCGACACCGTTTCGCCCGCGCGAAACAGGGTGCGGTCGAACAGGGTGTGCACCGCGCGGTCGGGTTCCTTCTGGTCGCTGGTCGGCAGATTGAAGCGCCACGGCTCAATGCCGCGCTGCCAGTCGCTCCAGACGAAGGCCAGGTCTTCCACGCCCTTGGCGCCAGCGGCGCGGGCGCTGACGAAATAGCCGGTGTCGCCGCTGTACCAGTACCCGCCATCGCCGCCGCGCTGGCACTCCGGCGCGCTCGGCGACAAGCCCTCGAACCGCGCAATGCCGCTGGCGTCGGTCACGCCGCTGGTCAAAACTTTCCCGTTGCAATCGGACACCTGCACGCGCGCGCCCGGCACCGGCTGGCCTTTGTCGAGCGTGGTCACCCAAGCCAGCGCGTTTTCGCGCCCGAGCTTGAAATGCACCGCCAGATTGGTCACCAGCACGCCGGTGCGCACGAACATGGTGCGCGCCGCGCCGTAACCGGGATTGAGCAGCGCCTGCCCGAGCTGGCCCGAAGCGATTTCAACCACGTGGTAGCCGGGCGCAAGTGGAATGCCGACGACCTCGAACGGGCGCGGATCGTTGCCCTGCTGGCGCGGCAGGGCCAGCGTGCGCACGTCGCTTTGCCCGGCCAGCAGCGATACCGTGCGTGATTCGACCACACTGGGATCGCGGTTTTCGCCATGCAACGCGGGCGGCAGCGGACCGTTCACGTCGCGCGCGGCCTGTTCACGCGAGACCTTGGTCTCGTCATAAACCCGCAACTTGTGCATCCAGCGGATGATTTCGGCGTCGCTGCGGGCGCTCAGATCGCCCACCCGGCCCGGCGTATAGCTCTGCGCCGCCAGCGCCGGTTCGACCCGGCGCACCGTTACGGGCAAGGTTGCCACGCCATCGGGATCGGCCAGCCGCTCGATCACGCCGAACGGCGCGGCGGCGAACTTGGCCAGCGGCGGCATCGCGTCCGTGCGGGCGTGTACGGGAAAGCTCTCGGGCGAGGCCAGCGTGCGGCCCGACACGTCCTTGAAATCCTTGGGCAGCGCGATCGTGTAGTCGGTCTGTTCGTTGAACGGCGGCGGCGCGAACGCGATGCCATCAAGCTGCGCATCCGGGCCGCTGCCCGCATCGGTATCAAAGGTCGGCGCCAAGGTCTTGCCGCCGCCCGTGAGCGTGATGCGCGCCGCCAGCGCGCGCGTGACCGGCGCGCTGAAGAGCAATCGCATCGGACGCACCGGCAGGCAGCCGGCCTGCGCGTTTTGGCGTTCGCAACTGAAACTCACGGCAAAGGGCTTGCGCACCTTGAAGTCGTAGCGTTTCTCGACGCTGTTGGCGACCCCGGAAGGCGTGGCGACGCCTTTGCCATAGACCAGTTGCACCTTCGCATCGGGCGGCAGGGTGCGTTTGCATTGCAGCACGGGGTAACGCAGCGGTTCTTTCTTCGCGTCTTTGGCCCAGTCGCTGGCCTTGAGCAGCGCATCGCGCTGCGCGCCCTCGATGACCTGCACCGGGACGCGCTCGCCGATGCCCTCGACGCTGCACCAGACATGCGCACTCAAGCTGGCGGCGGCGGCCGGGCCGCTGAGTTGGAGCAGGAACAACTGCTGCTCGTCGATAGCGTCGGCGTCATATTCGGGGGGGAATATGTTGCTCACGGCAGGGCCGCCGGTGTTGAACGCATAGCGGGGCTGTGCTTTGAGCACCGCGCCTGCGGGCGATTTGAAGCCGCGCACCGGCGTGACGGTGCAACGCACGCCGGCGGGCAGGTCATCGGCAAAATCAAACACCCACTGTTTGTCATTGAGCCAGCGTCCCGTGGCGCTGGTCTGGGTCAGTGGGGCGCTGTTGTCATTGCGGCATGCCAGCGTCAGCGGCGCGGGTGCTTTGGGGTCGCCGAAATGGATCGCGCTCTGGTCAAAGCGGGCCACCACTTGCCGTACTTGCGCGACTTCCCCTTGCGGAGTCAACCCGGTGAGCGTCAGTGCGCATGCCGACGAACAAAGTCCAAAAGCAAAAAGGCCCCACAACTTCGGCCACAGCTTGGTACGGGTAACGCGTGCGCGATACGGTCTCATCATGGCGTGGCCTCTTGTGGTGTTTGAGAGTGAGCGCGGGAACAGCTTCTAAAGAAGCTAAGGGTTGCTTCTCGATAGGGGCTCAGTCCCCGGCAGCAAAATGCTTTGATCCACCGCGTCGATTTGTGTGCGCCCGCAGAACGCCATGGTCAGGTCCAGCTCCTTGTGGATCAGCTCCAGCGCGCGGGTCACGCCGGCCTGCCCATAGGCGCCCAGGCCGTAGATGTAGGAGCGGCCGATGAGGGTACCGCGTGCGCCCAGGGCGCGCGCCTTGAGCACGTCTTGGCCGCTGCGGATACCGCTGTCGAGCCAGACCTCGATCCGTTTATCGACCGCCTCTACGATCGAGGGTAACGTGTCGATCGTCGCCGGCGCCCCGTCGAGCTGGCGGCCGCCGTGGTTGGAGACGATCAGCGCGTCGGCCCCGCTGTCGACGGCCCGGCGCGCGTCCTGCGGATCCATGATGCCCTTGAGCACCAGCTTGCCGCCCCACAGGCGCTTGATCTGTTCGACCGCATTCCAGTCCAGCGTCGGGTCGAACTGTTCGGCGGTCCACGAGGCCAGCGAGTGGGTGTCGCTCACGTTTTTGGCATGGCCGACGATATTGCCGAACGTGCGATGGCGCGTGCCCAGCATGTGCCAGCACCAGCGCAGTTTGGTGGCCAGATCGATCAGATTGGTCAGCGTCGGCTTGGGCGGCGTGGACAGGCCGTTCTTGATGTCCTTGTGACGCTGGCCGAGGATTTGCAGGTCGAGCGTGATTTGCAGCGCCGAGCAGTTGGCGGCCTTGGCGCGTTCGATCAGGCGATGCATGAAGTCGCGATCGCGCGTCACATACAACTGGAACCAGAAAGGATGCAGTTCGGTGGCTTCGGCCACGTCTTCGAGCGAGCAGATGCTCATGGTCGAAAGCGTGAACGGAATGCCAAACGCCTTGGCCGCGCGCGCCGCCAGAATTTCGCCATCGGGATGCTGCATGCCGGTCATGCCCACGGGCGCCAGCGCCACCGGCATGGCGACTTCCTGGCCGATCATGGTGCTGCGCGTGGAACGCCCTTCCATGTTCATGGCCACGCGCTGGCGGAACTTTATTTTTTGGAACGCGCGTTCGTTCTCGCGGTAAGTTCCTTCAGTCCACGAGCCCGAATCGGCGTAGTCGTAAAACATGCGCGGCACGCGCCGTTGCGCGATACGGCGCAGGTCTTCAATGCAAGTAATTTTGGAAAGATCGGGCATGGGAAACGACTCCGTGGTGTAGGGCAGGGATATGGCTGACCCGCGGGAGTGCATTATGGAGAGCGTGGGCCGCTTGGCAAGCGAATCGAATTAAATCGCCACACCATCGCAATACCATCGGCCCGCGCCTGTCAATCCGCCTGGGCGAGCGCGGTGATGCCGCCGAGGGCCGCTTCATCCCATCGGGCCATTCATCCGGTCATTCATCCCGCCATTGGGGCCTGACGCGGCGCACTGACGCGGCACACTGGCGCGACGACTGGCACAACCCGCGTAGAGCCGCTAAGATGATGCGACTCAAGGAGGCTATTGAAATGCACCTAATCAATCGCACCTTTGCCGAGCTCCAACCTGGAGACACTGCGGAATTGCGCCGTCTCATTACGCTGGACGATCTTTACGTTTTCGCGGCGGCCTCGGGAAACTATAACCCGATGAATCTGCCGCGCACCGATGGGGCGGGCCGGCCTGAGAACATGGCCCCAGGCATGCTCCTCGCGTCCCAGATTTCGGCGGTACTGGGCATGCTGCTGCCGGGCGCGGGGACGCTCTATCGTCGCCAGGTCCTTCATTTCCATGAGCGCGCTCAGGCGGGCGACGAATTGTTGTGCCGGGTGAAGGTGATCGAGAAGCTCGATGACGGCCTCGTCCGGCTGGAGACCGAGATCACCCGTCCGTCTGACGGGGCGCTCATGGTCAGCGGTGAGGCGAGCGTCGTCGCTCCGAAGGAAAAACTCGATCGCGATGGCATCGAGGTTCCCGGCCTCGTGGTTCAGCGCCATCGGCATTTCGAGGCGCTGCTCGAGCGCGCCAAACCGCTGCCGGCGGTGCCCGTTGCCGTGGTCTGTCCGCATGACGAAAACTCGCTCGGCGGCGCTCTGCTTGCGGCCAAAGAGGGCATCATCGTGCCGATTTTGATCGGGCGCATGGAGCAGATCCGCAAAGTCGCGGCGAAGCTTTCAGCGGATCTTTCCGGCATCGAGATCATCGAGGTCGCCGGCGATGCGGCTGCGGCCGCCGCGGCCTGCAAGCTCATCCGCGATGGCCGGGCCAGCACGGTGATGAAAGGTCATCTGCACACCGATGAGCTGCTGCACCCGATGCTCGATAAGGTGAATGGGCTGCGTGTCGGGCGCCGCTTTACCCACGTTTTCGTCATGGATGTGCCTGGCCGGCCCGAGCCGGTGATGGTGACCGATGCGGCGATCAACATCGCGCCCGACCTCATCACCAAGGTGGATATCGTGCAGAACGCGATCGACTTGGCACTCGCGCTGGGCATGGAACCGCGGGTGGGGGTGCTCTCGGCGGTGGAGATGGTCAATCCGGCGATTCAGTCCTCGATCGACGCGGCGCTGCTGTCCAAGATGGCCGATCGCGGCCAGATCACTGGCGGGCTGGTTGAGGGGCCGCTGGCGATGGATAACGCGGTCGACATCGGCGCGGCCCGCACCAAGGGGCTCAAGGGCGGCGTTGCGGGCCATGCCAATATCCTGGTCGTGCCGGGTATCGACGCGGGCAATATGCTGGCCAAGCAGTTGTCTTTCATCAGTCATGCCGAGGGGGCCGGTCTCCTGCTCGGTGCGCGCGTTCCTGTCATCCTGAATTCGCGTTCGGACAGTCCGATGTCGCGGCTGGCTTCTTGTGCCGTGGCCGCGCTGCACTATGCCTACAAGGGGCAGAAGAGGGGGTGACCGATGCCGATGCGGCTTTGCGCCGTCCGCGGCACCGGCACTTGCGCAACGCCGGCGTTGATGGACTGAATCAAGCTTGCCCATGGGCGCCCCCCATCTGTTGATTGACACCCACTGCCACCTCGACGCGCCCGAGTTCGCGCACGATGTCGCGCGGGTGCGGGCGCGGGCCGATGCCGCAGGGGTGCGGCTGTGTGTGCTGCCGGCGGTGACGGCCGATGGATTCGGCGCCGTGCGCGCGCTGGCCCATGCACACGGTGACGCTTATGCGCTGGGTATTCATCCGATGGAGGTACGGCAGGCGCGCACAGAGGATTTGCTCGCGCTGGATGCACAACTGAAGGCGCACAGCGGCGATCCGCGTCTGGTTGCCGTGGGCGAGATCGGTCTGGATGGCTTCGCGCCTGGGCTGGATCCTGCGCGCCAACTGCATTTTTTCGAGGCGCAACTGAGCCTCGCGCGCCGTCACGATTTGCCGGTGTTGCTGCACCTGCGCCGTTCGGTCGATACGGTGCTGGCGTGCCTGCGCCGTCAGGCGCGGGGCAGGGCGTGGCAGGGAATCGCGCACGCTTTCAACGGCAGCGCGCAGCAGGCGCAAGCCTTGCTCGGGCTGGGTTTGCGGCTGGGCTTTGGCGGCGCCAGTACCTATGAACGTGCCGCGCGCCTGCGCCGGCTTGCGGCGACGCTGCCGCTGACGGCGATCGTGCTCGAAACCGATGCGCCGGATATGCCGCCGCATTGGCTCTATCGCACCCAGGCCGAGCGTGCGCGCGGTTTGCCGCAAGGGCGCAACGAGCCCGCCGAACTGCCCCGCATCGCGGCGCATCTGGCGGCGCTGCGCGGTTTGGCGTTGATGGAGTTTGCGCGCGCGACAACCGACAATGCGCTCCTGGCGTTGCCCCGTTTGCAAGCCGTGCTGGACAGGCCCCCGGCGGCGCTGCTTGGCGTCTAATCCTTTGGGCCCAGGATGTCAGTCAGGTCAGTCAAAATGGGCCGGGGATCGAAGCCGGTGTTTGGCCGGTATCTGAGCAAGGGTTAGGCTTTTATTTTTTCACCATCTTGAAGGAGTTCGACCATGTCCATGACCATGAAGCCCATCCGCATCTGGCCTGTTGCTGCGGCTCTTACCTTGAGTGTTGCCGCGCTGCCTGCGCTGGCGCAAGAAAACCATCCCGGCGCGATCGAGCGGGCTGGACAGACAGGCCAGAAAGCATGGGATGCCACCGTGCGAGGCACGAAAACCGCTGTTCATGCCACCGAAAAAGGCACCAAGAAAGCCTGGAAAGCAACCCAGCGCGGTGCGAGCAAGGCGGCCACGGCCACCGGGCATGGCATCAAAAAAGCCGCGCATGCCACCGGGAATGTGGTGGACCGGGCCGCTGGCGCCACGGCTGACACCATGCGCAAAACAGGCCATGCGATTGGCGAGAAGCTGCCGTCCAATGGACCCGCGCCCGGCACCGTGCCGCACCAGGACCGCCAGTAATTCATCCTTGCACCTGCATCCCTGCACCTGCAATTTGAAAGTCGCGGAACCCAATAAATTCGGCGAATTCGCGCCCAGCCCCCCGCCATGCGCGGACCGCAACGCCACGGCCCGCGCGGCGTTGACCGGGCTGGCGCCCATCGTCTCGCGCCAGACGGTCTTGCTGATTCTGGGCAGCTTTCCGGGGGTGCAATCCATCGAGCGCCAGCAGTACTACGCGCATCCGCAAAACCACTTCTGGAAAATCCTGCAAGCGCTTTGGCCCGCGCATCCGCTGCCGATGGCGCGGGAGCACTACGCGCAGCGCTGCCAATGGCTGCTCGATCGCGGCCTGGGGCTGTGGGACGTGTACGCCAACTGCCGGCGCGAGGGCAGCCTGGATTCAGCCATCCGCGACCCGGTCGTCAACGATTTCGCGCGCTTGCGGCCCCAGCTGCCCCGGCTGGCGGCCATCGTGCACAACGGCGGCGAAAGTTTCCGGCACGCGCGCCACACCGCGGCGCTGGGCGTGCCGGTGCACCGGCTGCCGTCGTCGAGCCCGGCCAACGCCACGTGGAGCTTCGAACGCAAAGTCAACGCATGGCGCGAGGTGTTCGCGCTTTACCTGCCGTTGGGATGAAGCCCAGCGGCCGTTTCTAGAGCCGTTTGGGTTGAGATGCGCACAACGCTTTCTGCGAGCGCCGTCATTAAAAGCCGCCAAACACCTCGGCACCCTCCGCAACAACAGGCTAAACCTACCCGAATGGACAGACTGGGTCATCGCCCCCGAAGAACAAAAAGCCGGTTTCCCCATGTGCCCAATCGCCAAACCCGGCGTTGAAACGAAACTCAAAAAACGCACTCTAACCAACCTCTACAACCAACGCTCCGCATGGCTGAACATGGCCCACAAAGCCCTGGACAAAGCCGTAGCCAACGCCTACGGTTGGACAGACTACACGCCGGAAATGGCGGATGAGGAGATTTTGAGAAGGTTATTGGAGTTGAATCAAGAGAGGATAGGATGATGGAAAGCTGGAATGGTGAAATCTTTGAATCGTATTTAAATAACCCTTGTTTCCCCGTCAAGGTTATAGATGCTGGACCGTTGTACGTTCCCATATTCAGCGTTCAAATCAAAAGAGACGAAAAACAAAAAATAATTCTCACAAGCCGGTCATTACCTACGTCTCAACGATCAGCAGTTATTCGCCCAGCAGGGACGGTACAAATAAACACTAATAAAATGATCCTTCAGGCTGTAGCTGGCATGAGGGTGATTTTGTCTGGTGTAACTCCATATTCGGATATAACATATTGGAAAACATCCGGCGAAAGCTATCGAGAGGAATTGTCTAGAATTTTCTCAATTGAGTCTATGTCAACTCAAGATAAGCCGATAGCAAAGGTTATTGAATGGGTCGCAAACATTGACACATCTTTTGTGTTTCCTCATCGATTTTCTAGAAAAGAAATTACAAATATATCCCGTGAGTTTATTAACACAAAAAAGCATATAACACAAAAAAATAGCGATATTGTTTCCGGTTTTAGCTCCACTTGCTTGGGGTTGACAATTGCAGGGTATTCTTTGTTTTTCTGCTTGCATCCTAATCATAAAGACCGTCATCCCAGTGGATCAGGATTCATTCTGTACGAATCTTATCCTGATGAAAAGTCACGTATAAAAATTCGAGATTGTCTATCTTTCATTCTTGGTCGTCCTCTTGTTTACTATGGGGAAACTCGATTTTCAGAACAAGACCAGGTTGTTGGATTTAAGGCTGTATCTGGTTATAGTATAGATGAAAAGGTATTCTCAATACCAACCATGCCCCCAGCTCCAATTTGCCCGGTAGAAATAAACTGTGTTGAGGCTGATGACGTCGAAAAAGCCGTGAATAATCTATTCTCAATGTACGAACAGTTAAGCTTTGAGCATTTGAGTTGGATTTATTGGCATGCCCGATGCGCACCTATTCATATGCAATGTGTAGAGCTTGCGGCTGGCATTGAGGCATTGCAGGTTGCCTATAGGAAGTCATTTCCTGGAGCCTATTCAATGACCATACTTTCTCCAGATCAAACGGAAGACCTCCTCAACCCACTTCTTAATTCATTCACGAAGACGATCGGAGAAATGGATATTGAGGCTGAGCAAAAAAGAATGTTAAAGAATAAGGTAAATGGATTAAACAACCTTCCTCTGTCGGTAGTAAACGAGCGTTTTTTTAAACATTTATCTTTGTGTATGGATGAAGATGAGGCGCAGGCCTGGAAGCATAGGCATGTTTCCGCTCATGGCGGAATAACTGATCCTAAAAATGGTATATCTCTAATTCATAAAACGAAAATATTGCAAAATTTATTTCATCGGGCGGTATTAAAAATTACAAACGCCCATGATGAATACGTTGATTATTATTCTTCGCGTTATCCGATAAAACGACTAGAGGAGTCAGTTAGTTCTATTGGGGTTAGATTCTCCTCTTTGTAGAGCAAAAATGGGTAGAGCGCAGCCTATGTATTCCGGCAGAACGCAGTGCTCTATCCGTTCTACGCGGGTTAACTGTGTGATAGTTCTATTTTTGGAGAAGAGAGATGACAGGCTGCAATATTGGATATGTTTACATTCTAAAGAATGAGGCGATTCCTGGTATATAAAAATCGGAATTGCGGTGCATAGTGATTTGAATTAAAGAATAAACGAGTTATACAGAGGGGGCAAACAAACATCCCCTTGCCTTTCGAATGTGTGTTCGCCTGCAAGGTTAAAAACTACAAGCAGGTCGAGAAAATTATTGATAACGCATTTCACGACCATCGCATCAATTCAAGCAGGGAATTTTTCAAAGTGGCTCCTAATCGCATTATTCCCTTGCTGCAACATTTGCAGATAGAGGAGGCAACATCAAGCATCAGTGATGCAGATCAGTGAAAAAACTTCAGATGCTGACAAGAAGGCCAATATCAATTATATCAAAAGAAGGCCAAATTTTAATTTTGTGGAAATGGACATCCCCGTTGGAGAGAAGATAGTATTTACCGACGAAGGCAACTCGGTTGAGGCGGAAATAATTTCCGAGCGATGGGTTAAGTATGACGGCCGAGAGTACGCCCTGACAAAGTTAACTGCTGAACTCTTGGGAATTGCTTATAACGTGGCGCCTCTGCCTTGGTGGAAATATCACGGAAAATCTTTGCGTGAATACTATAATGAGACATATTCTGATTTAGCATGATGGGCCAGCAAAAGCGCATGAAAAAATATGAGGTTCTTCCCGAGGTGAATTTTTCCGATGAAGGCGATGTGCGCTATTTGCACCTGGGCACGGACTGGGTTCAAGGGGCGATGCGGCTGGATGCGCCTTATGCGATCGAGCTTGAGTACGTGCAGCGCATGATGGCCGGGTTGCTGTTTGTCGATCCGGCGACCGTGGCGCGCCGCCATGCCATGCAGTTGGGTCTGGGGGCGGCGGCGCTGACCAAGTTCTGCCGCAAGATTTTGCGCATGCGTACCACCACCATCGAACTGAATCCCCAAGTGGTGGCTGCCTGCCGCGGCTGGTTCAAACTGCCCGCTGACGATGCCAAGCTGCGCATCATCATCGCGGACGCCGCGCAGGAGATTCGCCAGCCGTGTTGGCACGGTGCTGTTGATGTGTTGCAAGTCGATCTGTACGATCACCAGGCTGCGGCCCCAGTGCTCGATAGCCTGGAGTTCTACGCGGATTGCCGCGCACTGCTGAGCGAAGAGGGTGTGATGACGGTGAATCTTTTTGGCCGCTCATCGAGCTACACGCGCAGCTTGAAAAAGATCTGTGCCGCTTTTGGCGCAAGCCGCGGTGTTGGGGCCGGCGCACCAGCGGGGAAAGGGGAGGGCGCAAAAAATACCAAGGAGGCCAAGGCGGCGGGGGCCGTCTGGGCTTTCCGTCCGACGCGCGAGGGCAACACCATCGTGCTCGCCCAGCGCCAAGCCGCACGCCCTTCGCGCGCGCTGTTGGCCGCGCGCGCGCAGGAGATTCAGAGCCGCTGGGGTTTGCCCGCGCCCAAGTGGTTGCGGGTTCTCAAGGCGGTTGATCCCTAACAGTGCGCAGGGCAGAATAGAACGTAGAACGCTATAAGACCCGGCAGAAGTAAAAGCAAAAAACCACACGCCAGAACCGGCCTTCAGACCAGTTCTAGAGTATGGCTAGAAAAAGGAGAAAAAATTGGAGACAAATATCCTTAGGGTGGTCCTCATCAGGCCCGTACACGGCGGCATTCAACGATGCGCCGGGGCGCTCTGCAATGCGCGCAAACCACGCCGGTGCGCGCGCGTTTCCAGTGCACTGGCGCGCTGCCGCAATAGGGGCAACAGGGCTTGCTCGCGTGCAAGAGCGGGGAGCGCGCCATGAGTCCAAACCGCAAAGCCTTTCTCGACATGATCGCGCACAGCGAGCTGGGTCCGGAGCTGTTGGCGGTGAGCGACAACGGCTATAACGTGATGGTGGGCAGCACGGCCGCCCATCCGCGCCTGTTCAAGTCCTATGCCAACCACCCGCATGTGCTGGTGCCGTTGGGGGGCGGTCTGAGTTCCACGGCGGCGGGGCGCTACCAGATTCTGGCGCGCAACTACGACGCCTTTAAGGAGCAGTTGGGTTTGCCGGATTTTTCGCCTGCCAGCCAGGACGCGATTGCCCTGGAAATGATCCGCCAGCGCGGCGCGCTGCCCTTGGTCGACGCTGGGGCTTTTGATAGCGCGGTCAAGCGGATGGCGAAGATTTGGGCTTCATTTCCGGGCAGCGGTTATGGCCAGCACCAAAGCCAACTGGTCGCGCTGCGCAAGGTTTACCAGGAGGCGGGCGGGGCGCTGGCATGAAAGCTGATGACGAAACCGCGCCTGCGCGCGCCTGGCGGGGTTAAAAAGCCTCGCAATATTCTTTGCGTTCGATCACTCGCCGCGCCGCCGCCACCGCAGCAATTCATCGAGGATCAGGCCGATGGCGCCGGCGGTGATGGCGCTGTCGGCCAGATTGAAGGCGGGGAAGTGCCCGCCGGGAAACAGCGGGCTCAGGAACGACCAGTGGAAATCCAGGAAATCGATGACGTAGCCATGCATCAGCCGGTCGAGCACATTGCCCAGCGCGCCGCCCAAGATCAGCGCCAGGGATAGCGCAAACAAACGCCGGTGTGCGTGCGAGCGCATCAGGACCATGATGAACAGGGCCGCCGCCACGCCGATCAGGGTGAACAGCCAGCGTTGCCAGCCGGAAGCGCCGGCCAGGAAAGAGAAGGCGGCGCCCAGGTTGTGGACGCGCACGATGTTGAAAAAGTGGGTGACGGTGCTCCCTTCGGCCCAGCCGTAGTGATTCAGGATGTATTGCTTGGTGAACTGGTCGGCCACGACGACCAGCATGGCCAGCGTGAGCCAGAGTCTGACGCTGCGGGTTTTCGGCGCGCTGGGTGCCGGTGCGTTTTGCGGCGCGGACAGATGGGGATCGCGGTTCATGCGGCCTTCCTGTTTTCGCCGGCGCCGTGCAGGTTGCTGATACAGCGCCCGCACAGGGCGGGGTGTTCGGGGTCGGCGCCGACATCGTCGCGCCAGTGCCAGCAGCGCTCGCATTTGCGCCCAGTGCTGGGGTGTACCTCGATGGTCAGTGCCTCACCCGCTTGGCCTTGTGTCAGCGTGACGGAGGAGGTGATGAAGACGAATTTCAAATCGTCGCCCAGGCGGTGCATCAGCGCGTAGTCTGATGCAGGAGCACGCAAGTGCAGGTCGGCTTGCAGCGAGGAGCCGATCCGGCCCTGGACGCGCACGCTCTCGATCTGCTTGTTGACGGCCTCGCGGATTTCGCGCAGGCGGTTCCATGGGGCCAGCAGACTTTCGTCGGGCGCGCCCAGCGTGTTGCTGTAGGTGGCGCAAAAGATCGACTGGCCGCGCAGATCGGCGGGGGCGGCCAGTTGCCACGCTTCCTCGGCGGTGAAGGACAGGAACGGCGCCATCCAGCGCAGCATGGCCTGCGTGATGTGCCACAGCGCGGTTTGCGCGCTGCGCCGCGCGGGCGAATCGGGCGCGGTGGTGTACAGGCGGTCCTTGAGCACGTCCAGGTAGAACGCGCCCAGGTCTTCGCTGCAATAGACCTGCAATTTGGCGACCACGGGGTGAAATTCATACACCTTGTAATGCGCCAGCACCTCGGCCTGCAACTGCGCGGCGCGGGCCAGCGCGTAGCGGTCGATTTCAAGCATCTGCCCAACGGGAACGGCGTGCCGCGCGATGTCGAAATCGCTGGTGTTGGCCAGCAGAAAGCGCAGCGTGTTGCGGATGCGCCGGTAGCTGTCGACCACGCGCGCCAGAATTTTGTCGTCGCCCGCGATGTCGCCCGAGTAGTCGCTGGCGGCCACCCACAGGCGGATGATTTCTGCGCCGAGTTTTTTGCCCACCTCCTGCGGGTCGATGCCGTTGCCCAGCGATTTGCTCATCTTGCGGCCCTGGCTGTCCACCGTGAAGCCGTGCGTGAGCAGGCTGCGGTAGGGCGCGCGCCCGTTGATGGCGCACGACAGCAGCAGCGACGAATGAAACCAGCCGCGATGCTGGTCATGCCCTTCCAGATACAGGTCGGCCTCGGGGCCGCTGTCGTGGTGGTTGTCGGGATTGGTGCCGCGCAGCACGTGCCAGAAGGTCGAGCCGGAGTCGAACCAGACTTCCAGAATGTCGCTGCTCTTGGTGTAGTGCGGCGCATCCTCGGGGCCAAGGATGTCCTGCGCCGTGACGCGGCTCCAGGCCTCGATGCCGCCTTGCTCGACGATGCTGGCGGCCTGATCCAGAATTTCCATCGTGCGCGGGTGCAGTTCGCCGCTATCCTTGTGCAGAAAGAACGGGATCGGCACGCCCCAACTGCGCTGGCGCGAAATGCACCAGTCGGGCCGGCCCGCGATCATGTCGGACAGGCGCGCCTTGCCGTTGGCCGGGTAGAACCGGGTCTGCTCGATGGCCTCCAGCGCCAGTTGGCGCAGCGTTTGGGCGGGCTTGTCGCCGGGTTGGGTGAACACGCCTTCGCCCGCGTCCATGCGGATGAACCACTGCGCGGCGGCGCGGTAGATCACCGGCGACTTGTGCCGCCAGCAGTGCGGGTAGCTGTGGCTGATGGTTTCGGTGGCCAGCAGGCGCTGCGCGTCGCGCAGGGCGGCGATGATTTGCGGCACCGCTTTCCAAATCAATTGACCGCCGAACAGTGCAAAGTCGGCGGCATACACGCCATTGCCCTGCACCGGGTTGAGGATTTCCGCGTGGCTCATGCCGTGCGCGACGCAGGAATTGAAGTCTTCCAAACCGTAAGCGGGCGAGGAGTGCACCAGGCCCGTTCCATCGTCGGCGGTGGCGTAATCGGCCAGATAGACCGGCGAGACGCGCCGGTAGCCTGCGTGCACGTCGTACAAGGGATGCTCGAATTCAAGGCCGCCCAGTTTTTCACCGGGAGTCGTGGCGACGACGCGGCCCTCCAGCCCATAGCGTTGCAAACAGCTTTCCACCAGCGAGGCCGCCAGCACCAGCAGGCCGCGCGGGGTATCGACCAGCGCGTAATCGAGCTGCGGATTGAGGTTGAGCGCTTGGTTGGCCGGAATCGTCCAGGCGGTGGTGGTCCAGATCACCGCATAAGCGTCCTGGGTGAGCGCGGGCAGACCGAAGGCGGCGGCCAGCCGGGCCGGGTCGTGCGCCTTGAAGGCCACGTCCAGCGTTTGCGACGGTTTGTCGGCGTATTCGATCTCGAACTCCGCCAGCGACGAGCCGCAATCGAAACACCAGTACACCGGCTTCAAGCCCCGGTAGACAAAACCCCGCTCGATCACGCGCTTGAAGGCGCGGATTTCATCGGCCTCGTTGACCGGGGCCATCGTCTTGTAGGCATGGCCCCACTCGCCGAGCACGCCCAGGCGCTGGAAGTCGGCCATCTGCTGCGCGATCTGCGCGCTGGCGTAGGCGCGGCTCTTGGCCTGCATCTCGTCGCGGCTCAAATTGCGGCCGAATTTCTTCTCGATCGCGTTCTCGATCGGCAGCCCGTGGCAGTCCCAGCCCGGCACGTACAGCGCGTCATAGCCTTCGAGCTGGCGCGCCTTGACGATCATGTCCTTGAGAATCTTGTTGACCGC
>JAITWT010000090.1 GCA_031285125.1 Burkholderiaceae bacterium | reverse complement strand
TCACCTCGCCGTCGAGCGGGATCATGTCGCCCGCCTCGACCAGCACCACCTCATCGCGCCGCAGTTCGGACGCGCGGCACTGCTGCCACGGCGCGCCGTGGCGGGGTTCATCGAGGCGCTTGGCGAAGGTGTCGGTGCGCAGGCCGCGCAGCGCCGCCGCCTGCGCCTTGCTGCGCCCCTCGGCCAGCGCCTCGGCGAAATTGGCGAACAGCACCGTGAACCACAGCCAGAGCGTGACCGCGAAAACAAAGCGCGCGGGCATCCCGCCGTGCTCCGCAGCGCGCAGCGCGAGCAGCCACAGCAGCGTGGTCAGGATGCTGCCGACGTAGACCACGAACATCACCGGATTGCGCCACTGCACGCGCGGATCGAGCTTGGCCAGCGCCAGCAGCAGCGCGGGTTTGAGCAGGGCGGGGTCGAGCAGGGAGGAGGTGGTGGTGTGTTTCATGGACGCGGCCTCACTGCGTGCCTGCTCCCTCTCCCCCAAGTGGGAGAGGGGAAAAAACCGATGTGATCCCGCTCCATGTCCACACCCTCACTTCCACAGCATCAAATGCTCGACCACCGGCCCCAGCGCCAGCGCGGGCACGTAGTTGAGCAGTCCCACCAGCAGCACCGTGCCCACCAGCAACACCACGAACAGCGGCCCGTGCGTGGGCAGGGTGCCGCTGGTCACCGGCACGCGCTTCTTGGCGGCCAGCGCGCCGGCGATGGCCAGCACCGGCACAATCACGCCAAAGAGCCCCAGCCACATCGCCACGCCCAGCAGCGCGTTGTAGAAGGGCGTGCCCGCCGACAGGCCCGCAAACGCGCTGCCGTTGTTGTTGGCCGCCGAGGCGAGCGCGTACAGAATCTGCGAAAAGCCGTGCGCGCCCGGATTGCTCACGCCCGCGCGGCCCGCGCCGGTCGATACCGCCAGCGCCGCGCCCAGCAGCACCACCAGCGGCGTGACCAGAATCACCAGCGAGGTCAGCTTCATCTCGTGCACCTCGATCTTCTTGCCCAAATATTCCGGCGTGCGGCCGATCATCAGCCCGGCGATGAACACCGCCAGCACGGCGAAGATCAGCATCCCGTACAACCCGCTGCCGACGCCGCCGAACACCACTTCGCCCAGCTGCATCAGCACGGTGGGAACCATGCCGCCCAGCGGCGTGAAGGCATCGTGCATGGCGTTGACCGCGCCGCACGAGGCGGCGGTGGTCACCGCCGCGAACAGCGCCGTGGCGTTGATGCCGAAGCGCACTTCCTTGCCCTCCATGTTGCCGCCCGCCTGCAAAGCGCTGCTGGCCTGATCCGCGCCAAGCGCCGTCAACGCCGGATTGCCGGCCTGCTCGGCGGCAGTGACCGCGAACACGGCGATAACGAAAATCACCGTCATCGCCGCCAGCAGCGCCCAGCCTTGACGGCGGTCGCCGACCACGCGGCCAAAAGCAAAGCACAGCGCGGCGGGAATCAGAAAGATCGCCAGCATCTGCGCGAAATTGGTCAGCGCATTGGGGTTCTCGAACGGGTGCGCCGAGTTGGCCCCAAAGAAGCCGCCGCCATTGGTGCCCAGCAGCTTGATCGCCTCTTGCGACGCCACCGGCCCCATCGCCAAGTGCTGCGCGCCGCCTTCCAGCGTGGTGAGCGCGTGCGGCGCGGCAAAGTTCTGCACCACGCCCTGCGTCACGAAAAACAGCGCCAGCACCAGCGCCAGCGGCAGCAGCAGCCACAGCGTGATGCGCGTGACATCAACCCAGAAATTGCCGATGCCCTGCGCCTGTTTTGCCGCAAACCCGCGCATCAGCGCGAAAGCCACCGCGATGCCGCTGGCGGCGGAAAGAAAATTCTGCACCGCCAGCCCGAGCATTTGCGTCAGGTGGCTCATCGCCGCCTCGCCCGAATAGCCTTGCCAGTTGGTGTTGGTGACGAAGCTGATGGCGGTGTTGAACGCCGAATCGGGCGCCACCGCGCTCAAGGCCGCCGGATCGAGCGGCAGCCCGCCCTGCGCGCGCTGCAAGACATACAGCGCCAGAACGCCCAAGCCGTTGAACAGCAGCAGCGCCAGCGCATAGCGCGGCCACGGCATCGACTCTTGCGGCGCGACCCCGGACCAACGCCACAGCGGCGCTTCAAAGCGCGCCATCCAGCCGGGCAGATGCCCATCGCACAGCGCGGCCAGCCCCCGGCCCAAGGGCCAGGAGAGCGCCAGCAGCACGATCAGAAAAGCCAGCAACAGCCACAGCGCGGCGGCGGTCATGTCAAAAATCCTCCGCCCGCAGCAGCGCGTAAACCAGATAAACGAGCAGCGCCAGCGCGATCAGGGCGCACAGCCCGTAAAGCAGCGGCATCGTCATCAGCGTTCTCCGCCGTTCCGGTCAGCCAGCTGTTCCAGCCCCCGCACCGCCGCCGCCACGCCCGCGCACAGCAGGCACAGCGCCGCGATCCACAAAATATCCATCGCGCAATCTCCAAATCGTTATTGGCGTGTCCGCAGTCTGCCTGGGGCGGCGTAAAAACGGAGCAGAGAGTGCGCAGCGCGGCGTAAAGAAAACGTAAAAATGAAAACGTAAAAATCCGGCTGCGGCGCGAACAGACCCCGCTGCGGACGCGCCTTCGGCGCTATCCGTGCAGCCGCGAATTTTTGGGCAGATGCGCCATCAGAAATTCCATCTGATCGGTCAGGATGCGGCGGTTGCGCAGGATGAAGTCTTCCCACAGGCTCGGCACGTAGGGTGTGTACAACAGCGGCATATGCGCTTGCTCGGGCGTGCGGTTGCCCTTGCGGTGGTTGCAGTGGCGGCAGGCGGTGACGACGTTCATCCAACGATCTTGGCCGTTTTGCGCAAACGGAACGATGTGCTCGCGCGTGAGTTCCTCGTCCTCGAAATGGCCGCAACAATAAGCGCAAATGTTGCGATCACGCGCGAACAGCTTGCTGTTTGTGAGGCCCGGGCGCAGGTTAAAGGGATTGATGCACGGCACGCCCTTGGTGCCGATGATGCTGTTGACGGCGATGCGCGACTCTTGACCGGTGATGGCGTTATGCCCGCCGCGAAACACCGCCACCCGCGCGCCGGCTTCCCAGCGCACTTGGTCGGCGGCGTAGTGCAGCACGGCCTGTTCGAGCGAAATCCACGACTGCGGCAGCCCTTGAGCCGACAGTTTGAGCACCTTCACCATGCATCTCCTGGTTGACCCACGGGTCGAACTACCCATGGGGAGTCACGGATATAAAACACGACAATATAACCCCTGCGCGTAGCTTGGCCGTAAGCGCCGGTTGGTCTGATCGTGTAACCGGCGTCTGGCTCAGAGGATGTGAATGAATCCGGCTTGCCCGGGCAAGCCGGATTCATTCCCATCTTCTCAGGCTATGCGGCGACCCTGTCGACCTGAAAAACCCATTCCAACCGTCCATGCAAATCTTCCGGGGCTTTCACCATCCGGGTATCGCGCCCGCCTGCGCGCTGACCATCGGCAACTTCGACGGCGTGCATCGCGGCCACCAGGCCATGCTGGCGCTGTTGATGGCCGAAGCGCGCCAACGCGGCCTGCCGGGCTGCGTACTGACTTTCGAGCCGCATCCACGCGACTATTTCGCACAAATCGCGCGCAAGCCTGAACTGGCGCCCGCACGCATCGGCACGCTGCGCGATAAGCTGGCCGAACTGGCCGCCTGCGGCGTCGACCAGGCCGTGGTGCTGCGTTTCAATGCATCGTTGGCGGCGCTGACACCGCAAGCTTTCATCGACCGCGTGCTGGCGGCTGGACTGGGCGCCCGCTACGTGCTGGTGGGCGACGATTTCCGCTTCGGCGCGCGGCGCGCGGGCGATTACGCCATGCTTGATGCGGCGGGTCAGCAGCAGGGCTTCGACGTGGCGCGCATGATGAGCTACGAAGTCCATGGCCTGCGCGTGTCCAGCACGGCTGTGCGCGAGGCGCTGGCCGCCGGGCGCATGGATGAAGTGCAGGCGCTGCTGGGGCATCCCTACGCCATCTCCGGTCATGTGATACGCGGACGCAAGCTGGGCCGCGCGCTGGGCGCATCGCAGCCGGGACGCGAGGACGGCTTTCGCACCCTCAACCTGCATTTCAGGCACTGGAAGCCCGCCGCCAGCGGTATCTTCGTCGTGCGCGTGCACGGCCTGGCTGAACAGCCGTTGCCTGGCGTGGCCAATCTGGGCGTGCGCCCGTCGCTCGACCCCAACGATGTCAATGGCGGCCGCGTGCTGCTGGAAACCCACTGTTTGCAATGGCCCGCGCATCTGGGTGCTGAAGGCGGCTATGGCCGGATCGTGCGTGTGGAGCTTCTGCATCGCTTGCACGAAGAACGCCGCTATGCCAGCCTGGAGGCGCTTACCGCGGGCATTGCCCAGGATTGCGACGCGGCGCGGGCGTTTTTTGCGGGGCGGGCGCCGGCCTAGGGAAGCTCTGAACAACTCCCTCGCGGCGGTCGCAGGCATGTACGTGTAATGTGCAGCGCGGTGAACCAAAGGGGAAACGCTCCGAAGCTGCTGCAGGCGTGCAGGCCGCAAGCAGGCAAGCGGTCGATTGCCGTTTTTAGGTTAAAAGGGGAAAGTTTATTTTGCGAAACGCGAAACCCGCTATCCCCGCCCCTTCATGAACGAAGCCGACGCACTTCCCCCTTGGCTTGCCCCCGGGCTCAATGATCTGCTGCACCAGCGCGGCCATGCCTGGCTGCTGCATGGCCCCTCAGGGCTGGGGCAATACGCGTTTGCTCTGGCGCTGGCGCGCGCCTGGCTGTGCGAAAGACAGGGCCAGGCCGATCCGGCGCAAGCGGGCGGCGCACAGGACGGGCCGCAAGCCATGCGGGCGGCTTGCGGGGAGTGTCCCAGCTGCCATGCGATCGACGTGCGCACGCACGCCGATTTGCGCGTGCTCATGCCCGAGACGCTGATGCTCGAACTCCATTGGCCGATTGACGAAAAGGCGCAGTCCGAACTCGACGCCAAAAAGCGCAAGCCCAGCCGTGAAATCCGAGTCGATGCGATGCGCGATGCGGTCGATTTCACCCAGCAAACCAGCGCGCGCGGGCGCGGCAAGGCGGTGCTGATCTATCCGGCCGAGCGCATGAATGCAATCACCGCCAATACGCTGCTCAAAACGCTTGAAGAGCCGGTGGGCGATGTGCGCTTCATCCTCGCCAGCGAAGCCGCCTGGCAGTTGCTGCCGACGATTCGCAGCCGCTGTATCAGTTACGCCTTGCCTTGGCCCGATTCGCAACAAGCCAGCGCCTGGTTGGCCGCCCAGGGCGTGCCCGTGGCCGATGTCGGCGTCTGGCTGCGTGCCGCCGGCGGGCGCGCGCAAGACGCGCTGGTGTTGGCGCGCAGCGGGGTCAGCGTGCACGACTGGGCGCGGCTGCCCAAGCTGATTGCGCGCGGCGGAAAAGAGGCGCTGGATGCGCTGGCCGCACGCAGCCCGGCGCAAGTGATTGGCGTGCTGCAAAAGGTCTGCCACGATCTGTTTGCCACAGGGCAGGGGGCCGCGCCGCGTTTTTTCGAGGCGGCCGATTTACCCAACGCGCCACCGCCCGGCGCACTGGAGGGTTGGTGGAGATCGCTTGCCGGCGAAGCCAGAACAGCGGAACATCCTTTTAATGCGCCTTTGATGCTTGAGGCCTTGGTGAGCCAGGCGCAAAGCATACTGAGCGCCGCGGCGCGCCGCCGATGAGGTGCTTTGGGACCTGATGAACACCCCTCCCTTTCCCGATTTTTTCTTGCCTGACATTCCTCTTTGGTGATTGCTCCTGCGCATGTACCTTCCCTCCGCATTCAACGCCCCTGACGCGGTTGCCGCGCGCGACTTGATTGGTGCCCATCCTTTTGCCAGCCTGATTTCCAATGACGCGTGCGGGGAGCCGTTCGTCACGCATCTGCCGCTGTTGCTCGATACTTCGCGCGGCGATGCGGCATGGATGCTCCTGGGGCATTGCGCGCTGGGCAATCCGCATTGGCGTTATGTGCAGGCCCATCCGGGGGCGCTGGTGACTTTTCAAGGGCCGCACGCTTATCTGTCGCCGGCGGTTTATCCCGACCGCGCGCGGGTGCCGAGCTGGAACTATCTGGCCGTGCATTGCCGCGTTGAAGTCAAGCTGATCGAGGCGTCTGAGGCCAAGGCTGCGTTGCTTGAGCGGCAGATCGCGGCCTATGAACCGGCCTATGCCGCGCAATGGCGCAGCCTGGATGAGCATTTCCGTGGGGAGATGCTGGCCCATATCGTTGGGTTGGAAATGGCCGTCACTGAATTGCAATGCAAGCTCAAGCTCAACCAGCACCGGCCCGAATCGCACGCCGCCTTGTATGCCGCTTACAGCGCCGGCAATGACGATGAGCGTGCACTGGCGGCGTGGATGCAGCGTCTGGGCATGAAGATCGCGCCAGACTAATGTCCGGCTCAACCGCGTGTTTCTGGCATGCACAGTGCACAGTGACCAACCCAACCGCATGGAACTGATGGGCCATCACGATGACGATGCGCGCTGGATGACACTGGCGCTCGAGCAGGCGCGCGCGGCAGGCGCTTGCGGTGAAGTGCCCGTGGGGGCCGTCGTCGTCAAAAACGGCCGGTTGCTTGCCACCGGGCGCAATGCGCCGATCGGTCGGCACGACCCCAGCGCCCATGCCGAAATCGATGCCCTGCGCAACGCGGCACGCGCGCTCGGCAATTACCGGCTCGATGGTTGCGAATTGTTCGTGACGCTGGAGCCTTGCGCGATGTGTGCTGGCGCCATGCTGCACGCCCGTTTGGCGCGGGTGGTTTATGGCGCGGCCGATCCGAAAACCGGCGCCGCCGGTTCGGTGCTGAATCTGTTCGCCTGCGCCGCGCTGAACCACCAAACACAGGCGGTGGGCGGTGTGCTGGCCGACGAATGCGGCGCGCTGTTGCAATCTTTCTTCCAACGCCGCCGCAGCGAAGCCAAAGTGCGGGCCGAGCCTTTGCGGGACGATGCCTTGCGGACCCCAGAAGCGTGTTTTACGGGCGCGGCGCCTGCATCGAACTACATGCGCGATCTGCCCAGTCAACGCGGCTGGCGTCTGCACTATGTGGACACGGGGCCGCGCATGGCCCCGCTGGCCTTGGTGTGTTTGCATGGGGCAGGGCAATGGAGCGCCATCTTCGATCCATTGATCGAGGCGATGGCTGGCGCGGCCGCGCAACCCACACAAGCTGAACAAGTGTTGCGCTGGCGTATCCTGGCCCCCGATCTGATTGGCTTTGGCCGCAGCGACAAGCCCAAGCGCGCCGCGGTTCACTCGCTTGCCTGGCATGCGCAAGTGCTGGCCGAGTGGATGGCCGCGCTCGATTTACACCGCGTGTTGCTGTTGTACGTGCAGGAACAAGAGCAAGAGCAAGAGCAAGCCGGGCAAGCGGCGGGCAACGCTGGACAGGAGGGCGGCGCGCTTGCGTCCTTGGCGCGCGCGCTCCAGTTACTTGCGCCGCAACGGATTGCGGGTATTCATGGGCTTGCCCCCCGACATGATGCCGCGGATGCTGCGGTGCTGCGGATGCCTTTTCCCCATCGCGGTTTCGAGGCCGCGCTGCGCGCCTTCGGGCGCTCCACCGGGCTACACATTCCCGCCAGTCAAGGCGCTCGCGTGCATGAGCTTGCCCTGCGGGCGCTCTCAAAGCGCTGAAGATCTGCGTCTGCGCGACATGCGGCGCAGAGGCCGCAACGATTGAGAACCGGCCTTCGGGCCGGGGAGAAAAAACGGGATCAGTCTCAGAACCTGTTTACGATCTCAAATGGCTCACGCAGAGGCCTTTTCGGGCGGTCTGCGGCGTTGCCACGCTGGCCCATAGCCGGGCGATGGGCTGCGCGCCGCGCCTTGCATCCCCTCCCGAAAAGGCCTCTGCGTGAGCCATTTGAGATCGTAAACAGGTTCTTACGGTCGATGTCATACTGCGCGCGTGCAACACCCTCCTCGCCACATCTACATCTACTCCCCTGCCGGCGCTGTGCGTGACAAGGCTGCGTTCCAGCGCGGTGTGCGCTGGCTTCAGGGGCAGGGCCATGCGGTTGAAATCGACCCGGCCGCGCTGACCTGCCACCAGCGTTTCGCGGGCGACGATGCCGCACGGCTGGCAGCGATCGCGCGCGCGGCAGCCAGTGGCGCGGATGTCGCGTTGATCTCGCGCGGCGGCTATGGGTTGACGCGCTTGCTGGACGCATTGCCCTACCGGGCGATCGCCAAGGCGGCTGAACGTGGCACACACTTTGTCGGCTTCAGCGATTTCACCGCGCTGCAACTGGCGGTTTACACGCGCACCGGTACGCGCACTTGGGCCGGTCCCACGCTGGGCGCGGATTTCGGCGCCGCAGCGGGTCCGGATGAAATTACGCAAGCCTGTTTTGACGATCTGCTCGGCGGCCAAGGCGAAGGCACGGGCTGGCGGATTGCGGCACGCGATGCGCAGTGGAGCGAGGGCTTTCCGGCGCGTGCGATCCACGGCGCCACCTTGTGGGGCGGCAATCTGTCGGTGCTGGTCAGTCTGCTGGGCACACCGTATTTCCCGCAGCCCGCGCAAATTGACCGCGGCGTGTTGTTTCTGGAAGATGTCAACGAGCATCCGTATCGCATCGAGCGGATGTTCGATCAGTTGCGTCATGCTGGCCTATTGGCGCGCCAACGCGGCATTCTGTTGGGTTCATTTGCCGGTTGCGATGCATTGGCACACGATCGCGGTTTTTCCATGCGCACCGTGATCGCCCGGCTGCGCGGCTTGATCCGGGCGCCGGTGCTGACCGGTTTGCCCTTGGGCCACACTCCCAGGAAAGTGCTCTTGCCGGTGGGCGCGCGCGTCGATGTGACGCTCGACGAACGCGATGTGCTCGTGCTGTGGGGGCATCCGTAGCGCGGGTGTCTCGCGGGTAAAACCGGTCAAGACGCCATCCCAACCTAGAAAAAACTATTCACCGCAATGATTGGCTCTGCTAGGATGCTTTCCACATAAAGATTTTTAAGTGTTTTAAGAACAGGTAGGAGTCAGAAAAAATCATGAACCGCGTCACCAGTTTTATTCTCTGGACTGTCATTGCGCTGTTGGGCGCGTTTGCGCTCGGAGTCATCGCGCTGGCGCACGGCGAGACGGTCAGCGCGCTATGGATCGTGATCTGCGCTGTGTGCGTGTACCTGATCGCCTACCGCTTCTACAGCCGCTTTATCGCCAATAAAGTACTGGGGTTGGACAGCACCCGCATGACCCCTGCGGTGCGCCACAACGACGGGCTGGATTACGTGCCGACCAACAGGTTCGTGCTGTTCGGCCATCACTTCGCGGCGATCGCCGGCGCGGGGCCGCTGGTCGGGCCGGTGCTGGCTGCGCAGATGGGCTACTTGCCGGGGATGTTATGGCTGCTGGCGGGCGTGGTGTTTGCTGGCGCGGTGCAGGACTTCATCGTGCTGTTCCTGTCCACGCGCCGCGATGGCCGTTCGCTGGGGGATTTGGTCAAGATGGAGCTGGGCACGGTCCCTGGCGTGGTCGCGCTCATCGGTGTTTTTCTGATCATGATCATCATCCTGGCGGTATTGGCGCTGATCGTGGTCAAGGCGCTCGCCGGTTCGCCCTGGGGGACGTTCACGGTCGCCGCGACGATTCCGATTGCGTTGTTGATGGGCCTGTACCTGCGCTATATCCGCCCGGGCAAAGTCGGCGAGGTGTCGATCGTCGGCTTCATCCTGTTGCTCGCCTCGGTGGCTTACGGCCAGCACGTCAGCCAGACGCCCGCGCTGGCCGCGCTGTTTACCTTCACCGGCACACAACTGGCGTGGATTCTGATGGGTTACGGCTTTGTCGCCGCGGTGTTGCCCGTGTGGCTGCTGCTGGCGCCGCGCGATTATTTGTCGACTTTCATGAAGATCGGCACCATCCTGGCGCTGGCCATCGGCATCCTGGTCGTTGCGCCGGAACTGAAAATGCCGGCAATCACCCGATTTGTCGACGGCACCGGGCCTGTCTGGGCGGGCAGTCTGTTCCCCTTCCTGTTCATCACCATTGCTTGCGGCGCCGTGTCGGGTTTCCACGCGCTGATTTCCTCGGGCACCACGCCCAAGCTGCTGGATAACGAAAAGAACGCCCGTTTCATCGGCTACGGGGCCATGCTGATGGAGTCCTTCGTCGGCATCATGGCGCTGGTGGCCGCCTCGGTGATCGAGCCGGGGATTTATTTCGCCATGAACGCTCCGCTGGCGGTGCTGGGGACGACGCCGGAAGCCGTCGCGCACACGGTGGGGCAGTGGGGCTTTATGCTCACGCCAGAAATGCTCACGCAAACTGCGCAGGCGGTTGGCGAAACCACCATCGTCGCGCGCGCGGGCGGCGCGCCGACACTGGCCGTGGGCATGGCGCACATCCTGCATGGGCTGATCGGCGGGCCCACCATGATGGCGTTCTGGTACCACTTCGCCATCCTGTTCGAGGCGTTGTTCATCCTGACCACCGTCGATGCGGGTACGCGGGTGGGCCGCTTTATGCTGCAAGACCTGTTGGGAACTTTCGTTCCCGGGCTCAAGCGTACGGAGTCGCTGCCGGCCAATTTGTTTGCCACCGCGGTGTGTGTGGCCGCGTGGGGTTACTTCCTCTATCAGGGCGTGGTCGATCCGCTGGGCGGCATCAACACACTGTGGCCGCTGTTCGGTATTTCCAACCAGATGCTGGCGGGTATCGCGCTGATGCTGGCGACCGTGGTGCTGTTCAAAATGAAACGCGCCAAGTACGCGTGGGTCGCGGCCGTTCCGACGGTGTGGCTGTTGATCTGCACGTTGACGGCGGGCTGGCAGAAAATTTTCCACAGCAACCCAAAAATCAGTTTTGTCACACACGCGCAAAAATTCTCGGCCGCGTTGGCTGAGGGCAAGATCGTCGCGCCCGCCAAATCGATCGCCGAAATGCAGCGTTTGATCTTCAATGACTACGTGAATGCCACGCTCGCGGGTTTGTTTATGCTGTTGGTGGTGAGCATCGTCGTTTACGGTCTGATCACCATCGCGCGGGCGCGCCGCACCGACCGTCCGACCATGCAGGAAACACCCTATGAGCCGATACCGGCAGGGGTGCACTGAAGCATGAAAATAAAGCGTTTATTTCATTGCTGCCACGATCATGTTGACTGAGATTCGCGGTAATTTGCAAACGGCGGGCCGCTACCTGGGGCAGACCATGCGCCTGATGGTGGGCTTGCCAGATTACGACGGTTACGTGGCCCATATGCGTGCCACACACCCGGAACGGCCCGTCATGAGCTACGAGGAGTTTTTCCGCGAACGTCAGAACGCGCGTTATTCTTCAGGGGCGGGAGGACGGTGTTGCTGACCGAGCTTATGCCGGTAGGCTTCACCCGATTTTTTGCGCGTGACCGGCTTGTGAGTATTGTTTAAAAGTAGAACATGATCAAAACGAGACGTTCGGTAATTTCATATTGAAAATAATTGTTTTGCGGTTATTTTTAAAACCGTGAATCGCTCATAATTATCTTTGAAATTATTATTTATATCTTCCTGAGTGCTGCTGTCAGCGCTGCGGTTTTTCTTTTCGATGTGTTCTGAAGTGGGTGAAAAATATCCTATATCAGCGAGGATATTTCGATCGTGCCTCAGAAATATTACGCACAAAACAAGGCAAACAATGCCTGGAGCGCGGCAACACCAAAAATATGGAGATAGAAATGGCTGAAGCGGTTCAACCGGTTGAAACGGATGTATTGGTCGTTGGCGGCGGAATTAACGGTGCAGGTATTGCCCGAGATCTTGCCGGACGCGGTGCACGGGTGTTGCTGGTTGAACAGGGCGATCTTGCACAGCACACCTCGGTGGCAAGCACGAAACTGATTCACGGCGGCTTGCGTTACCTTGAATACCGGCGGTTCGACGCCGTGCGCAAGGCGCTCCAGGAGCGTGAAATACTGCTAAAAATAGCGCCGCACCTGGTCAGGCCGATGCGCTTCGTTATGCCGCATGTTGCGGCATTGCGTCCCGCTTGGAGGGTCCGCGCAGGACTGCTGCTCTACGACTATCTGGGCCGTCCCACAACGCTCAAAGGTTCGGGCCCGATCGACCTGCGGCGCCATTTTGCGAGCGCGCCCTTGGTCAACGGGCTTTCGCGTGGTTTCGTTTATTCCGACGCTTCGGTTGACGATGCGCGGCTGGTTGTTCTCAATGCGCTGGGTGCGCAGGAGCATGGCGCGACAGTCATGACGCGCACGCAACTGGTCGCTGCCCAGCGTGAAGGCGCGTTGTGGGACGCCCGGCTGGTTGACGCGGCGGGGCGCGTTACCGTGGTGAATGCGCGTGCGATCGTCAATGCGGCCGGTCCGTGGGCTGACGTGCTGCCGGTCGAACAAATGACACCTCCGCATGCGATCCGGCGGGTCAAAGGCAGCCATATTGTGACGCGCCGGTTATTTGAGCACGGCTGTGCCTACATCTTGCAAAATGATGATTGCCGCATGGTCTTTGCAATTCCCTGGCAGCATGACTATACGTTGATCGGCACGACTGAAATCGACTGTCCAGATTGGGATGCGGATGCGCAAATGCAAATATCAGAACAGGAAATTGAGTACTTGTGCGCTTCAGTCAATCGTTATTTTCGCAATCCGATCACGAAAGACGATATCGTGTGGTCCTATGCAGGCGTGCGCTCGCTGATTGATGAGGAGGTTGATCATCCCCGCGCGGTGGCGCGCGACGATGATCTCCACCTGGACTGCAACGGCGCCGCGCTGCTTTCGGTTTTTGGCGGCAGGCTGACAACGTATCGCCGTCTCGCCGAAGAAGCGGCTGATTTGCTGGCCGCTCCACTGCGGCTTCACAAATCCGCCTGGACCGATAGCGTCCCATTACCCGGGGGGGACATTCACCATGCTGATTTCGAGCGTTTTGCCCTTGATATTCAGGCCCGCTATCGCTGGCTACCCATTCCATTGGCGCGCCGTTATGCCCATGCTTACGGGACGCGTATCAATGACTTGCTCGCCAACGCACACTCGCTCGATGCGTTGGGTAAAGAACTTACTCCGAATTTATATGAGGCCGAAGTACGCTATCTGGTCGATCGGGAATGGGCGCGCTCGGCACACGATGTGCTCTGGCGTCGCACCAAACTAGGGCTTCAAGCCGGCCCGCAACATGTGGCGCGACTGGCCGCATGGATAGACGTTCATGCTTCTGCGATGACGCATCGGCCGGGCGCCGTGCCAACGGTAATGCACTAGGTGTTCAACAAAAGATGCTTAGACATGGCGAGAAAGCGATTAAGCGAGGCGGCCAAGAAGCGCCTGCGCGCGGGCCGGATGCTGCAAAAAGGCAGAGGTTGCGCCGAAGTGGCCTTGGCGGTGGGCGTGGCGCGCCAGACGGTGTACACATGGAAAGCATTGTTCGATGAAGGGGGCATTGAGGCCCTTCGCGCCGTGCCCGAGCGAGGCCGGCCCGCCCAGCTCGACTCGGCACAACTGGCGCAAGTGCGCGCCGCCCTCTTGCAAAGTCCTTGCGCACACGGCTTTGACTCGGAGTCGTGGACACTCAAACGGGTGGGCGCGCTCATCGAACGCGTGCACGGCGTGCGGTTCAGTCTGGCCCATATTTGGCGGATTCTGAGTGCGCTGGGCTTGAATCCCAAAAAGTCGGACCGGGGCGCTATCGAATGAGATCAAGAGAGGATGCCGCAGCGTGGAGCTGCTCAATCGTCCAAGAAACCCCACTTGCATAGACCCGTGCGGTAGTCAAGCCGGCGGACCGCCCTTGAGCATGCGCGGATTTGACGTGGCACAATAACGGCTTCTAAAGGCGATGTTGAACGGGATTTTTCATTGTTCGGCGCTTCCGGCAGCGGGTGCGCCAACCCTGTGAGATGTGTTTTACCTTGCCTGCGTACTCTGGCCCTTCCAACCCACAGTCGCATCCGCTAACCGGTTCAGCCGTGCCGCGGAAGGTTTTCTTAACCAACTCGTACCTCCTTAAGGGAGGCGGAAGTGAGCGCAATACATGAGCGATTCATCGCAAGCGCCCGGCAGTATCTATGCTGCATATCTGGGCAATTCCTATCTCTTTGGCGGCAACGCGCCGTACGTCGAGGAGTTGTACGAAAACTACCTCGCCAATCCCGGCAGCGTGCCGGATAACTGGCGTGCTTATTTCGATGCGTTGCAGAACGTGCCAGCCACCGATGGCAGCAACGTCAGGGACGTACCGCATCTGCCGGTCGTCAATGCTTTTGCCGAACTGACCAAGCGGGGCACCATCCGCGTGGCGCAGGCCAGCGGCGTGGCCGATTCCGAGCTGGGACGCAAGCAAACCGCGATCCAGCAATTGATCGGCGCGTACCGCAGCGTGGGTGCGCGTTGGGCCGATCTGGATCCGCTCAAGCGCGCCGAGCGGCTCGCCACGCCTGAACTGGAGCCCTCGTTCTATGGTTTTTCCGATGCCGACATGGAGGCGGTGTTCAACACCAGCAACACCTTCTTCGGCAAGAACAGCATGTCGCTGCGCGATCTGCTCAATGCGCTGCGCGAAACGTATTGCGGCGCTATCGGCGCCGAGTTCAGGCACACCAACGAGCTGGCGGAAAAACGCTGGTGGCAGGAAAAACTCGAAGGCGGGCGGACCAATCCGCAATTGACGGTGGAGCAGAAAAAGCGTGTGCTGGAGCGCCTGACCGCCGCCGAGGGGCTGGAGCGTTTTCTGCATACCAAGTACGTCGGACAGAAGCGCTTTTCGCTCGAAGGCGGTGAGAGTTTCATTGTCGCCATGGACGAATTGCTCAATCAAGCCGGCAAGGCGGGCGTGCAGGACGTGGTGATCGGCATGGCGCACCGCGGGCGGCTCAACGTCATGGTCAACACGCTGGGCAAAAACCCCAAGGATCTGTTCGCTGAGTTCGATCACACCGCGCCGGAAGACCTGACCGCCGGCGATGTCAAGTATCACAAGGGCTTTTCCAGTGACGTTTCGACGCTGGGCGGTCCGGTGCACGTTTCGTTGGCATTCAACCCCTCGCATCTGGAAATCGTCAACCCCGTGGTCGAAGGCAGCGTGCGCGCCCGTCAGGATCAGCGCGGCGGTGAATACGCCCACCAAGCGGTATTGCCGGTGCTGGTGCATGGCGACGCGGCTTTTGCCGGTCAGGGCGTGGTGATGGAAACGCTGGCGCTGGCCGAAACGCGCGGCTACCACACCGGCGGCACGGTCCACATCATCATCAACAATCAGATCGGCTTTACCACCAGCGATCCGCGTGACAGCCGCTCCACGCTGTACTGCACCGACGTGGTCAAGATGATCGGCGCGCCGGTGCTGCACGTCAACGGCGACGATCCGGAGGCCGTGGTGATGTGTATGCAGTTGGCGCTGGAATACCGCCAGACCTTTGGCCGCGACGTGGCGGTGGACATCGTGTGCTTTCGCAAGCTCGGCCACAACGAACAGGACACGCCAGCGCTCACGCAGCCGTTGATGTACGCCAAGATCGGCAAGCACCCCGGTACCCGCAAGCTCTACGGCGACAAGCTGGTGACGCAGAGTGTTCTGGAAGCGGACGGTCCGGATCAGATGGTGGCGGCCTATCGCGCCGACATGGATGCGGGACGTCTGTCATCGAACCAGGTGCTCACGGATTTCAAAAGTCAACACGCGGTTGATTGGTCGCCGTTTGTCGGCCAGAAGTGGACCGACGCGGCAGAAACGGCCATTCCGCTGGCGCAGTGGCAGCGTCTGGCCGAGCGCATTACCACCGTGCCTGAAGGTTTCACGCCGCATCCGCTGGTGCGCAAGGTGCTCGATGACCGCGCGGCGATGGGCCGGGGCGAAATCAACGTCGATTGGGGCATGGGCGAACACATGGCCTATGCCACGCTGGTGGCCGCCGGTTACCCGGTGCGCCTGTCGGGCGAGGACTGCGGGCGCGGTACTTTCACGCATCGCCACGCCGTGCTGCATGACCAGAAGCGCGAAAAGTGGGACACCGGCATCTACATCCCGCTGCAAAACGTCAGCGACAAGCAAGCCTCCTTCACGGTGATCGACTCGATCCTGTCGGAAGAAGCGGTGCTCGGCTTCGAGTACGGCTACGCCACCAATGCGCCCAACACGCTGGTGATCTGGGAGGCGCAGTTCGGCGATTTCGCCAACGTCGCGCAATCGGTGATCGACCAGTTCATCGCCGCCGGCGAAGCCAAGTGGGGCACCGCCAACGGGTTGACGCTGCTGCTGCCGCACGGCTACGAGGGCCAGGGCGCAGAGCATTCCTCAGCGCGGCTGGAGCGCTTTTTGCAGCTCTCGGCCGAAACCAACATCCAGGTCACGCAGCCATCCACGGCCAGCCAGATCTTCCATTTGCTGCGCCGCCAACTCGTCCGTCCGCTGCGCAAGCCCTTGATCGTGCTCAGCCCCAAATCGCTGCTGCGCCACAAGGACGCGGCCTCGCCCGTGTCGGAATTCACCGGCGGGGCGTTTCGCACCGTCATCACCGATCAGGCCGGTCTGAAGGCCGACAAGGTCAAGCGCGTGCTGGCCTGTTCCGGGCGGGTGTATTACGACCTGGCCAAAAAGCGTGCCGAGGATGGGCGCGAGGATGTCGCCATCGTGCGTGTGGAGCAGCTCTATCCCTTCCCGCACAAGGCGTTCGCGGCGGAGCTCAAGCGCTATCCCAAAGCCACCGAAGTGCTCTGGGTGCAGGACGAGCCGCAAAACCAGGGTGCCTGGTTCTTCGTGCAGCACTCCATCCGCGAGAGCATGCTCGAAGGGCAAAAGCTCGGCTACGCCGGGCGCGCTGCATCCGCCGCGCCTGCGGTGGGTTATGCACACCTGCACCAGGAACAGCTCAAGGCGCTGCTGGAGGCCGCCTTTGGCCGGTTCAAGAGCGCAGCCTCACAAAAAATAAGCTGAGCCCTTTGGTATCCAGCGTTTAGCGTGGGAACGGTGTCTCACAGGCCGTGTTTCGCACGCTCAACGCGCAACGCAAGATTCATAGCGAAAGATCAATCATGGCGATCATTGAAGTCAAAGTTCCCCAACTGTCCGAGTCCATCAGCGAAGCCACGCTGTTGAACTGGAAGAAACAGCCCGGCGAGGCCGTCAAGGCCGATGAAGTGCTCATCGAAGTCGAAACCGACAAGGTGGTGCTGGAAGTGCCTGCCCCCGCAACAGGCGTGCTGAGCGAAATCCTGCAAGGCGACGGCGCTACCGTGGTGACCGAGCAATTGCTTGCGCGCATCGACACCGAAGCGGCGGCGGGTGCGCAGGCCCCCGCTGCTGCGCCAGCCTCAGCCGCCGCTGCGCAGACCCCAGCCGTTGCAAGTGGCAGCAAGGCCGATGTGGCCATGCCCGCTGCCGCCAAGCTGCTGGCCGACCACAACCTGAGTGCCGCACAGGTCGCGGGCAGCGGCAAAGATGGCCGCGTGACCAAGGGCGACGTGCTGGCCGCTGTGGCGGCCGGAGTTGGCGTCCAAACCAGCAGCGCGATTCCGATGCCGGCGGCGCGGCCCGCGTTGCCGCAAGTGGCCGCGCCGGTGGCGCAGCCCGATCTGGGTGGGCGCCCCGAGCAGCGCGTGCCGATGAGCCGGTTGCGCGCGCGCATCGCCGAGCGGCTGCTGCAATCGCAGTCCACCAACGCCATCTTGACCACCTTCAACGAGGTCAACATGGCACCGGTGATGGAAATGCGCAAGCGCTTCCAGGAGCGCTTCGAGAAGGAGCACGGCGTCAAGCTCGGCTTCATGAGCTTTTTCGTCAAAGCGGCGGTGCACGCGCTCAAAAAATACCCGGCCATCAACGCTTCCATTGACGGCAACGACGTGGTCTATCACGGCTACTTCGACATCGGCATTGCCGTCGGCTCGCCGCGCGGCCTGGTGGTGCCGATCCTGCGCAACGCCGATCAGATGAACTTTGCCGACATCGAGAAAAAGATTGCCGAGTTCGGCGCCAAGGCGCGCGATGGCAAACTGAGCATCGAGGAAATGAGCGGCGG
>JAITWT010000231.1 GCA_031285125.1 Burkholderiaceae bacterium | reverse complement strand
GAAGGGCAGAGGCCTTTTCGGGCGGTCTGCGGCGTTGCAACGCTGGCCCATAGCCGGGCTATGGGCTGCGCGCTGCGCCTTGCATCCCCTCCCGAAAAGGTCTCTGCGTGGGCCATTTGAGATCGTAAACAGGTTCTAAGGACTGTGCATAGGGCGCGGATACGCGGGTCGATTCGAGCCTTCGGCAGCTGCGGTGATTTTCACCGTTTACCTTTTATCTTTTAAGTAGCAGAAGCGGCGGCAGAAGTCGCCGTGCCACACGTCCGCACGCCCGTCTAGAGCATCTTTTGTTTAGTCGATTACAAATTTTCAATGATTTTCGTCATTGCGAGCCGAAGGCGAAGCAATCCAGTGTGCTGTGAACTGGATTGCTTCGCTACGCTCGTAATGACAGCACTTGCAGGAAGAGTTGTGCACATTTCAACCAAAACTGCTCTAGGCAGCAACAACGTCTGCGTCATGCCCAGGAGGCCCGCGATCGAGGAAATGTTGACGACCTTGCGAATCACACGGCGGCCCTCGGCCTGTTCGATCTTGTTCAGATCGCGCAGCACCGGCAAGCGTGTTCGACGACCCGTTTTTAGGTTCAACATCGAAGCGATATGCCTGCGATTTATCCATGCTTGTGGATGCAAGATGCTTTTAAGGCATCCAGAACATACACCCGCTTTCCATCTCCACTTTTGCAAGTCGAGGGGCGCATAACCAGAGCGCTGCCCGTATAAGCCTTCAGCGACAAGCAAGGGGTTATTTCACAGCCGCTGCGCAAGAAATTTATTGACGATCAGGGCCGATCGCGCGGTATAAAATGGCTCAAAACGCAAAGCGGTAATACACCGTCACGAAGTTAATGCCTGGATTGGGCTTTTTGATATCGGCGTTGGATTGATGCTGAAGACGCAGCCCCAAGGTTTGCACGGCGCCGCTGTCCGGATCCTCCCACTGTACGCCTGCCCCGGCCATATCGGCGAACTGGAATGCGGTCGATAGCGTGAGATTGGGCGTGAGCCGTGTGTGCGACAAAAGGCGCGCGCCAACCGAGCCTTCGATGAAGAAGAAGGCATGGGGGACGGATGTGTCCTCTGCGCTGACGTTTTCCAACCGGAACACCGGTGAATAGCCCACTTCTGTAATGTCCTGCGCCGCGGGCACATGCCACCGGCCCAGAACAAATTCATGTCGCAAGCGCAAGTGCCAGTCTTCGCCTTGCCACAGAGGGCGTTGCTGTGTCCAACCGATGTTGAGTTCGACCTTATTGACTAGGTGCCTGCCAGCAGAGACGGCCCATGTCAGGTCGCTCGGAAAAACGAATTGGGCCGTCGCGGGCGAGGTCAGTGCAAGGGCCGCAAGTAGCACTGCAAGGGGTGTAAACCTTGCAATTCTGGGGGCCACCCGGTGGTCTGTAGCCTGCGCCATTAGACTTATGCGAAACAGCATGAAGTCATTCTATTATTCTCTATAACAAAGAACTATGGTGGCGAGTACTGCGCGCCGCGCGCGAGCGTAACCAGTGGCATGTGCACACATTTATTTTCTTGCAAAATCGGTAGAGCAGTGATGAATAGAATAATATATTTATTCTAATCTTATGAATACTCTGCTTTGTATTTAATTTGTATAGACTAGAAAAAGAAAGTGCGAATTGCACAGCAGGGCCGCAGCAATATCACGATAGGTGCGAAGGGAAGGTGATTTCATGCGCCGGGATTAAAAAGCTGGGCACCCCGTCATCTTTGATGCACTGTGCCCAGCGCGGGTCCGGGGCACGTTATTAGAACGACGCCATCATCGCGCCCTTGAATTCTTTGGCGATATAGGCCTTGACCTCAGGCGACTGGTAGGCGGCGACCAATTTTTTTACCCACGGTTGATCTTTGTCGCGCGCACGCACGGCAATGATGTTGGCGTAGGGGCTGTGGAGGTCTTCCAGCGCAATAGCGTCTTTGAGCGGCTGCAGGCCGGCGGGGAGCGCGTAGTTGGTGTTGATGATGGCGGCATCCACGTCGCTGAGTGTGCGCGGCAGTTGGGCGGCGTCGAGCTCGGTGATCTTGAGTTTCTTGGGGTTCGCCACGATGTCGAGCACGGTCGCGTTGTTCCCCCCCGTGCTCGAACCCGCCTTGAGCTTGATCAGGCCTTGCGCCTGCAACAGCAGCAGCGCGCGGTTTTCGTTGGACGGGTCATTGGGTACCGCCACCTTTGCGCTTTGCGGTAAATCCTTGAGTGACTTGTATTTCTTGGAGTACGCGCCCATCGGCGAGATGTAGGTCAATCCCACGCTGACGAGTTTGTAGCCGCGCTGTTTGATCTGGCTGTCGAAGTAGGGCTGGTGCTGAAAGCTGTTGGCGTCGAGATCGCCCGCATCCAGCGCTGCGTTGGGCTGCACATAGTCGCCGAATTCGATGACTTTGACGTTTAACCCCTGTTTTTCTTTAGCGATTTTTTGCACGACCTGCCAGACCTGCGCATCCGGGCCGGATACCGTGCCAACCCGGATCGCCTTGTCGCTGGCATGCGCCAGGGATGAGGCCGTCAGTACCGCGCCTGCGGCGAACAAGGAAAAAGTTTTCAGAAGATTGCGACGTTGCATAAGGACTTCACTTTTGTGGCAAAAGGATGAGATGCCGATGGCGATGCATATCGTATGCGTACCGTATCGGCGCGAGGAAAAAAGGGTAATGGTGTCACACGGACGCGGGAATGCCAAATGCCTCTTTGCGCTGAAGGCTGGTTTAGGGCCCGTGTCATGCCGCCTTTGCGCGCCCTTGCGGGGTACGCGCCGGTCACGGTATGGACGGGTGTGTCCAGCAGCCGTTTTGAGGTTGAACGGGCCGTGCGATCTACTCCCGGTTCTGTTTTCGGTGGTGTGTCCAGCAGTCGTTTTGAGGTTGAACGGGCCATGTTTTAGGCGGGAAAGTACAATCGGCCGCCACGCGCTACAGATGCCCCGGTTGTAGCGCGTTTTTTATTCGCATTCATTGCATCGTGCCGGGGCCATGTAGAGGAAAACCATGTATAAAAACCTCGCGGGTCACGCTGTGGCCGGTTTTTTGCGGGCGGCGCTGGCCTTCGCTTTTTTCCCACTGGCTTTGCTGGGCCTTCCGGCGCATGCGGCTGCGCCGCTCAAAGTCTGTTTCGTCTATGTCGCTCCGATGGCCGATACCGGCTGGGTGCATCAGCATGAACTTGCGCGTCAGGCGCTCCAGGCAGCACTCGGCGATCGCGTACAGACCCTCTATGCAGAGAACGTGGCCGAGGGGCCCGATGCCGAGCGCGTGATTCGTGATTTCGCCCGTCAGGGCTGCGGCCTGATCTTCACGCCCAGCTTTGGCTATATGGAACCCACGCGCAAAGTCGCGCGCGAGTTCCCGCAGGTCAAGTTCGAGTCGATCACCGGCTACAAGACCGCGCCCAATGTGGCCATCGCCAATGCGCGCTATTACGAAGGCCGCTACCTTGCGGGTATCGCCGCTGCGCGCATGAGCAAGACCCATATCGCCGGCTATGTGGCGGGTTTTCCGATCCCCGAAGTGGTGCAGGGCATCAACGCTTTCACGCTGGGCATGCGTTCGGTCGATCCGAAAGCGCGGGTCAAAGTCGTCTGGCTCGATGCCTGGTTCGATCCGCCGCGTGAGCGCGACGCGGCCATGACGCTGTTTGATCAGGGCGCGGATGTGATTGCCTTTCACACCGGCTCCGCCGCCGCCATAGCGGCTGCGCAGGCGCGCGGCAAGCTTGCCATTGCCTACCACTCGGATATGCGCAAGGTCGCGCCGGACGCACAACTGCTGGCGGTACGCCACGAATGGGCGGCCTACGATATCGCCCGTGCGCGTGCCGTGCTCGAGGGCACCTGGAAAAGCGGTCAGGTCTGGGGCGGTATCCGTGAGGGCATGATCCAGGTTGACGACTTTGGCCCCAAAGTGCCGCAAGCGGTCCGCGATGAGGTGCGCGAACGTGCGCGTGATATTGCCGCGGGCCGGCTCATCCCCTTCAAAGCGGGCGCTGTGCCGGTGTATGACAACATGGGGCAGATGCGTATCGCGCCTGGCCATGCCCTTGGTGATGCGCAAATCCTGCACATGGATTGGCTGGTCCAAGGGGTGCAGGGGCGGACGGATCAGTGAGTGCGTGCGGAAGGGTTGCGTGGACTGGGCGGGCCCGCGTTTCTGCGGCACGGTGGCGGGTTACCCATCGTCGTGGATGATGGGTACAGTTCACCGCTTCTAAGAACCTGTTTACGATCTCAAATGGCTCACGCAGAGGCCTTTTCGGGAGGGGATGCAAGGCGCAGCGCGCAGCCCATAGCCTGGCTATGGGCCAGCGTTGCAACGCCGCAGACCGCCCGAAAAGGCCTCTGCCCTTCGGGTTGGGCCGAAATCGGGCGATTGGGCGGCCAAGTCGCTTGCATGGGCATGTAGCCCATGCGGCGCGCCGTGGGCCACCCACTCATCCCTATTGCGGCCCAACGTGAGCCATTTGAGATCGTAAACAGGTTCTAATGCGCCGGTAAGCCCTGCGCGCGCCAGTTGCATGGCGCGGCGCGGCATAAACGAACCCTTACTCCGCGCAATCGATCAGCCCGCGCGCGCGCAACGTCGCCTCGATTTGCGCCCAAACAACATCGCGCGGCTGCCCCGCATCGATACGGGCAAAGCGCCGCGTCTGCGCGGCACGCGCGGCATAACCGGCGCTCACGCGGCGGAAGAATTCGACCGGTTGCGCCTCGAAACGGTCGGGCACACGCGTCCCGGCCAAGCGCGCGGCGGCGGCCTCGGGGGCGAGGTCGAACCACAGCGTCAGATCGGGTTGCAGCAAAGCGCTCTCCTCAGCCTCGCCGGCCCTTGGCCCGTTCACGTCGGCTTCAGAGCGCGCCTGCACCCACCGTTCAAGTTGGCGCAGCACGGCGGTATCAAAGCCGCGCCCGGCGCCCTGGTAAGCAAAGGTGGCATCGGTGAAACGGTCGCAGATCACCACCGCGCCGCGCGCCAGCGCCGGCGCAATGACTTGCTGGATGTGCTCGCGCCGCGCGGCGAATATCAGCAGCGATTCGGTCAGCGCATCCATGGTCTGTTCCAGCACAAGATGGCGTAAGGTCTCGGCCAGCGGTGTGCCGCCGGGCTCGCGGGTGCGTACCACGGCACGGCCTTGGGCACGAAACAGCGCTTCGAGCGCCTCGATATGGCTGGATTTGCCCGCGCCATCAATGCCTTCGAGGGTCAGGAACAGCGTTGATCGCGCCGGCGATGGCAAGGGCAATGGCGCCATGGTTTGTTCCTGCGCTTGCTGCGCCGGTGCCGCCGCCGTCATCGCTGAACTCCTCGTTGATAGCGATTAACCGCCCGGTTGTGCTCGCCCAGCGTGCGGCTGAACTGGCTCGAACCATCGCCGCGCGAGACAAAATACAGCATATCACTGCTTGCTGGCCGCACGGCAGCCAGCAACGATGCCCGCCCCGGCATGGCGATCGGCGTGGGGGGCAGGCCGGTGCGGGTGTAGGTGTTCCAGGGCGTGTCGGTTTCCAGATCGTGTCTGTGCAGATGGCCGTCGTAGGCCGTTCCCATACCGTAGATCACGCTCGGATCGGTTTGCAGCGGCATCCCCAGGCGCAGGCGGTTGACGAAAACCGCCGCCACTTGGGACCGGTCTTGTGCACGCCCGGTTTCTTTTTCAACAATGCTGGCCAGCGTCAACGCCTCATCGGGGGACTTCAGCGGCAAATCGCTGTCGCGCGCAGCCCAGGCAGCGGCCAGCTCGTGATCCATCAAACGCATCGCGCGTTGCAACAAGGCGGTGTCGGTCGAGCCTTTGGAATAGGTGTAGGTGTTGGGAAAAAAGCGCCCTTCAGGTGCAGCGTCCGGACGGCCGAGCCGGGCCATCAATTCATAGTCGGTATCGTTTGCGCTTTCCTGTTTAAGCTGCTCGGCCTTGGCCAGCGCGGCGCGCACCTGACGCCAATTCCAGCCTTCGACCAGCACGACCGTGTTCGTGGCTTCGCGCCCACGCACCAGCACCGCGAGCAAAGCCCTCGGTGTCAAACCGCGCTCCAGTTCATAGCTGCCCGCGCGCATCTGGCGGCTGCGGCCCGAAAGGCGAAACCACCAATACAAGCGCTGAGGCGAGGTCCGCACACCCGCTGCGGCGACCGCTTGCGCGATGGTGCGCGGCGTCATGCCCGGATCAATCAATAAATCGGCGCTGGCGCTGTTCATCGGCAGGGGCTGGTTCAGCCACCACAACGCATAAGCGCCCGCACTGAGCGCGGCCAATACGGCCAGTACCACGCAGATGAAAAAAGTCAGGAATAAACGTCGCACAAAATGCAGTAGAAAGAGAGAGAAAAAAGAGAGTCAACCTATTGCCCTATTGCCGCCCGCGCAGACACCCAAGTCATGGATTTTTGAGTGATCCAATTGAGTGATCCAACGCGGTACAAGCACTGAAGCATTTGAGTCTCCCTTGCCATAGCCCTTCAGGCTACGCAGAAACGAACCGGTCATGATAATTCAGCCATGACTGCCACCACCCCGCCCCCGGACGCCCTCAACGCTCCTGAGGGTATTACGCCCCTGAGCGAACTGGGCCTGATTCGCGCCGAAGGCCCCGAAGCCGCGGCGTTCATCCATCGCCAACTGACGCAGGATTTTTCTCTGCTCGACGCCGCCCATGCGCGGCTGGCCGCGCTGTGCAACCCGCAGGGCCGGATGCTGGCCAGCTTCATCGGCATCCGTCCAGAACCGGAAACCGTTTTGCTGGTGTGCAGCGCCGATGCACTGGCGGCCACACTCAAGCGGCTGTCCATGGCGGTGCTGCGCGCCAAACTCAAAATCACCGACGCAAGCGCCGAATTCGCGTTGTACGGCATCGCGGGCCATGCGCTGGCCGGCAACGGTCTCGACGCCGCAGCCGCGCCCTGGCAGGTCACCCAGTGCAACGCAGCGGGCGCGGGAACAAATACAAATGCCGGCTGGGCCGTTTCACTCTACCCCGCCGATGGCGTGGCACGTGCCCTATGGATCGGCGCAAAAACAGCCGCGCCGCAAGGCCCCATCCTGCCCCCCGCTTACTGGCCGTGGAGCGACGTGCGCAGCGGCGTCGCCACGCTCAGTGCCGCCGCCGCTGGCGCTTTCGTCCCGCAGATGCTCAATTACGAATCTGTCGGCGGCGTGAATTTCAAGAAGGGCTGTTATCCCGGCCAGGAAGTCGTCGCGCGCAGCCAGTTTCGCGGCGCCCTCAAACGCCGCGCGGCCATCGTGCGGGCGGCGGGTCCGGTCACCGCCGGCCAGGATGTGTTTGCTGCCGGCGACCCTGAACAACCCGCGGGCAAAGTGGTACAGGCTGCACCCGCGCCTTCATCGGTGGTTTCTGCGGGATCATTGTCTGGGGCTTGGGCCGCAATCATTTCGGCGCGGATCGAAACACTCGCCGCGGGAAGCGCATTACACGCAGGCGCACCGGGCGGTGTAGCGCTTACCGTCGAGCCGCTGCCTTATGCGTTGCTCGATGATGTTTGATTTTGCCCCTGAAAACCGCAGTTGACCGCGCCCCTCATCGCCGCCCATCGCCACCGCAGACTGTGCCGCGCGGGCGGGTGTTCTCACCGGTCATCAGCGGCCCGCCGGGCAGATCATGGCGATAGAAAAATTCGCGTGATGCGTGAATTCACATTGAGGCCGTGGCACAAAAAAACATAAAACGCCGCTACAACATGCGCCGCATTTCGATGTGCGCAATCCCGGCCTCCTCAAAAGGCGCGCCGGCCACTGAATAGCCCAATCGGCGATAAAAGCCCTCGGCGCTGCGCTGCGCGTGCAGCAAGACCTCGCGCTGGCCGCGCCGGCACGCCGCATCCTCGAGCGCGCGCAGCACGGCCGCGCCGTGGCCGCTGCCGCGCAAGCTGTGCTCAACAGCCATCCGGCCGATGCGCGCCACAGCGCCGCCGGCCTCCGCAGGCAGCAGCCGTCCGGTGGCAATGACCTGCCCGATCCGGTTGCGCGCCACCACGTGCAGCGATTGCGCGTCGAGCGCGTCCCATTCAAGTTCCGGCGCAATGCCCTGCTCCTGGACGAACACCGCGCGCCGCAGTGCGCTGGCCTGCGCGCCCAGCGCGATCCAATCGCCCATATGAACCGATCGGACGGCTTCGCCGGCCTCGAAACCCAACAGCAGATCACGCAACGCAGCGGGGACCGGTTGGGCTTTTTGCGGGCAGGCTGAGCTCGCTGGGCGGGTGGTGTACCCATAGACCACTTCGTAAGACGCCAACCGGTTCCCGCCCCGGAACAGCGCGGCCGCAAAAGCGATCGACGAACGGCCGACACGGTCGCAGCGCAGGCCCACATCGAACACATCATCATCATCGATACGCGCCGGGCTTTCGAATTCCGCCATCACCTTGCGCGCGTACAGATCACCGCCCAAATGCCGCAGGCCCGATTCATAAGGCACGGCCAAGGCACGCCAGTACTCGATCATGGCGGTATCAAAGTACATCAGGTCATGCGCGTTGCAAACGGCTTTCTGCGCACCGGCCTCGGCCCAGCGCACACGCAGGCGGTGCAGAAAACGGAAATCACCGGGCAGCAAACCATGGGGTTTATCGTTCATCGCGGAGCATTCGGCGGGGTTGATCTGTTCGGCAGGCATCATTTTTCTGCGATTTTGAATGCCTTGCGCAAGGCGCGCGCCGCGTCAGCTTGGGCTTGCCGCGCCTCGGGAATGGCCCGGCCCATTTTGATGAATTCGTGGGTCACCCCGCGGTAAATCTCCAGATCGACCGGCACCCCCACAGCGCGCAAACGGTCGGCATAAGCAACACCGTCATCAACCATCGGATCGATTTCGGCCAAACCGATCCAGGCGGGCGCCACACCTTCGAGATCGTCGGCCATCAGCGGCGCAAAGCGCCAGTCCTGCCGGTCCGCATCGTTGCGCAAATAGTGATGAAAAAACCAGCCGATCAGTGCCTCATCAAGCACCGGGGCGTGCGCCAGGCGGTGATGTGAGCGCGCATGACTGTTGGGCGCGGTGCCGGGGTAGAACAGACATTGCAACGCCAATGGCATTGCGGCATCGCGGGCCGCAATCGCGGTGACCGCGGCCAAGGTGCCGCCCGCGCTGTCGCCGCCGACCGCGATACGCGATGGATCGAGGCCGAAAGCCGCGCCGCGTTGCGCAAGGTAGGCGTAAGCATCCCAGGCATCGTTAACCGCCACAGGAAACTTGTGTTCGGGTGCAAGCCGATAGTCGAGCGAAACCACCGCACAGCCCGCCTGCGCCGCAAGCACGCGGCACAACGTGTCGTGCGAAGCGATGCTGCCGACAGTGAAACCGCCGCCATGCAGGTACAGCAGCCAAGGAAGCGGGGTCTGTTGCGGCGCCGGTAATGTTTGTGTTCCTTGTCGCCCCTGTGCAGGCGCGGCAGGGGCAGCAGGCGCATACAACCGCGCGGGTAGCGCGTAGCCGTCGCGCGCGGGGAGGCGTAAATCCTCCACGCGATCGAGCGCAGGCTGGGGCACTTCGAGTACGTTGGCGCCTTTTTCATAGGCCACACGCGCCTGTTGCGGCGTCAGCGTGTACAGCGGCGGGCGCGCGGCACGCGCCATGCGTTCGACGAGCGCAGCCATCGCGGGGGTGAGTGCACGCGCGTGACTGGCGCGCTGGTTCGCGGGGTTCATGCGTATCCCTTGCCGGTGTGCCGGCGAAACGGGTTTGGGGTGAAAACCATGACGGCCTCAGAACCTGTTTACGATCCTGGCGTGAGGTGTGCGGGATGCGGATTGGGATGGGCTGCAAGGCGCAAGCCGCAGCCCATAGCACGTGCTATGGGCAAGCGTTGCAACGCCGCAGACCGCCCAAGCCCCGCACCCGCACGCCCGCGCCGGGATCGTAAACAGGTTCTCAGACACAGCACGCATGGAACCTAAATTTCATGCCCCGTCTGATTGCGGCAGCCCAATCCAGTTTGAACAGAATATGGCATTGCCCATCCGTCGAAGCAAATCAATGCATGGGTTCAGCGATGAAATACGGGTTCCTGGGGCACGGTGACTGCTTATAGCGCCTCACCGCACCCCGCCTAAATGACGAATCGCGGCAGGCGGTTTTTTATTTGGCGGTGGGCAAACGGCGTACACACGGCGCACAAATGGCGCACAAAGACGCGTTCAATAGGCCTTGTCCGCGTAGTGACCGTATTTCTCCATGACGAAGTCGATATCCTTGTCGCCGCGCCCGCTCAGGTTGATGAGAATGTCCTGCGTCGTGCGCTCTTTGGCCAGCTTGAGGGCATAGGCCACGGCGTGCGCGCTCTCCAGCGCGGGGATGATGCCTTCGAGGCGCGAGAGGCGGAAAAAGGCATCGATCGTTTCCTCATCGCTCGCCGTGCCGACCGTGGTGCGTCCGATGGTTTTCAGCCAGGCATGCTCGGGGCCGACCGAGGGGTAGTCCAGCCCGCTGGCCACCGAGTACACCGGCGCGGGTTCACCTTTTTCATCCTTGAGCATGATGGAATGGAAACCGTGCATGGTGCCTTCGCTGCCATAGCTTAATGACGCGGCGTGGTCGCCCAGTTTTGTGCCGCGCCCGAGCGGCTCAACGCCGTG
>JAITWT010000230.1 GCA_031285125.1 Burkholderiaceae bacterium | reverse complement strand
TGCATGGGCACCAGCCCATGCGGCGCGCCATGGGCCACCCACTCATCCCGATTGCGGCCCAACGTGAGCCATTTGAGATCGTAAACAGGTTCTTAAGACGCAGCCTGCGGTCATTGCGCGGGTCGCGCATACTTTGCACAGGCGTTTAACCTAGAAACGGCAGTTGAGCTTTTGTTATCTTGATAGAAGCAGGATGAATATTGGCTTGTGCTACTTGGCGGACCTTCACCTTCTGGGTGAGCGGGGTTAACTGCCGTCTCTAGGTTTAAAAAACGTTGAACAAGCCGGGGCAAAAAGTTCGCTCCCTATTAAAAATTCGCTCCCTATTCCTTGACAAGGAGGATCTCCCATGATGAACCGTCGTGACTTTTCTATCGTCTCCAGCCTGCTCGGCCTGGGCTTATTGCCGCTGGCCGGTAGCGCGCGTGCGCAGACGCCGGCCTTCCAGGCGGATACGGATTACCAGCCGCTGCCCCGTCAGGTCCCTGTGGATGCGCCTGCGGGCAAGGTCGAGGTGATTGAGTTTTTCTCGTACAACTGTCCACACTGCTTTGTGTTCGAGCCGGTACTGGAAAACTGGCTCAAAACCCTGCCGTCCTATGCGGTCTTCCGCCGCGTGCCGGTGCCTTTTGTCGGCAATGACCGCAATGACCTCAACGCCAAGCAGCGTCTGTACTACACCCTTGAAATCATGGGCAAGGCCAATGAATTTCAATACAAATTCTTCCAGGCCGTTCAGCCGCCGGGCAGCAGGTACCTGAGCATTGTGGGCGAGAAAGCCATCATTGACTGGGTCAAGCGGCAACCGGGCTTGGACAGCAAGAAATTCCTTGAAATTTTCCACTCCTTCACGGTCACCAGCAAGGCCAGCCGGGCCACCCAGTTGACCAACGGCTATCAGGTCCAGGCTGTGCCCTCGCTCGGCGTTGCCGGGCGCTGGTACATCGACGTCGAGCGTGCCCGCACCGAGGCGCGCATGTTGCAGATCGTTGACAGCCTGATCGCCCAAGCGCATCGGGGTGCGTGAAGGGTGCGTGAAGGGCGCGTAAAGGGCGCGGCTTTCAAAGCCAGTATCAAGCCCACGAGAGGGCGGATATGTCGTTGGTGAAAAGCGGCATATCCTTCCACAGTCCGCGCACGCGTTTGTCCGCGATCGTGATCCACTGCGGCTGATACAGAAAGCAGGCCGCCGCGTCGGTGGCGAGCAGACGCTGTGCCTGGGCCAGCAGTTGATGGCGTTCTCGCTCGGCCGAGGCCGTTTTGATGCGTGCATACAGCGCGTCGAAATCCTTCGAGCGGTAACCCCAGTAATAACCCGGCTTGGCCCAGTTGCCCAAGTCGAAAGGCTCGACATGGGAGATGAGAGTCAGATCGTAGTTGTGGTTGATGTAAACACTGCTCATCCACTGCGCCCACTCGACATTCACCAGCCGGGCCTGAATCCCCGCCTTGGCCAGTTCTGCCGCGATCACTTCACCGCCTTTGGCGGCATAGGGCGTGGGCGGCAGCGTGAGCGTCAGCGCCAGCGGGGTCTTGATGCCGGCCTCCTGCAGCAGCGCACGCGCTTTGGCTGGATCGTAGGGGTTGATGGCGGTGGTATCGATGTAGCCCGGTGCGCCGGAGACGTAGTGGCTGCCGATGGCGACGCCATAGCCCTCGGCCGCACCTTCGATGACCGCTTTGCGATTGACCGCCGCGCACAGCGCACGGCGCACGCGCACGTCATCGAAGGGCTTGCGCTGGTTGTTGATCGCCATGAGGGTCTTGGCGCGCGAGCCGGCAATGATGACCTGAAAGCGCGGATCGTTCTTGAACTGCGCCATGCTGCGCGCGGCATCGACACGCACGAAGGCATCGACATCACCGGCCAGCAGCGAGGTCACTTGCGCGGCTGAATCAACGATCACTTTGAAAACGGCGCGGCGAATCGGGATGGCACTCGCGTTGCGGTAAGCACTCCAACGCGCCAGCGTCAGCGAGGCGCCCCGGCGCCAGCTTTCGAGCTGATAGGGGCCGGTGCCGATGGGCCGTGCGGCGTTACTGTCCGCGCTTTTGGGTTCGACCATGATGGCCGTGGCTTGGCCCAGCAAAAAGAGCAGATTCGGCTCCACCTCTTTGTTGACGAGAACCACGGTGTCTTGATCAACCACGTGCACACCCAGATTGGCGAAGATGCGCTTGTCCTTGTTGGCGCTTTTGTCGCCGCCGGCGCGCTCAAACGCGAACTTGACCGTGTGCGCGCTGAAAGGCTCACCGTTATGGAACTTGACGCCCTTGCGCAGCTTGAAGGTGTAGGTGCGCAAGTCCGGTGAAATCTGCCAGCTTTCGGCCAGCAGCGCGGAGACGCTGCCATCGGCATGGACCTTGGTGAGCGTTTCGTAGATGTTGTAAAGCGTCACCTCGGCAATCGAGGATTCCGCCGCCGCCGTCGGATCCAGCTTGGTTGGTTCCAGCACGATCCCCAGATTGAGGGTGTCTTTTCTCCCCTGCGCCAAGGCCGTGCGCGGCAGCGCCAGCGGCAACCCTCCCACGGCCGCGAGCGCCGAGGAAGCGAAAGACGATGTCAGGAGGGTACGGCGATTGAGCATGGAAAAGCCCTGGGGGAAAAGAAAAGGGGCGAACCTTACATCATCCAAAAAACGGCGGTTGCCCGCGGGTTATCCGCGCGAGGAGCGCATGAATATTGACCCCAGCGTCTTCGGTAAGCTTTTCATCTATCGTGTGAAAGCGCTACGCGCCCGCCGGCACCGCGCTTGGGCGCGCCAGCCGGGGGTCGAGCAGATCGCGCAATCCATCGCCCAGCAGGTTCAGCCCCAGTACCGCCAGTACGATGGCCAGACCGGGGTAGAGCGCCAGCATCGGGGCCTGGAACAGCATCGTTTGCGCCTCGGCCAACATACGTCCCCAGGAAGGTTGCGGGGGTTGAACGCCCAGGTTGAGGTACGACAGCGCGGCCTCGGCCAGAATCGCAATGGCGAAGCGAATCGTCCCCTGCACGATCAGCACGGCGGAGATGTTGGGCAGCACGTGTTGCCAGGCGATCCCCAGCGTTCCTTTGCCGCAGGCGCGCGCGGCGGCAACGTATTCGCGGGTGCAGACCACGGTGGCTGAGGCACGGGTGACGCGGGTAAAGATCGGGATGTTGTAGATGCCGATCGCCACGATCGCATTGGCAATGCCGGGGCCGCGTATCGCGGTCATCATGATCGCGCACAGCAGGGCCGGAAAGGCCAAGGTGAAGTCCGACAGCCGCATGACCACTTCCCGCACCCAGCCGCGCCGCATGCCTGCCAGCAGGCCCAGCGCGCCGCCCACGCTCAAGCCGATGCCAACGGCAATGACGCCGACCAAAATCGAAACGCGCGCACCGACCATCAGGCGCGCGGCGATGTCACGGCCGAACACATCGGTGCCCAGCCAGTGCGCGGCGCTGGGCGGCTGAAGTTTGTGGGACAGATCCATCTCGTAGGGCGAGCCGGGCGTCCACACGAAGGACAGCGCCGCCATCAGCAGCAACAGCGCGGTCAGCAGCGCGCCGATCACAAAACTGCGCTGGCGCAGCGCGCGCCGCCAGAAGCCGGGCGTTTTGCGCGCAATCGGCGCGGCGGCCAACGACGCCAAGGGTGAATGCAAGGGAGCGGAACGCATACAGGGAAAGTTGGCCAAGCGGCGCCGTGTTCAGGTTCAAAGTTCGCGGGTTTTGATGCGCGGGTCGATCACGGCGTACAGCACATCGATTGCGAAGTTGACCAGTACCACCATCGTCACCAGCAACATCACACAGTTGCGCACCACAATTAAATCGCGGTTGCCGATCGACTCGAAGATCAGCCGTCCCAAACCGGGCAGGTAAAACACATTCTCGACCACGATCGCGCCGGCCAGCAGTTCGGCGAACTGCATCCCCATGACGGTGACCACGGGAATCAGCGCGTTGCGCAACACATGCTTGAACAGCACCTTGCGCTCGGAAACGCCCTTGGCGCGCGCGGTGCGCACAAAATCCTCGCGCATGACTTCGAGCGCTGAAGCGCGCGTAATGCGCGCCAGAATGGCGCCCTGTACCACCGCCAGCGATAGCGCGGGCAACAGGAGCGCCTTCAAGCTCAGCCACAGTCCCTGTTCCCAACCGGTAAACCCCCCGGCCGAAAACCAGTGCAGGTGCACTGAAAACAGCGCAATCAACAGCATCGCAAACCAGAAATTCGGAATCGCCATGCCGATTTGCGCCAGCCCCATCAGCGCGGCGTCACCGAACTTGCCGTGGCGCGCGGCGGCGCCCACCCCCACCAGCATCGCCAGCACGGCGGACAGCGCCATCGCCAGCAACGCCAGCGGCACGGTCAGCGCCAGCCGCTCGCGCACCAGCTCGATGACTGGCAAGCCATAGGCGTAGCTGAGGCCCAAATCGCCGCGCAGCAAACCGGCGATCCAATGCCCATAACGCGCCCAAGCCGGCTGGTTCAGCCCGAGTTTGACCGCCAGCGCCGCGATCGCCTCGGGCGGCGCATCCGGCCCCATGAGCATTTGCGCGGCGTTGCCCGGCAGAATTTCCAGCGCTAGAAAAATCACGGCCGAGGCGCCCATCAGCGTGGCGATCAGCGTCAGCAGGCGTTTGAGGAGGAACAGGCTCATGGAAAGCGAAACAGGCGAGGCCGAGGCTGGGACGGAGCAAAGCAGGGCGGGGCAGTACGAACGCGGGCGCTGGCAGCCCCGCATATAACCTGATTGTCCTATCGTCGATACCCAAATTGGAATAATTGGCGCATGGCCTTGATGATTACCGCCGAGTGCATCAATTGCGATGTGTGCGAACCCCAATGCCCGAACGGAGCGATCTCGCTGGGCGAGCAAGTCTATGTGATTGACCCGCAGCAATGTACCGAATGCGTGGGCCATTTTGACCAGCCGCAGTGCGTGCTGATCTGTCCGGTGGCGTGTATTCCAGTGAACCCGCAGCACGTGGAAAACCACCACACGCTGTGGCAGAAGTTTTTGCGGCTGCAGGCCCAATAGCCAATAGCCAATAGGCGCATTCCATGGCCCTATGGAACCTCTGAACAACGCCCACGCGGCGGTCGCATCCCGTATTCGGGCGGTCTGCTTCGTTGCAAATGCTCGCGATACCACCACTTGGTATCGCTGCGCTTTGCGCCTTGCATCCCATCCCGAATCCGGGCGCGCCCACGCGCGGAGGAGTTGTTCAGAGGTTCCCTATCAGAGGGATGAAAAACAAATGACAAATAAACGGGGATGACTTTGCCGGCTTCGCTGGCGGTGCTGTAGCGCGGTCAGCGCTTGGCCTTGGCGTGCTGGCGTGATCCGAAAATGGAATTAAAAGGATGATGCAGGCGCAAAAGCGCGCAGGCGCGCGCATTGCAAGCACCCCAGCTTTCCCAGTAGAATCATAGGTTTGCCATGCCCGCCATCGCTTTTCAATCGGTTGCAAAGGTCTATCTGCCGTCGCGCGGCCAGCGCGCTGAGGGCAAGGAAGGACTGCGGGCGCTGGACGATGTGTGTTTCGACATCGAAGAAGGCGAATTTTTCGGCCTGCTCGGGCCCAATGGGGCCGGCAAGACGACCTTGATTAGCGTGCTGGCGGGGCTGACGCGGCCCAGCGCCGGGACGGTGAAGGTGCGCGGTTTTGACGTGCGCCGTCAGTATATGCAGGCGCGCCGCCAGCTTGGCGTGGTGCCGCAGGAGCTGGTGTTCGACCCTTTCTTCAACGTGCGCGAAGCGCTGCGCATCCAGTCCGGCTATTTCGGTATTCGTGATAACGACGATTGGATCGATGAGCTGCTGCACAGTCTGGGCCTGACCGACAAGGCCGAGGCCAATATGCGCCAGCTTTCGGGCGGCATGAAGCGTCGCGTCCTGGTGGCGCAAGCGCTGGTGCACAAGCCGCCGGTGATCGTGCTGGACGAGCCGACGGCCGGTGTCGATGTCGAATTGCGTCAGACGCTGTGGCAATTCATCGCCAAGCTCAACAAGCAAGGCAGTACCGTGCTGCTGACCACGCATTACCTCGAAGAAGCCGAGGCGCTGTGCGGACGCATTGCCATGCTCAAGCAGGGCCGTGTGATTGCGATGGATCGCACCAGCGCGTTGTTGCGCACCGGCGCCAGTACTGTGCTGCGTTTCAAGACCGATGGCGCGCTGCCCGAGGCGATCGCACGGCAGGCGCGTGTGACCGGGCGTATCGTGCAGGTGCCCGCGCAGAACGCCCATGAAGTCGAGCGTGCGCTGACCGTTTTGCGCGAAGCCGGCTTGGAGCTCGAAGATATGGAAATTCGCAAAGCCGATTTGGAAGACGTATTCATCGGCCTGATGGCCGATAAACCCGCATCGGCATTTATCAAGGTGGCGTAATGACTGTTGGTTTCTGGTTTGTGGTGATCGAGGTGTGCGTGGCCACCTCGCTGATTATTTGTACGACGACGCTGTTCATTTCTACCTGGATCGTCGCAGCCGGTCTGGCGCTTGAGGAAGGACACAAAAAAACAGCGGTGCTGTTGGCCGTGACGGGGTTGGTCTTGCCGCCAGTGAACTGGGTGTATTTGGTGCAAAAAGAGCGCCACCGCAGGGCCCCCTGGATTGCCAAGTTTTTCTGGATTGAAGTGATTTCCCTGCTCATCGCCGGGGCGCTGTTCTCGGCGCTTTGGCTCGCGGGGGCAAGATTGCGATGAGGCTTGCGTATACCGGCTGGCACGCTTTGCTGGCCAAGGAAGTCCTGCGTTTTTCGAAGGTGGGCGTTCAGACGGTTGCCGCGCCGGTGCTCTCCTCAGTCCTGTATCTGATGGTGTTCGGCCATGTCCTGGACAAACACGTGAAAGTCTATGGAACGGTGCCTTACATCGCTTTTTTGATCCCCGGCCTGGTGATGATGAGCGTGTTGCAAAACGCCTTCGCCAACAGCTCCTCCTCCATGGTTCAGAGCAAGATGATGGGCAACCTGGTGTTCATTTTGCTCACGCCGCTGTCTCATTGGGGCTGGTTTGCCGCCTACGTAGGCGCCTCGGTGTTGCGCGGGCTGGCCGTTGGGGCGGGGGTCTTCATCGTGACGCTGCTTTTTGCCATACCGGAGGTGGTCGCGCCGCTGTGGATCATCGTCTTTGCCGTGCTTGGCGCCGCCATGCTGGGCGCGCTTGGGCTGATCGCCGGACTGTGGTCGGAAAAATTCGACCAGATGGCGGTGTTCCAAAACTTTCTGATCATGCCGCTGACTTTTTTGTCCGGCGTGTTCTATTCGATCAACTCGCTGCCGCCGTTCTGGTGGCATATCAGCCACCTGAATCCGTTTTTCTACATGATTGACGGTTTTCGCTATGGATTTTTCGGTGTCAGCGACGTTTCGCCCTGGCTGAGCCTGAGCATTGTCGGCAGCGCGTGGCTGCTGGTGAGTGCCCTGGCGGTGTATTTGCTGCGCATCGGCTACAAGATTCGAAACTGACTATCGTTATCTTTATGACTGCCCAGGAACTTGAAACCCTCATCATTGCCGGACTGCCGTGTGAGCACATTGCGATCCAAGGCGATGGCCGGCACTGGTTTGCCACCCTCGTCTCGGCGCAATTCGACGGGCTGCGGCCCGTGCAACGGCACCAGCGCGTCTATCAAACGCTGGGCGCGCGGATGCACAACGACGAAGTGCATGCGCTGTCGATGAAGCTGTACACCCCCGCCGAATGGGCCACCCAGCAGCGCCGTTGAATCGTAAACGGCAAACGAAATACCTCATGGACAAACTTCTGATTCGCGGCGGGCGCAAGCTGCGCGGCGAAATTCCCATTTCCGGCGCCAAGAACGCCGCCTTACCCGAACTGTGTGCCGCGCTGCTCACGCGCGAGCCGGTGCGGCTGGACAACGTGCCGCATTTGCAAGATGTCGCCACGATGCTGCGGCTGCTGCGTAACATGGGCGTGGCCGCCGAGCGCGATGCGCAAGGCGTGGTGCACCTGGACGCCAGCGCGCTTGATCAACCCGAAGCGCCCTACGAACTGGTCAAAGCCATGCGCGCCTCGGTGCTCGCGCTCGGCCCGCTGGTTGCGCGCATGAGGCATGCGCGCGTTTCGCTGCCCGGGGGCTGCGCCATCGGTTCGCGCCCGGTGGATCAGCACATCAAGGGCTTGCAGGCGATGGGGGCGCAGATTGTGGTCGATCACGGCTACATGGTGGCTTCGCTGCCCGCTGGCCGCGTGCGTTTGCACGGTGCACGCATTACCACCGATATGGTGACTGTCACCGGCACCGAAAATTTGATGATGGCTGCCGCGCTCGCGCAGGGCGAGACGGTGCTGGAAAACGCCGCGCAGGAGCCGGAAATCGTCGATCTGGGCGAAATGCTGATTGCCATGGGCGCCCAGATCGAAGGCCACGGGACCCGCCGCATCCGCATCCAAGGGGTCGAGCAATTGCACGGCTGCGCGCACCGCGTGGTGGCCGACCGTATCGAGGCCGGCACCTTTCTGTGCGCCGTGGCCGCCACGGGGGGCGACGTGCTGTTGCGTCATGGACGTGCCGAGCATCTTGAGGCGGTGATCGAAAAACTGCGCGAAGCGGGCGCGACAGTGGCAGCGTTTGAAGACGGTATCCGTATCAGCAGCACCGGACGCTTGAAGGCGCAAACCTTCCGCACCACTGAATACCCGGGTTTCCCGACCGATATGCAGGCGCAGTTCATGACGCTGGATGCCATCGCCGAGGGCATTTCCACCGTGACCGAAACCATCTTTGAGAACCGCTTCATGCACGTCAACGAACTGCTGCGGCTGGGTGCGAAAATCCAAATCGATGGCAAGGTTGCCGTGATCGAAGGGGTGCCGCGCCTCTCGGGCGCGAGCGTGATGGCGACCGACCTGCGCGCTTCGGCCAGCCTGGTCATCGCCGGCCTGGTGGCCCAAGGGCAGACGCAAGTCGAGCGCATCTACCACCTCGATCGCGGATACGACCGCATGGAAGACAAACTGTGCGCGCTCGGTGCGGACATCGAACGCGTGAAGGAAACGACACAATGATTACCCTGGCGCTTTCCAAGGGCCGCATCTTCGAGGAAACCATGCCGCTGCTGGCCGGCGCCGGCATCGAAGTGACCGAAGACCCGGAAACGTCGCGCAAACTCATCCTGCCCACCACGCGCGCCGACGTGCGCGTGGTGCTGGTGCGTGCCTCCGATGTGCCGACCTATGTGCAGTACGGCGGCGCCGACCTCGGCGTGACCGGTCTCGACGTGCTGCTCGAAAACGGCAACCAGGGCCTGTACCAGCCGCTCGATCTGCGCATCGCGGCCTGCCGCCTGAGCGTGGCGGTGCGCGCCGATTACGACTACGCCTCGGCCGTCAAGCAAGGCTCGCGCCTGAAGGTCGCGACCAAGTACGTCGGGCTGGCGCGCGATTTCTTCGCCGGCAAGGGCGTGCACGTCGATCTCATCAAGCTCTACGGCAGCATGGAACTGGCGCCGCTGACCGGGCTGGCCGACGCGATCGTCGATCTGGTTTCGACCGGCAACACGCTCAAGGCCAACCAGTTGGTCGAGGTCGAACGCATCATGGATATCAGCGCGCGGCTGGTCATCAATCAGGCCGCGCTCAAGCTCAAGCGCGAGGCGATCCGGCGCATCGTCGATGCCTTCGAGCGCGCCCTCCGTGCTTGAGCAGCGCACAGGTCATGAACGATCCCGCCACGAAAACGCTCAGCAAGGTACCCGCCGTCACGCTCGGGTTCTGGATCATCAAGATTGCGGCGACGACGCTGGGCGAGACGGGCGGCGACTGGGTAACGATGTCGCTGAATCTGGGCTATCTGGCCGGCAGCGCGGTTTTTTTGCTGGTGTTCATGGCGGCGGTCGCGGCACAGATTTCAGCCAAAAAATTCCACCCTTATCTCTATTGGTTCACCATTCTGGCCACCACGACGCTGGGGACCACGCTGGCGGATTTTTGCGATCGCTCGCTCGGCGCGGGCTATTTCACCGGAATGAGCGCACTGTTCGCGCTGCTGCTGCTCTCGCTGGCGCTCTGGTACTGGCGCGCCGGCACGGTGGCGGTGGAGACGGTCGATTCGCCGCGCATCGAAAAATATTACTGGGTCACGATTTTGTTTTCGCAGACCTTGGGGACGGCGCTGGGCGACTTCATGGCCGACGGCGACCTGCGTGGTCTGGGCCTCGGTTATGAATGGAGCGCGCTGATCTTCATCGCCGCGCTGGCGGTGGTGGCGGCCTTGTGGTTGGGCACGCGCCTATCCCGCGCGGGTCTGTTCTGGGCCGCGTTCATCCTCACGCGCCCGCTGGGTGCCACGCTCGGCGATTTCCTCGACAAGCCGCTGTCGATGGGCGGGCTGAATCTGAGCCGGTTTTATGCCACCCTGGCGTTGCTGGTTTTCATCGTGATTTGCATCCGGGTCTTTCCGCAAAAACCGGGTGCGCACCTCAGCCGTCAGGGCCATAGCGCCTGACTTCGACCCTCACGGTGTGTATCCGGCCCCATCATCCCCTCTTTAGACCTATGAAATTGATCGCTGCCCCCGTTCGTCTGTCCAGTGCGGCCCCCGATTTTGAGGCGCGGTTTCAGGCCAGGCTGCACTGGAGCGCGCAACAGGACGAGGCGATCGAGCAGAGCGTCAAAGCCATTCTGGCCGACGTACGCGCGCGCGGCGACGCGGCGCTGCTCGAATACACAGCGCGCTTTGACGGCATGACGGCTCCCGGCATGGCCGCGCTGGAGCTGAAAGCGCCTGAACTCGAGGCGGCCTTCGACGGTTTGCCGTCCGCGCAGCGCGCCGCCTTGCAAGAGGCCGCCGCGCGCATTCGGCGTTTCCACGCGTGGCAAAAGAAACAAGGCGGCGAAACAGTCAGCTACCGCGACGCCGACGGCACGCTGCTCGGCCAGAAGGTCACGCCGCTGGACCGCGTCGGCATCTACGTGCCGGGCGGCAAGGCGGCCTATCCATCAAGCGTGCTGATGAACGCGATTCCGGCCCACGTGGCCGGCGTCGGCGAAATCATCATGGTCGTGCCGACGCCGGGCGGCTCACGCAACCCGCTGGTGCTGGCCGCCGCGCACGTGGCCGGCGTGACGCGCGCCTTCACGCTCGGTGGCGCGCAGGCCATCGCGGCGCTGGCTTACGGCACCGCTTCGATTCCCGCGGTGGACAAGATCACCGGCCCCGGCAACGCCTATGTGGCCGCCGCCAAGCGCCGCGTGTTCGGCACGGTCGGCATCGATATGATTGCCGGCCCAAGCGAAATTCTGGTGCTTGCCGACGGCAGTACGCCGCCCGATTGGGTGGCGATGGATTTGTTCAGCCAAGCCGAACACGACGAACTCGCGCAAAGCATTCTGCTGTGCCCCGATTCGGCCTACATCGATCGCGTGCAGGCTGAAATCGATCGCTTGCTGCCCACATTGCCGCGCCGCGAAATCATTGCCGCCTCGCTCAACGGGCGCGGGGTACTGATCCACACGCGCAGCATGGAGGAGGCGTGCGAAATCAGCAACCGCATCGCGCCCGAACACCTCGAAGTCAGCAGCCGCGAACCGCACCGTTGGGAGCCGTTGTTGCGTCACGCCGGTGCCCTCTTTCTGGGCGCTTACGCCAGCGAAAGCCTGGGCGACTATTGCGCCGGCCCGAACCACGTGCTGCCCACCAGCGGCACCGCGCGCTTTTCAAGCCCGCTGGGCGTCTACGATTTTCAAAAACGCAGCAGCTTGATCGAAGTGAGCGCGGCCGGTGCACAGGCGCTCGGCCCGATCGCCGCCACGCTGGCGGAGGGTGAGGGCTTGCAAGCGCACGCGCAGTCCGCGCGCTTGCGTCTGGGCTGAGCGGGGCTGCCGCCGATACGGGGGCGGAAATACACCGCCTCAGATCCCGCACCCCGCCTTAGAACCTGTTTACGATCTCAAATGGCTCACGCAGAGGCCTTTTCGAGCGGTCTGCGGCGTTGCAACGCTGGCCCATAGCCGGGCTATGGGCTGCGCGCTGCGCCTTGCATCCCCTCCCGAAAAGGTCTCTGCGTGAGTCATTTGAGATCGTAAACAGGTTCTTAGAGCGTGAAGTCGTAATCCACCGTGATCGGCGCGTGGTCGCTCAGACGCCGGCTTTTGTCGATCGCCGCCGCGCGCGCGGCGGCCGCCAGCGCGGGCGTCGCCAAGTGGTAATCCAGCCGCCAGCCCACGTTCTTCGCATACGCCTGACCGCGGTTGCTCCACCAGGTGTAGCAGGCCTCGGTGGCGTCTGGATAAAGCGTGCGATAGATATCGATCAGACCGCCGCCGGCCGCCCCCGCATCAAGCAGCTTGCTCATCCAGGCGCGCTCCTCGGGCAAAAAACCGCTGTTCTTCACATTGCCTTTCCAGTTCTTCAGGTCGATCTCCTGGTGCGCGATGTTGATATCGCCGCACAGGATGAATGCGCGCTCGCGCGCCAGCGCCTTCAGGTAGGGGAAAAAGCGATCCAGGAAGCGGTACTTGGCCGCCTGCCGCTCCTGGCCCGATGAGCCGCTGGGAAAATACACGCTGATGATCGAGCATTTGCGCGCAGGCGTGTCAAAACGCAGCTCGGTATAGCGGCCCTCGGCGTCGAATTCGGCGTCGCCCCAGCCGATGCGCACCTGGCTCGGGACGTGCCGGGTGTAAATCGCGGTACCGGCATAACCCTTCTTTTCGGCGAAGTGAAAGTAGCCTTGCAGCCCGGCGAGCTGCTCGAACCGGCCTTTTTCCACATCGCCGTGCTGAACACGGATTTCCTGCACGCAAATACAATCCGGCGCCAGCTGTGCCACCCAATCAGGCAGGCCTTTGGCCGTGGCCGAACGCAAGCCGTTGAGATTGAGGCTGGTGAGTTTGAACAAGGAAATTTCCAATGATTGATGCTGATCCGGACCAGGCGCTGGCGCAAGAATTCGTCCAATTCACGCTCGACACAGGCGCCTTGCGCTTCGGACAATTCCAGACCAAGGCCGGGCGGCTGAGTCCGTATTTTTTCAACGCGGGACTGTTCAACGACGGCGCGAGCCTGATGCGGCTGGCGCAATTCTATGCACGGCGCCTGCTGTCCAGCGAAGTGGCGTTCGACATGATCTTCGGCCCCGCCTACAAAGGCATTTCGCTGGGCGCGACGGTGGCCGCCGAACTGGCGCGGCGCGGCCGCAACGTCCCCTTTGCCTACAACCGCAAGGAGGCCAAGGACCACGGCGAGGGCGGCGCCATCGTCGGCGCGCCGCTGCGCGGGCGCGTGCTGATCATCGACGACGTGATCTCGGCGGGCACGGCCGTGCGCGAGTCGATTGCCCTGATCCGTGCCGCGGGCGCGACGCCGCATGCGGTGGCGATTGCGCTGGACCGCCAGGAAAAGGCGACCGAGGCGGGCCGCGATGTCCCCTACAGCGCCGTTCAATACGTGCGCGAACAGTTGCACATGGAAGTCATCGCCATCGCCAATCTTGATGATTTGCTGCGTTATTTAAGCGCGCGCGCCGATCCGGCGCTGGCCTCTTACAAGGAACAGGTGCAAGCCTACCGGCAGCGCTATGGCGCGCGCGGATGACGCGGCCCCGGCCGTTTGGCGCAAACTTTGCAGGTTCCGCGCTCGAAGGGGCGTCATTAATGTGCGTCATCGGCACGCCAACCGCGCTGATTTGTAGAGATTGAACATGACTCATACCGTTATCAACCTGTGGCCGCTGATCGGCGTGGCCGTCATCATTGCGGGCTTTGTGCTGCGCTTCAATCCGATGCTGGTGGTCATCGTCACGGCCATCGTCACCGCAATGGCGGCGGGGTTTCCGGTTGAAAAAATCCTCGCCGCCATCGGCACGGGGTTCGTCAAGACGCGCAATTTGGCGCTCATCCTGCTGTTGCCGCTGGCGGTGATCGGGTTGCTGGAGCGGCACGGTCTGCGCCAGCACGCGCAGAACTGGATCGGGCGTTTCAAATCAGCCACCGCCGGGCGCTTGCTGACGATTTACCTGGGCGTGCGCCAGCTGAGCGCGGCGATCGGCCTGACCAGTCTGGGCGGGCACCCGCAGATGGTGCGCCCGCTGCTCGCGCCGATGGTCGAAGGCGCCACCGAAACGCGCTACGGCAAGCTGCCCGCGGCCATCACCGCCCGGCTGCGCGCGTTCTCCGCGGCAACCGATAACGTCGGGCTGTTTTTCGGCGAAGATATTTTCGTGGCCTTCGGCGCGATCATGCTGATGACGACTTTCCTGAAAGAAGCGGGCATTACGGTGGCACCGATCCATGTGGCGCTGTGGGGAATTCCGACCGCGATTTGCGCCTTCGTGATCCATGCGGTGCGCTTGCGCCGGCTCGACAAACAGCTCGCGCGTGCGTTGGCTGCCCACAAAAACGCAACCGCCGCCGACACCACCGCCGCCGCCGATCGCGCCAACGGAGCCTGACCGTGACGCTCACGCTGACGCATCTGTTCTGGCTGGCGGGCGCGCTTTTGCTTGTCACCGCGTGGCTGACGGCGCGCGATCGCAGCAACCCCAAACGCTGGTCCAGCGCACTGTTCTGGCTGCTGTACGCCATCATCTTTCTGGTGGGCGAGCGCATGCCGCCCACCTGGGTGGGTGGCATGGCGGTGCTGATGGCGCTGATCGCGGGGTTGGGCCGCGTCGGTGCCGGCGCGCACACGCCGCGCGCGGCGGCGCACTACATCGCCAGCGCCAAACGGCTGGGCAATAAGTTGTTTATCCCGGCGCTGGCGATTCCGCTCATCACCATGATGGGGACGCTGCTGGCCGGGTGGGGGTTGTTGAGCCTGCACGGTGTGCCGCTGCTCGAACAGGCCAATGTCACGCTGATCAGCCTGGGCGTGGGCTGCGTGGTGGCGCTGTTGCTGGCCTGCGGGCTGACGCGTGAATCGCCCGTGCAGGGCTTGCGCGAATCGCGCCGGCTGACCGACGCGCTGGGCTGGGCGCTGGTGCTGCCGCAGATGCTCGGCATGTTGGGCTTGGTGTTCTCCGACGCGGGCGTGGGCAAGGCCGTGGCGCACGTGAGCACGACCTACATCAACATGGACATCCGCTTCGTCGCGGTGGCGGTGTATGTCCTGGGCATGGCCCTGTTCACGGTCATCATGGGCAACGGCTTTGCGGCCTTTCCCGTGATGACGGGCGGCGTCGGTGTGCCGATTCTGGTGGGCGTCTATCACGGCGATCCGGCGGTGATGGCGGCCATCGGCATGTTCTCCGGCTACTGCGGCACGCTGCTGACGCCGATGGCGGCCAACTTCAACCTGGTGCCCGCGGCGCTGCTGGAGATCGACAAGAACGCGGTGATCCGCGCCCAGATTCCCACCGCCTTGCCGCTGCTGGCGTGCAATGTATTTCTGCTTTATTTCCTGATGTTCCGCTGAAAGTGCGCCCTATGGAGTTGATGATTGATCTGAACAGTGACCTGGGCGAAAGCCTGGGCGCATGGCGCATGGGCGATGACGCGGCGATGCTGGACATCGTCAGCAGCGCCAACGTGGCGTGCGGCTTTCATGCGGGGGATCCGGCCGGTGTGCTGGACACGCTGCGGTGCGCGGCCGCGCGCGGCGTGGCGGTGGGCGCGCATGTGGCCTACCGCGATCTGCTGGGCTTTGGCCGCCGCGCCATGGACGTGGAAAGCCGTGATCTGGCGGCTGACGTGATTTATCAAATCGGCGCCCTGCAAGGGCTGGCCACGGCGGCGGGCACGCGGGTACGCTACGTCAAGCCGCATGGCGCGCTGTACAACACCATCGCGCACGATGAACGACAGGCGCGCGACGTGATCGCGGCCATCGGCGCGCTGGACAGCACCCTGACGCTGGTGGCGCTGGCCGGTTCGCCGCTGATCGGCTGGGCGCGTGCCGAGGGGCTGCGCGTGGTCGGTGAAGCGTTCGCCGACCGCGCTTACACCGCCGCGGGCGCGCTGGTTTCGCGCCGCGCGCCCGGCGCGGTGCTGCACGACGCCGATCAAATTGCCGAGCGCATGCTGCGCTGGCTGCGCGAGGGCGCGCTGCAAGCCGCGGATGGCGGCGCTGTGCGCGTGCAAGCGCAGTCGATCTGCGTGCATGGCGACAGCCCCGGCGCCGTGGCCATCGCGCGCCGGCTGCGCGAGCGGTTGACGCAAGCCGGCGTGCGGATCGCGCCGTTCGCCGAGGCGGCGATGAAACCATGAAACGTTTCCTGCCCGCTGGACTGAACGCGCTGCTGGTCGAACTCGACGGGCTCGATGGCGCGCTGGCGCTGCACGCGGCGCTCGAACGCGAGCCGATTGCAGGCATCACCGAAATCGTGCCCGCCGCGCGCACCTTGCTGCTGCACTTCGATCCGCGCGTGTGCGATACGGCCCGCCTGATTCAGGCGATTGCCGGGCGCGACTTGAACGAGCGCGTGCAACGCGGTGGCGCGCTGATCGAAATTCCGGTGCGCTACGACGGCGAAGATCTGCCCGAAGTCGCGCGCCTCCTGAACATCACGCCCGCAGAAGTGATCCGCCGCCACACCGGCAGCACCTACAGCGTGGCCTTTACCGGCTTCGCGCCGGGCTTTGCCTACCTGGCCGGCGGGCACCCAAGTTTCGATGTGCCGCGCCGCACCAGCCCGCGCGCGCGCATCCCGGCCGGATCGGTGGGCTTGGCGGGGCGCTTTTCCGGCATCTACCCGCAGGCCAGCCCCGGCGGCTGGCAGCTGATCGGTACCACACCGCTGACGCTGTGGGACATGGGGCGCGAGCCGCCCGCGCTGTTGCAGCCGGGCTTTCACGTGCGCTTCATCGACATCGCCACGTTGCCGGCAGAAAAATGCGCTGCATTACAGCAGGCGGCCCCTGCCAGGCAAAGCGCATTCGTCTATCCCAAGCGCACGGGTACGGGTGTTACGGCGGGCGCGGCGCTGGAAATCCTTGCGCCGGGCCTGCAAACGCTGTTGCAAGACGCGGGCCGCCCCGGCCAGGCGGCACAAGGCGTATCGGCCTCCGGCGCGCTCGACCAGGGCGCGTTGCGCGCGGCGAATACGCTCGTGGGTAATCCCTGGGACGAGGCGGTGCTGGAAACCGTGGCCGGCGGCTTGCAGCTGCGCAGCGTGGGTGCGACCGCGGTCGCCGTCACGGGGGCCGATGCGCCGCTCACCTTGAACACCGCCCGCGGCGCACGCTGGCGCGTTGCACGCCACCAGCCGCTGGCCTTGAACGACGGCGATACGCTGAGCATCGGCCCGCCGTGCGCTGGCGTGCGCTGTTATCTGGCCGTGCGCGGCGGTTTTGCCGTGCCGCCGGTCCTGGGCAGCCGCGCCACCGATACGCTGGCACGCGTCGGCCCGCCGCCGCTGGCCGCAGGCGACCTGCTGCCGGTGCGCCGGCTCGCGCGCGGCGGCATCGTGCAGCCCGCGGCCTTGCCGCCCGATGCGGCCCTGCCCATGCCGCAGCAGGAAGTCGTGCTCGACCTGATGCTGGGGCCGCGCGCCGACTGGTTCACGCCCGAGGCCATGGCGCTGCTGGCGCGCCAGCGCTGGCGCGTCACGCCGCTATCGAACCGCGTCGGGCTGCGGCTTGAAGGCGCGCAGCCGCTGGCGCGCGCAATCGCCGGCGAATTGACCAGCGAAGGGATGCCGCACGGCGCCCTGCAGGTGCCTTCGAACGGCCAGCCGGTGCTGTTTCTGGCCGATCATCCGCTCACCGGCGGCTATCCCGTGATCGGGTGCATCGCGCCGCATCACTTCGATCGCGCGGGCCAAATCCCGGTGGGGGCATGGTTGCGCTTCAACGTGATTCGTCCTTTTGAACCCATTGTCTTGTCATGAAAAAAGTTTTGATCGCCAACCGCGGCGAAATTGCGGTGCGCATCGTGCGCGCCTGTGCCGATTACGGCGTGCGCTCGGTGGCCGTGTATGCCGATAGCGATTTCGACGCGCTGCACACCCGCATGGCCAATGAGGCTTACAGCCTGGGCGGCGACCGGCCTGCCGACACGTATCTGAACATCGGCAAATTAATCGACGCCGCGCGCGCCACGGGGGCGGACGCGGTGCATCCCGGCTACGGTTTTCTGTCGGAAAACGCGGCTTTCGCGCAAGCGGTGATCGACGCCGGTTTGACCTGGATCGGCCCGCCGCCGCAGGTCATTGCCCTGCTCGGCGACAAGGTGCGCGCGCGCGAACTGGCCCTGCGGGTCGGCGCGCCCATGGCCGCAGGCACGCCGGGGCCGGTCAAGGATGCGAGCGAAGTCCTCGCCTTTGCCCGGGCGCATGGTTTGCCGATCATCATCAAAGCCGCCTTCGGCGGCGGCGGACGCGGCATGAAGATCGCTTGGCGGATGGAAGAAATCGAGGCGCTGTACGACTCCGCCGTGCGCGAAGCCACCGCCGCATTCGGGCGCGGTGAGTGCTTCGTCGAGCAATACCTGGACCGGCCGCGCCACATCGAGGCGCAGGTCATCGCCAACCAGCATGGTCATGTCGTGGTGCTGGGGACGCGCGATTGCTCGCTGCAACGGCGCAACCAGAAACTGGTGGAAGAGTCGCCCGCGCCGTTTTTGAGCGCGGCCCAACGCGAGCGCGTGCACGCCGCCGCGCGCGCCATCTGCAAACAGGCCGGCTACGTGGGCGCAGGCACGGTGGAGTTTTTGCTGGCTACCGGCAAGGGGGCCGATAGCGCCAGCGACACGATCGCTTTTCTGGAGGTGAACACGCGCTTGCAAGTCGAACATCCCGTGACGGAGCAGACCACCGGTATCGATCTGGTGGTCGAGCAGTTGCGCATTGCCGATGGCCTGCCGCTGTCGATCGGTGAAACGCCCGCGCCGCGCGGCCACGCGATCGAATTGCGCATCAATGCCGAGGACGCGGGCCGGGGCTTTCTGCCCATGTCTGGGCGCATCACGCGCTTTGACGCGCCCGCCGGGCCGGGCGTGCGAGTCGACAGCGGCGTGCAGGCGGGCAGCGTGGTGCCGGAACATTTCGATTCCCTGATGGCCAAGCTGATTGTCCACGGCGCCACGCGCGCGCAAGCGCTGGCGCGCGCGCGCCGCGCGCTGCGCGAGTTCCACATCGAAGGCGTGGCCAGCGTGCTGCCGTTTCACCGCGCGGCGCTCGATCACCCGGATTTCGTCGGCGCCAAGGGTTTCAAAGTGCACACGCGCTGGATCGAAACCGACTTTAATCATGACCTCGCCGCCGCGCTGCGCGCCGATCCGCCGCCCGATGCCACGCTCACGCGCATGGCGATCGAAATCGACGGCCGGCGCGTGGCGATCGGCATGCCTGCTGCGCTGCTGGCGGGCTTGGCCGGATGGGCCGGATCGGCCGGGCCGTCCGTTTCAGATCCGCCCCCCGCCACGCCACAAGCGCCATCGCGCGACGCCGCCGCCGTGCCCGCGCCTGTCAGCGGCACCTTGCAAGCGTGGAAGGCGCGCGAGGGTGAATCGGTGGAAGCGGGGCAGACCATCGCCACGCTCGAAGCGATGAAAATGGAAATGCATGTGACGGCCCACCGCGCCGGGCGCCTGGTGTGCCTGGCTCAAGCGGGCGATCATGTCCAAGCGGACAGCCCCTTGGCCCGCATCGAGGCGGAATGAAACAAGCTTTCCGATGAGAACTGAGGAGGGGGTGTTTAACCCCGTCTACGCAGGGGCCTTGCGCACAAGCCGCTATCGACACGTATACGCTCCATCGGGCGCAGCGCGAACACGCATGAGCGCTTATTTGCGCACATGTGCGCTTCTGAACGTTGAAGACCGATCACCCACGTCCCCTCCAATCCGGCCTCAGGAATAAAGATGGGGCCTGCACGCCGGGGCCTGTAAACACACCCACCTTTCCGTTCTTTGGAAAAATCACGTCATCAAGGAGTTGACTCCCATGGATTCCAAACGCCTCTCGCGCCACGCCACCAAGATCGTCGCCACGCTCGGACCCGCGTCCGACAGCGTCGAGATGATCGAGCAGATGATCCGGCACAGGGTCTCGGTCATGCGCCTGAATTTCAGTCACGGCAGCGCGCAGGACCATATCGAGCGCGCCGCCAGAGTCCGCGAAGCCTCGCGCCGCGCGGGGCAGGAAGTGGCCATCATGGCCGACTTACAAGGCCCGAAGATCCGCGTCGGCAAGTTCGCGCAAAACAAGGTGCACCTGGAGCCGGGCGCGGCTTTCATCCTCGATGCGGCGCGCATCGAACTGGGCGACCAGAATGCCGTCGGCCTCGATTACAGAGACCTGCCGCGCGATGTGAAGGCGGGCGACCGGCTGCTGCTCAATGACGGCCTGATCGTGCTCGAAGTGCAGGCCGTCAAGGGCGAGGCGGTGCATACGCTGGTGCGCCTGGGCGGTGTACTGTCCAACAACAAGGGGATCAACAAGGAAGGCGGCGGCTTGAGCGCGCCCGCGCTCACGGCCAAGGATATGGAGGACATCCGCACCGCGATGAGTTTCCAGGCCGATTACGTGGCCGTGAGCTTTCCCAAGAACGCCGCCGATATGGACATGGCACGCCAGTTGTGTACGGCGGCGGCCAGCGGCAGCGGCCACGCGCCGGGGCTGATCGCCAAGATCGAGCGCGCCGAGGCGATTCCGCACCTGGAACAGATCCTGCGCGCCAGCGACGGCATCATGGTGGCGCGCGGCGATCTGGCGGTCGAAGTCGGCAACGCCGCCGTACCCGCGCTGCAAAAGAAGATGATCCGCATGGCGCGCGAGATGGACAAGCTGGTGATCACCGCCACGCAGATGATGGAATCGATGATCAGCAACCCGGTGCCCACGCGCGCGGAGGTCAGCGACGTGGCCAATGCCGTGCTCGATGGCACCGACGCTGTGATGCTCAGCGCGGAAACCGCGGCAGGGCGCTATCCGCTGCAAACCGTGCAGGAAATGAGCCGGGTGTGCGAAGCCGCCGAGATTGCCGAAGACCTTGAGCTGGACGCCGACTTCACCGACCGGACTTATGCGCGCATCGACCAGGCCATCGCAATGGGCGCGCTCTTTACCGCGTACCACTTGGACGCCAAGGCCATCGTCGCACTCACCGACTCGGGCTGCACCCCCCTGTGGATGAGCCGCCACAGCGCGCATATCCCCATGTATGCGCTGACCACGCGCCTGGCCACGCAACGCAGAATGGCGCTGTACCGCAATGTGAGTTCGCTGCTGATCGATGCCACAGCCGACCGCGATACCGCACTGGCGCAAGCCGAAGCGCTGCTCAAGGAGCGCGGCATCGTCCAAGCGAACGACGTGTATGCCATCACTTGCGGCGAACCCATGGGCGCGCCAGGCGGCACCAATATGCTCAAGATTTGCCAGGCGCGCTGAATTCATTTCAGCCTATTGGGAGATTGGGGGAGATTGGGGGAGACTGGGGGCAAGGGCCAGGACGGCTCTTGACGCATCCCCTTCAGCAGTGCTTGCGCTGAGAACCTGTTTACGATCTGAAAGCAAGCGCAGCCCACGCGAGTTTCTTGATTCGACGAAACGGAGCGCGCCCAGCGCCGCACTGCACCGTCCAGCGCCGTCCAAAGCGAACGGCCGCGGACAACAACCGTCCTTTGCCATAGAACCCGATGCCGCGCACCCTGTGCCTGTGGATGCGCAGGCGCGTGCGGGCGGGCACCGCGCGCCCGGCAAAGGCATCAATGGCCCATGGCGGGGCACTACTTTTACGGCGTTTAATTTACTTTTTATTACATCTTTACCGAATTGTTATTGAGTCAAGTCAAGGATACTCTGTGAGCTTGTGGTAGTGGAATTCAAGAGCAATCAATCGTCCACGACAAAAAATCCTCACCTCCCGAAAGGATGTCATCATGCGCAAGGAGAAAAAGGAATGCGGCGTATCCCCCGAAGGTTTGGGACGCCGTCAATTTGTCAATGCTGCAGCGCTGGCGGGTCTGGCGGGCCTGGCCGGTTGTACCGAGGACAAAAAAAATGCAGCGGCCGCACCGGCGGCACCTCCCTCGGCTCCGCAGGCCGGGGCGTCCAAGGAAAGCCAGTTAAGCCCCAAGCCAGGCCAGCTCGACGAGTACTATGGCCTATGGAGCGGCGGGCACCTGGGCGATGTGCGCGTGCTGGGCATGCCCTCGGGCCGCGAGTTGCACCGCATTCCCTGCTTCGTGCCTGATCCGCTGGTGGGCTGGGGCATCACCAATGAATCCAAGGCCGTCATGGGCACCAAGCCCGATGGCAGCCTGCGTTACGCGGTGGCCGATACGCACCACGTGCATGGTTCGTACAAGAACGGCAACTACGACGGCCGCTACGCCTGGATCAACGACAAGATCAACTGCCGGCTGGCGCGTCTGCGGCTGGACTACATGATCTGCGACAAGATCACCGATTTGCCCAACGTGCAGGGCTTTCACGGCATCTTCCCGGACAAGCGCGATCCGGTGGACGAGAAGATCAACCACACCACGCGCGTGTTCTGCGGCGGCGAGTTCAGCACGCCCTTGCCCAACAACCATGTGGGCGATCCCGAAGGCAAGGATTACCACTCCATCTTCACCTGCGTGGATGCCGAGAGTATGGAGGTGCGCTGGCAGGTGTTGATCGACGGCAACTGCGACCTCGTGGCCACATCGTATGACGGCAAGCTGGCGGCGACCAACCAATACAACACCGAAATGGGCCTGAAGTACGAGGACATGATGTCCGCCGAGCGCGACGCCTGTCTGTTCTTCAACGTGGCGCGCATCGAGGCGGCCGTCAAGGACGGCAAGTTCAAGACCGTCGGCGATTCCAAGGTGCCCGTGGTCGATGGCACCAAAGCCGCCAACGCCGACCCCAAGACGGCGCTGACCTGCTACGTATCGGTGCCCAAGAACCCGCACGGCGTCAACGCCAGCCCGGATCAGAAGTATTTCGTCTGTTCGGGCAAGCTCTCGCCCACCTGCACGGTGATCGAACTGGCCAAGGTGCTCGACTGGTTCGACGGCAAGCTCGAAAAACCCGATGGCGCCATCGTCGCTGAGCCCGAAGTGGGGCTGGGCCCCTTGCACACCGCTTTCGACGGTCGCGGCAATGCCTACACCACGCTGTTCCTGGACAGCCAGGTCTGCAAATGGAATATCGATGCCGCAATCAAGTTCTACAAGGGCGACAAGAATTCCAAGTATGTGGTCGATCGCTGTGACGTGCATTACCAGCCGGGCCACCTGAACGCCTCGCAGTCCGAGACCGTCGCCGCCGATGGCAAATGGCTCGGCGTGGGCAACAAGTTCGCCAAGGACCGCTTCCTGCCGGTGGGGCCGCTGCACCCGGAGAACGAGCAGCTGATCGATATTTCGGGCGAGAAGATGGTGCTGGTGGCCGATCACTCGATCCGCAGCGAGCCGCACGACTTCATCATCTTCAAGCGCGAAATCCTGCAGCCCAAGCAGGTTTATACGCTGGACGAATTCCCGCTGGCGACCAAGGATGCGAAGGATTCGGGGGTGTTCCGCGATGCCAAGAACCCGCACAAGGTCACGGTGCGGATCACCTCGGTGGCGCCGGCCTTCAGCCTGCGTGAGTTCACCGTCAAAAAAGGCGATGAAGTGACCCTGATTCTGACCAACTTGGACAAGGTCGAGGATTTGACGCACGGTTTTGCGATTCCTTTTCACAATATCCAGTTCATCGTCAACCCGCTGGAAACCAAGTCGGTGACTTTCAAGGTGGAGAAACCCGGCGTGTACTGGTGCTATTGCACGAACTTCTGCCATGCGCTGCACCTTGAGATGCGCAGCCGCATGATCGTCCAAGCCTGAATCACCGGGCGATGAGGGTGACGCCGGTGCCGGCCTGCGGGAGCCGATGATGGCGGCGGCACCCCGTCACCGCGGGTTGGCGGCCTGGGGAATCGCTTTTTCCCTGCTGCTGTTTTTCAGCACGCGCCCGGCGTTTGCCGCTGGCGCTTATGAGGCCGCGCTGCCGCCTGATCTGAGTACGGCCAAGAACATGTGCGCGCTGGCGCCGTGTCAGGACGTGTTTCCGGGTGCCAAGAGTTTTTCCGAACGCATGGGTCAGCCGCCCTACGTGCAGGCCTATGGCGATGCCGATGCCAACGGCAAGAAAAAGCTGCTGGGCTATGTGATGCTGTCCACCGACATCACCGACACACCGGGCTATTCCGGTAAGCCCGTGATCACGCTGATCGGCATGGACACCCAGGGCCGCTACCTGGGCTTCAAAGTGCTCAAGCACTCCGAGCCGATTTTGCTGCTGGGCATCCCCGAGTCCAAGCTGATCCAGTTCAACCAGCAGTACGTCGGTAAGACGGTCAAGGACAAGATCGAGGTCGGTCAGTCCCGCAGCGACGAGGACATCATTGGCGTCGATGCGATTTCGGGGGCCACTGTCACCGTGATCGCGCAGAACCAGGTCATCACCTACGCCGGCGCCAATGTGGCGCGGCAGGTGGGCATCCTCGCGCCGGTCAAGCGCGCCCCCACCCGCTTCGCGCTCACCGGCCGGCGCTACGACTGGGCGGCGCTGGTCAAGCAAGGCAGCGTGCAGCGGCTGCGGGTCAGGCCTGAACAGGTGGGCCTGCCGCATTCGGAGAGCCCCTTCATCGAATTGTGGTTCGGCGATTTGAGCCATCCCGATCTGGCGCGCAGCGTGCTCGGCGAGCAGGTCGCTCAAGCGCTGAAGGAACGCCTCAAGCCCACCGACCACCCGATCTTCATCATCCGCACCGCCGGGGTCGAGTCCTTCAAAGGTTCGGGCTTCGTGCGCGGCGGCATTTACGACCGCGTGCAGGTCAAGCAGGAGAGTGATTCCTTCACCTTCCGCGATCTCGATTACCTCAACCTCTACGGCATCGCCGCCGCGGGGGCGCCGGCCTTCAACGAATCGGGCATTTTCATCATCCGTTCGCCGGCCTTTTCGCCGGCCTACCCGTGGAAGCTGGTGTTCCTGGGCAACCGGGTCGACCGGGCCACGGGCGCGCGCAGCTTCACCAACTTTGACGCGCCGTACTGGCTCGAAGCCTCGCTGCTCGAAGGCGGCCGGCCCAAGGTGCAAGAAAACGCCGCGCCCTGGAAGCGCGCCTGGGCGGCGCGCCCGGCGGGCATCGTGCTGTTCGCCCTGCTGCTGGCCGCCGTGGCGGCGGTCTATGCCCTGCGCGCCAGACTCACGCGCCGCTCCACGCACAAGAACAAATGGCCGGTCAACGCTTTCAAATACACGGCCTGGGCGCTGAGCATCGTGTTCGTCGGTTTTGGCGCGATGGCGCAGCCCTCCATCACGCAGGTGCTCACCTGGTTCCATTCGCTGCTGTTCCAGTGGACCTGGGCGCTGTTTTTGACCGATCCGTTCATCTTTTTGTTCTGGATCTTCATCATCATCACCGTGTTCGTATTTGGGCGCGGCCTGTTCTGCGGCTGGCTGTGCCCCTTCGGTTTGCTGTCCGAGGCGCTGTACAAAATCGGTGGCGCGATCGGCCTCAAACGCTGGCAGCGCCAACTACCGCAGGTCTGGCACGACCGGCTCAAGTGGCTCAAGTACGGCATCTTCTTCGGACTGCTGGCGGTGTCGATGTTCGACATGGTGCGCGCCGAAATGCTGGCCGAGGTCGAACCCTTCAAAACCACTTTCCTGGTGGGCATCATGCATCGCCCCTGGCCCTACGGCTTGTTCGTGGGCGTGCTGCTGGGGTTGTCGCTGTTCATCGAGCGCCCCTACTGCAAATACCTGTGTCCGCTGGGCGCGGCGCTGGCGATGCCGACCACCTTCCGCTGGTTCGGGTTGCCGCGCAAGCTCGACTGCAACAGCTGCAAAGCGTGCGCGGCGGGCTGCGGTTCGCAGGCCATCGACGCGGCCGGCCGCATCGATCATCGTGAGTGTCTGCACTGCCTCGATTGCTTGGTGCTCTACACCGACGACAGAGGCTGCCCGCCGCTGGCCAAGGAGCGCAAACGCCGCGCGCATGAGGGGCTGGAAATCACGCCCATCGGGCGCGATGGCTATTTCATCCCAATCCAGCCGGTGTCCCTGCCCGGGCGCATGGCCAACGGGCCTGATCCGCGCATGATGAGCGCGCCCGCGACACCGCCCTATGACAGCAAAACGCGCGGCCTGCGCTGGCTGGTCAGCGAATTGCGCGACCACCTCTGGCCTTGGAGCCGGCAAGGCTGGGCTGCGGGGCGGACCTTGGCGATCGCCGGGCTGGCGCTGGCGGCCGCCGTGAGCTTGATATGGATATTCGCGGCCCTGGGACACTTGTCATCGGCGGCCGTGATCGGCGGGTGGTTCGGCTGGAGCCTGTATGAGGTGCTGATCCGCCACACGGGCCGCTGCTATGTCAAGGAGGGCCCCTGGTGGCGGGCGCACTACCGCCAGGCCAACTGGATGGACATGATTTGCTACGTGGGGTTCAAAAATCTGCTGATCGGCGCGATTCTGTTCCTCGCACTCAAGGCGTTGGGGTTGCTGGGCGCATGAGAATTTGGATCGCACTGGGCTTGTGCGCAATATTCATCAACGGCTATGCCGCCACGCTGCGCGTGCAGCCGGGCCAGGCCATACAGGCCGCGATGGACGCGGCGCAGCCGGGCGATGTGCTGGAAATCGAACCGGGCTGGTACCGCGCCAACCTCGTGGTGGCCAAGCCGCTCACGCTGCGCGGGCGGGGTCAGCCGGGCACGGGGCGGCCCACCCTCAGCGGCGGTCAGCGCGGTGACACGATTCGCGTCACGGCCACCGATGTGCGTATTGAGGGGCTGATCGTGCGCGATTCGGGTGACAGCCTGTTGAATCAGAACGCCGGCATTTACATCCAGCCGGGCGCGCACCGCGCCGTGGTCCGCCGCTGCGACCTGACCTACAACCTGTTCGGTCTGTGGATCGAGAAGGCCGACAACGTGCGCATCGAAAACAACACCATCACCGGCAAGCGCGACTACCTCTCGCCGCTGCGCGGCAACGGCATCCAGCTGTACAACACGCGGGGCGCGCGCATCATCGGCAACGACATCAGCTTCGTGCGCGATGCGTTGTACGTCGATGTGTCGCACCATGCCGTGTTCCAGAACAACAAGATGCACCACAGCCGCTACGGCACGCATTACATGAACTCCTACTACAACCTGTGGGAAGGCAACGACAGCTACCTCAATCGCGGCGGTCTGGCGCTCATGGAGGTGCGCGAGCAGACCGTGCGCAACAACCGCACCTGGGGCAACAGCGACCACGGCATCATGCTGCGCACCTTGCAGGATTCGGTGGTGGAAAACAACATCGTGGCCAACAACATGCGCGGGTTTTTCATCTACGACGCCGAATACAACACGCTGCGCGGCAATCTGGTGGTCGGCAACTGGGTCGGCGTGCATCTGGCCGGTTCACCGCGCAACGTGGTGCAGGGCAACGACTTCATCGACAACCGCGAACAGGTGCGCTATGTTGGCGCGAAAGACATGCCCTGGGGCGGCAACAACGAGAAAGAGCGCCAGCAAGGCAACTACTGGAGCAATTACCTGGGCTGGGACGCCAACGGCGACAGCGTCGGCGATCTGCCCTACGAGGCCAACGACGTGGTCGATCGCCTGAGCTGGAAATACCCGAGCATCCAGTTGCTGCTGGCCAGTCCGGCCGTGCAGGCGCTGCGCCTGGCGGGGCGGCAGTTCCCGGTCTTGCGCGTGCCGACCGTGGTGGACAACTATCCGCGCATGCGGCCCGCACACAAAGACTGGCGCCAATGGCAGGCCAAGGCGCCGGAAATCACGAAGCTGGAATCGGAGCCCTGAGCCATGGAAAACGCAGCAGCCATCGAACTGCGCGACGCGCGCAAACATTTCGGCCCGATACGGGCGGTCGATGGGGTCGATCTGCGCGTCGAGCGTGGCGAAGTGTTCGGCCTGATCGGCCACAACGGCGCGGGCAAGAGCACCCTGTTCAAGATGATGCTGGGCTTGATCGCGGCCACCGGGGGCGACATCCGCGTCGCGGGCGCCCCGGTGCAGGGCCATGCGGCGCGCGCGGCGCGGCGCCAGATCGGCTATCTGCCCGAAAACCTGGTGCTTTATGACAATTTGAGCGGTCTGGAAACGCTACACTTTTTCGCACGGCTGAAGAAAGCGCCGCTCGACGGCGCCGCGGCGCTGCTCGCGCGCGTGGGGCTGGAGGCCGCGGCCGACCGGCCCGTGCGCGGCTACTCCAAGGGGATGCGCCAGCGCCTGGGTTTCGCGCAGGCGCTGCTGGGCGCGCCGCGCGTGCTGTTTCTGGACGAGCCGACCAACGGCCTCGATCCCGCGGCGATCCGCGATTTCTACGGGATGCTGGAGGGCCTGCGCGCGCGCGGCGTCACCATCCTCATCACCTCGCACATCCTGGCCGAGTTGCAGCAGCGCGTGGACCGGCTGGCGATCATGGTCGAAGGCCGCATCCAGGCGCTGGGCAGTGTGCCCGCGTTGCGCGCGCAGATCGACCTGCCGCTGGTGTTCACGCTGCACGCCGAAGCGGGCGTGGCCGAGGATTTGCGCGTGCCCTTGGCGGGCCTGCAAGGCGCGCAGTGCGAGGCCAGCGTTGACGGCGCCTCGCTCACGCTGCGCTGCCCGCGTGCGCACAAGATGGCCGCACTCTCAATCGTCATGGCGCTGGGCCGCCGCGTGCGTGATCTCGACATCCGCGAGCCGACGCTCGAGGATTTGTTCTTTGGAATAGGACGCTGAAGATGATCGGCATCGAAGGGCGGCAAATCGCCACGCTGGCGGGTAAAGAGTTCCGCGACCGCATCCGCAACCGCTGGGTGCTGGCGGTGGCGCTGGTATTCACGGTGTTCTCGCTGGTCATCAGCTACTTCGGCGGCGCGCAGCAAGGCACGCTGGGGCCGCACTCGATCCAATTCGTCATCGCCAGCCTGGTCAGCCTGGTGATTTACCTGGTGCCCTTGATTGCCCTGCTGCTCGGCTTCGATGCCATCGTGGGCGAGCGCGAGCGCGGCTCGCTCGATCTGCTGCTGGCCCTGCCCATCACGCGCCTGGAACTGCTGCTGGGCAAATACCTGGGGTTGGCCGCCGCGCTCACGCTCTCGACCGCGGCAGGCTTCGCGCTGATGGCGGTGCTGCTGTACATGCAATTCGGCTGGAACGGGCTGTATCACTACCTGGGCTTTGTGCTCAGTTCGGTTCTGCTGGGCTTGGCGTTTCTCAGTCTGGCGCTGCTGCTGTCGGTGCTCAGCCGCGAGCGCACGCGCGCCTCGGGCTTGGCCATCGCGCTATGGTTCGGCTTCGTGCTGGTGTTCGATCTGGTGCTGCTGGGTATGCTGGTAGGTACCGGCGGGCACATCGGCGGTGACGCAATGGCTTGGCTGCTGCTGCTCAATCCGACCGACGTTTTTCGCATCCTCAATGTTTTCTCGCTCGACGAACTGCGCAACCTCTATGGTCTGGCCACGCTGATGCCCGCCGCCATGGCCAACCCGCTGGTCATGGGTGGCGTGATGCTGGCGTGGATCGTGCTGCCGTTGGGCTTGGCCAGTTGGAGGTTCCGTTCATGAAACTCAATCGACGCACCCTTTTCGCACTCGCCCTCGTGGCCGTCGCGGCCGCTCTGAGCGCCTGCGACAACAAAGCCGGCAGAGCGGTCGCGCCCCATCAAATCGACGCCCACAGCGCCTGCGATCTCGATGGCATGTTGCTGGCCGACTATCCAGGGCCAAAGGCGCAGATTTTTTACGTGGGCGATCCTGAACCGCACTGGTTCTGCGACACGGTGGAAATGTTCAGCATGCTGCTCAAACCCGAGCAGGTCAAGCCCGTGCAGGCCGTGTTCGTGCAGGATATGGGCAAGGCCGACTGGGACAGCCCCCGGGGCAACTGGTTCGACGCCAGAAAGGGCTTTTACGTTCTGGGCAGCAAGCGCAACGGCTCGATGGGGCCGACCATTGCCAGCTTCGCCCAAGTGTCCGACGCCAACGCCTTCGCGGCACGCGAGGGCGGCAAGGTGCTGCGCTATAACCAAGTCAAGCCCGACATGGTCGATTTGACCGGCGGGGCATTGCACGACAGGAAGATGTGATCCTGGTGCGCAGACCGTATGCCGTGTGCGCCGATGATTTCGGTGCAGATCCGGCTTTTCAGCGCGCCGGGGTCAGACGTCCCCCCAGACAGCCCCATTAGGCGCGCAAGCGGTGTGCCATGCCGGGAGAAAGCCAGAGGCTTTGGTCCGCCTCGACGATCAGGGCATCGACCTCGGGACGCTGCGCCAGCCACTGGCGCCCTGTTGCCGCACCGGCCACCATGATAGCGGCGCCCAGGCCATTGACCGATTCCAACGCGCGCGCCACCAACGCGACGCCATGCGGCCCCTGAGTAGGTTGGCCGGTTTTGGGATCGAGGATGTGGTGGTAGCGCTTGCCGTTGCGCAAGAAATAACGCTCATAGTCACCCGACGAAGCGACCCAGCCATTACTCAATTCCACCGCGCCAACCAGCCGCTCGGGCGCACGCGGATCGCGGATGCCGACGCGCCAGTCACGCCCTTGCAGCTGACCCTGGGCCAACACGTCGCCCCCGCCGTTGAGCAATGCATTGCGTATGCCGTGCTGCGCCAATACGCGCAAGCCTGCCTGGAGAATCGGCAGCTTGGCGATACCGCCCAGGTCAATTTTCATGCCGGGCCGCTGCAAATAGGCCGTGCTGTTTTTTTCATCCAGAATCAAATGGCGGTAATCGACAAAATTGCGCGCTTTTTCCAATTCAGCGCGGCTCGGAATATTTTTATTCGCAGGATCGAAGCGCCAGCCGGAGAACGCTCCCACGGTGACATCAAATGCGCCGTGACTGCTTGCCGAAATTTTCCGCGCCATTTTTAAGATGGCGAACAATTCGGGCTCGGCGGTCAGCGCTCGGCGGCCAGCGGCCCATTGCAAGGCCGTCACGAGGCTCTCGGCACGATAGCGGCTCATCATGCGTTCAAGCCGCTCCATTTCAATAAAGGCGGCCGCGATCGCAGAGGCCGCCTGGTCTGCCGAATCGCCCTGTGCCACGATATCAACCTGCGTCCCCATCAGCAACCGCGAAGCGCGCTGCACCCGCGGATCCGCCAGGGCCGGGCGCAAAAACAGGCCCGTAACCAGCAAAGATAGGCCGCCCATGCAGCGCCGACGCCCTGCGTCGATACGCTGAGGGCGATGCGGCGGCGGCAGCTGTGACATGGCGCTCATCCCGCGCTAGTGCCCCTGTTGCGCTCGCGCCACCATGTAGTCCACACCGGCTTTGATTTCATCATCGGACAAATTACTGCCGCCGCGCGGCGGCATCGTGCCTTTTTGACCGGTAAAGCCTTCAAGTACATGTTTGTACAGCACGTCCTTGCCCTGTGCGATGCGCGGCCCCCAATCCCCCTTGTTACCGATCAGCGGTGCGCCGCCTATGCCGGCGCCGTGACATAAGACGCACACTTTTCCGTAGGTGCTTTTACCCACAACATTGTCATCGGGCGATCCGGATGCGGATGAGGTTTCTGGTGACGCGGCAGCCGGGGCAGCCGAGGCGGCAGGTGCAGCAGTCGCGGCGGGTGCCGGAGGGGTTGCAGGCGCAGAAGAAGCAGCTGGAGCAGGACTGTCCTGTTTGCCGCAAGCAACCAAAATCACGCTGCATACCAGCAGGGTGCCAAGAGATGCTTTTTTCATCCAAACCTCCTAAAGAGCCGAACCTGTCCATCCTAATGCAAGGTCAAGAGAGAACGCCAAATAAGCCTTGGCGCTTGCAAGGTCATTGTCTTGCCTGCAAAAACATTCCCCCTCTGCGCCAATTTAAGCGCGTCGGCTCATCCGGATTCGGTGGGGCATGGTTTTCGTTTCCAATCTGGCACGACCGCTCCGCCGTTGCAGCGGCTCCGAAGGTGATCTGCCCACCCGTTCCCTCACCCCCCCGAGCCATCAAAACCGTACTCCTAAGTTTCTGCAATCCCCAGCGCGTCATTTTCTTCCTCGCCCTCCCGCCCGCGTTGACACACATCAACCACGGTTTCAGCAAAAACCGCCCTCTGGTCATACACGCCAAAATTGCTGTGATTTAGGGCCTGTTCACACTATTTCCGCAGTCTGTGGAAATAGTGTGAACAGGCCCTAGTCGCTCAGGTAGCGGTAACCGGTCAATTGCTGAAGCTCAGAACCTGTTTACGATCTCAAATGGCTCACGTTGGGCCGCAATCGGGATGAGTGGGTGGCCCATGGCGCGCCGCATGGGCTTTGTGCCCATGCAAGCGACTGGGATGCCCAATCGCCCGATTTCGGCCCAACGTGAGCCATTTGAGATCGTAAACAGGTTCTGAGCTTCAGCAATTGACCGGTTACCGCTACCTGAGCGAC
>JAITWT010000208.1 GCA_031285125.1 Burkholderiaceae bacterium | reverse complement strand
GCGGTCAGGTTTTTGTGCACGATGCCGATGCCGCCTTCCTGCGCCATGACGATGGCCAGCCGCGCCTCGGTCACGGTATCCATCGCCGCCGATACGAGCGGGAGATTCAGGCGGATTTGACGGGTCAGTTGGGAGGAAAGATCGACATCCTTGGGCAGGATGCGGGAGAAGGCTGGCACCAACAACACATCGTCGAAGGTCAGCGCGTTGCCGAGTAGGCGCATGGGGAAGGCTCCGCAAAAGATAGATTTTAAAGTTTCAGGCCTGTGCGTGAACAGCCCGCGTGAACGCTCCGCCATGCACGCCAGCGCCCGGCAAAGCGGGCGCCGAACCGGTCAAAAGTTCAAAAGGTGTGAATCAATAATCCGGCGCGCCCGGCCCAGCGGACCGCAAAACCGCGTCAAGCGCAGCCATAACCCGGTCTACCCCGGCCTACGGCACGCGCTTTCCACACTTTCCCGGCTCAGGCTCAGGCTCAGGCGCAGTAGCGCGTCGGCAACAGCCGCATCACTTCAACGCCTTGAAACGCATCCGCTTGGGCTTGGCGCCTTCTTCGCCCAGGCGGCGCTTCTTGTCGGCCTCGTACTCCTGATAGTTGCCGTCAAAGAAAAACCACTGCGAATCCCCTTCGGCGGCCAAGATATGGGTTGCGATGCGGTCCAGAAACCAGCGATCGTGGCTGATCACCAGCACCGTGCCCGCGTATTCCAGCAGCGCATCTTCGAGCGCGCGCAGCGTTTCCACATCCAAATCGTTGCTGGGCTCGTCCAGCAGCAGCACGTTGCCGCCGGTAATCAGCGTCTTGGCCAGATGCAGCCGGCCGCGTTCGCCGCCGGAAAGCATCCCGACCTTCTTCTGCTGATCCTGCCCATTGAAGTTGAAGCGCCCGACATAGGCGCGGCTGGCCATCTGGAATTTGCCGACGTTGATGATGTCCAGCCCGCCCGAGACGTCTTCCCACACCGTCTTGTTATCCGAAAGCACATCGCGTGACTGATCGACGTAGGCCATTTTCACGGTTTGGCCGACGACGGCTTCGCCACTGTCGGGCGTTTCGCGCCCGGCAATCAGCTTGAACAGGGTTGATTTACCCGCGCCGTTCGGGCCGATGATGCCGACGATCGCGCCTGCCGGAATGTTGAAGCTGAGGTTATCGATCAACAGCCGGTCGCCGAAGCTCTTGCTGACGTTCTTGAACTCGATCACCTGGCTGCCCAGGCGATCGGCCACCGGGATGAAAATTTCCTGCGTCTCGTTGCGCTTCTGGTATTCGTAATCGCTCAATTCCTCGAAGCGGGCAATGCGCGCCTTGCTCTTGGCTTGCCGCCCCTTGGCGTTCTGGCGCACCCATTCGAGTTCTTTCTTCATCGCCTTGGCGTGGGCTTCCTCGCCCTTTTGCTCGGCCTCCAGGCGCGCTTCCTTCTGTTCGAGCCAGGAGCTGTAGTTGCCCTTCCACGGGATGCCGCGGCCGCGGTCGAGCTCCAGAATCCATTCGGCGGCGTTGTCCAGGAAGTAGCGGTCGTGCGTGATCGCCACCACCGTGCCCGGAAAGCGTTGCAGGAAGATTTCGAGCCACTCGACCGATTCGGCATCCAGGTGGTTGGTCGGCTCGTCCAGCAACAGCATGTCGGGCTTCGAAAGCAGCAGCTTGCACAGCGCCACGCGGCGCTTTTCACCGCCTGAGAGCTGGCCGATTTGGGCATCCCACGGCGGCAGGCGCAGCGCGTCGGCGGCGATTTCGATCTGGTGCTCCGACTCGGTGCCCGCCGCCGCGATCACGGCTTCGAGCTGGGCCTGTTCGGCCGCGAGCGCGTCGAAATCGGCGCCCTCCTCCGCATAAGCGGCATACACCTCGTCGAGCCGTGCCTTGGCCGCGTTGACCTCGCTCATCGCCTCGTCGACTTCCTGGCGCACGGTGTTGTCGTTGTTGAGTTTGGGCTCCTGCGGCAAGAGGCCAACCGACAGGCCCGGCATCGGCAACGCCTCGCCTTCGAACTCCTTGTCGATGCCGGCCATGATCTTCAGCAGCGAGGATTTGCCCGAGCCGTTCAGGCCGAGCACACCGATCTTGGCGCCGGGGAAGAAACTCAGGGAAATGTCTTTCAAGATCTGCCGCTTGGGCGGCACGGTCTTGGAGACCTTGTTCATGGTAAAAACGTATTGGGCCATGATGTTGTTGAGATAAAACGACTGAATGGGTGAATACAGGGGGCCGCCACTTGATGATCTTTGGCGATCCTTGGCGGTCAACGGCGGCAAGCCAAAGGGCGTTACTAAACAGCGGGCGCCCTCAGCTGCCAGCGCTTTTCCCTTGTGCTGCAAGACAGGGACGGTACAAAACCGATTGCGCCGGGTGAAATTCGCTGATTATCCCAGCGACCGCGCCGAGCATACCTCCGGGCTGCGGTACGGGCTGGATCCCACACAAGGTTTCGCACCGCACCTGCGTTGTCATGATGAAAAAAACGCAATCCGTGCGAGCGTTCGCGTTAGCCTATTTGGAGATTTTCTTAAACCGTACCCCGGCATGGCTTAGTCAGGCGTGTTAAGTTCCAACCACCCCATCTAAAAAACAAACTCGAACACCATGAGCACATTGACTGAACGTCTGGCCACGTTATCAGGCACTCAGCTGGCGGGGATCCGGCGGGGTGTCGAGAAGGAGAGCTTGCGCACACGGGCCGATGGACAGTTGGCTTTAACCCCCCACCCGGCGGCACTGGGTTCAGCGCTCACCCATCCGCACATTACGACAGACTTCAGCGAATCCCAACTGGAGCTGATCACCGGCGTCCATGGCGATGCGCAGTCCTGCCTGGATCAACTCACGCGCATTCACCAATTCGTTTATCGCACGATGAAAGAGAAGGACGAGCGCCTGTGGGTGTCAAGCATGCCGTGTGCTTTGCCTGCGGATGAGGCGATTCCGCTCGGGCGTTATGGTTCCTCGAATATTGGCCGCTCCAAGAGCGTCTATCGCATGGGGCTGTCGCACCGTTACGGACGGCGGATGCAGACGATTTCAGGCATTCACTACAACTGGTCGATGCCGGGGCTCGACACTGCGGCTTATTTTGGCCTGCTGCGTAACCTCCAGCGTCATGCTTTTTTGCTGCTGGTGCTGTTCGGCGCTTCACCCGCGGTGTGCGCAAGCTTCGTGCGGGGGCTTTCGCATGAATTGCTGCAATTCAACGAAAGCACAATGTATGCGCCCTACGGCACCTCGCTGCGCATGGGACGGCTGGGCTATCAGAGCGAGGCCCAATCTTCTGTGCGCGTGAGCTACAACGATTTGGAAAGTTACGTCGCCTCGCTACAGGATGCGCTCACGCGACCCTGGCCCGCGTACGAAGCGATCGGCATTCGCAATGCCAGCGGCGCATACAACCAGTTGTCGACCAGCTTGCTGCAAATCGAAAACGAGTTTTACAGCTTGGTTCGGCCCAAGCGCGTGATCTTGCCCGGCGAGCGTCAGTTGCACGCGCTGCGCGCGCGCGGCGTTGAATATGTCGAGATACGGCTGATGGACCTCGATCCTTTCGAGCCCGTGGGCATCAGCACGCAAACGATGCATCTGCTCGATGTGTTCCTGCTGCATTGTCTGTTGACCGACAGCCCGCCGGATACCCCCGAAGAAATCGCCGAAATTGGCCACAACCGTCATCTGAGCGCCGCGCGCGGGCGCGAGCCAGGTCTGCGGCTGCTGCGCGCCGGACGCGAGGTGACATTGGCGCAATGGGGTGAGGAGATTCTGGCCGAGTGCGAGCCGATAGCCGCCATGCTGGATGCGCATCTGGAGCGCCTGGGTTCGCAGCCGAGCCCATCCAATCGGTCATCACGCGCGCACACCCAGCCCCATGCCCAAGCACTGCGCGCCGCGCGCGCAGCCTGGGCCGCGCCCGAAACCTTGCCTTCAGCACGCGTATTGCGCGCGCTGGCGGACATGCCCGGCCATTCGTTCTTCAACTTTGGGCGCGCACAATCCGATGCCGCCATGCAGCATCTGCTCGCGCTACCCTGGTCGCCTGAGCATCAAGCATTCTTTGAACGCGCCACAAGCGATTCGATCGCCGAGCAGGCGCGCGCCGAGGCTGCCGATACGATGCCTTTCGAGGCGTTTCGCCAAATCTACGTATCGCCCGAGTGCCTGCATGTGCAGACCGCGTGTACTGCGGTTTAGTCGAACGGTCTGTATTTTTCTCCACTGCTGATGCAAAGCCTCTGGCGCCTGCCGCCGCACCCGCATACTGAGCGTCAATGCGCTGACACTCTGCCCTGCCCGATCTTTGCGCCCCCATGAAAACAGGCGCTTGCCGCAGCAAGCGTACTGAACGCACAGGCCGCGCAGCCATTCGTTTCCACCCCTTCATTTCACTTCCGTCCAACCGATGCCGATCCAATGGTTCCCAGGCCATATGCACGCCACGCGCAAGGCGCTGACGCAGCGTATCGCGCTGATCGATGTCGTGATCGAGTTGCTGGACGCGCGCCTGCCCGGATCGAGCGCCAACCCCATGCTGGCCGAACTCACCGGCGGCAAGCCCGGCCTGAAGGTGCTGAACAAACAGGACTTGGCCGATCCGGCCTGCACCGCGCAGTGGCTGGCGCACTACAACGCACAGCAGCGCACCCGCGCCATCGCGCTCGACGCCAGCCAAGCCGCGCCCGCGCGCGCGCTGATCGCCGCCTGCCGTGCGCTCGCGCCCCACCGCGGCAAAGCGGGCAAGCCGATGCGCGTGCTCATCTGCGGCATCCCCAACGTCGGCAAATCGACCCTCATCAACACGCTGGCGGGCCGGCGCAAAGCCCCGACCGGCGATGAGCCCGGCATCACCAAGCTCGAACAGCGCATCGTGCTGGCCGACGATTTCTACCTCTGGGACACGCCCGGCATGTTGTGGCCGCGCATCATCGTCGAACAAAGCGGCTACAACCTCGCAGCCAGCGGCGCGGTCGGACGCAACGCCTACGACGAGCAGGAGGTGGCGCTGGAATTGCTCGAAACGCTGCGCCGGCGTTACCCGCAACAGGTGCGGACGCGCTTCAAACTTCAGGAAGACATCGGCGCCTGGCGCGCCGAGGAAATTCTCCAGGCCATCGGCCGCCAGCGCGGCACGTTGCTCGGCGGAGGGCAGGTCAATCTGCAAAAGGCGGCGGAAATCGTGCTCAACGATTTCCGCGGCGGCGTCCTGGGTCGCATCACGCTTGAAACGCCCGAGGAATACGCCCTCTGGCTGGCCGAAGGCCGCGCCAAGGATGCGCTACGCGCAGAACGTAAACAAGCGCGTCAAAAAAAAGGGAAGAATGCCTTGGCTTCCCCTGATTTTGATCGCCTTGAGGGAGAACAAGAATGACCGCTTCTGCGCACAAACTGCGCGCCATGGCAGGCGACATCACCACACTCGCTGTGGATGCCATCGTCAACGCCGCCAACAGTTCGCTGCTGGGCGGCGGCGGGGTCGATGGCGCGATCCACCGCCAGGCCGGCCCCGAATTGCTGGCCGAATGCCGGACGCTGGGCGGCTGCCCGACCGGTCAAGCCAAGCTCACCCGGGGCTATCGCCTGCCCGCGCGCTTCGTCATCCACACCGTTGGCCCGGTCTGGCACGGCGGCAACGCCAACGAGGACGAACGGCTGGCCGCTTGCTACCGCAATGCCATGCAAATCGCCGCGCAACAGGGATTCAGGACGATCGCTTTTCCCGCCATTTCCACCGGCGTCTATCGCTTCCCCGCCGAACGGGCCGTGAAAATCGCAGTCGCCAGCGTCGCGCAAACCATCGGCGATACGCTGCTGGATGAGGCCCTCTTCTGCTGTTTCTCAGCGGACATGCTGGCGCTGTACCAGGAGACGCTGGGACAGCTATAAGCCTGTGCTGACTGCTCGTCGCACCTAAGAACCTGTTTACGATCTCAAATGACTCACGCAGAGGCCTTTTCGGGAGGGGATGCAAGGCGCGGCGCGCAGCCCATAGCCCGGCTATGGGCCAGCGTTGCAACGCCGCAGACCGCC